>NZ_PPDJ01000007.1 GCF_002903145.1 Halobacteriovorax sp. DA5 | reverse complement strand
AACACCTTCAAGTGTGAAGAGCCGAATTTTCGTCAGTATAAGACCATTAAAATTAACAAAGAAAGAGGGCTCTATGGCGTATAGGAAGTACGATCCTATGGTTAAAAAGATGATCATAGAAAGTGGAAATCGAAATTTATTTCCTGACTTGAATATTCCAAGAACGACAATTAATTATTGGCTTAAAGAGAGTAAGGAGAGAGTGACGGTCGAAAGCGATTGCGCATATGAGCATAGAGTTCAAAAGTTAAAAGAAGAAAACTTTGAGTTAAAGGCAAAGAATTTACTATTAAAGAAAATGTATCATAAGTTTTTAGAAGAGGTTGAGGTTCATAATTTAAAAGGTAAAGAGAAACGGAAACAGGCCATTGAGCTGATAGAGTCCTTTCGCGATTTTCTAACTTTAAAAGAGATTTTAAAAACTATTGGAGTTTCTCCAAGCAGTTATTACAGATGGAGAGTTGAGGCCTACGGCTGTGAGACAAATAAATATAAGAGATGTAATTTGAATCGTGCTAATCAGCTAACATCTAAGGAAGTCGAAACTCTTATAAAGTATGCAACTCTTCCTCAATTTCGAAAGTTTTCGACAGTTAGTCTCATGCACTATTGCAAGAGGCACCGTATACTCCATTGTTCTTTAGACTCTTGGTATAAGTATTTAAAGCTCCATGGAATTGTAAGAAGAACAACACCTAATAGAAAGAAGAAGGAATATAAGAATGGATTAAGAGCAAAGAAGGTTAATGAGTACTGGCATATTGATCTCACAGAACTAAAGTACGGAGAAAAGGAAAAGGCATATTTACAGATTGTCATAGATAATTATTCAAGATTAATTGTCGCTTGGAAGTTATCAAATCGAAAGACTATGGATCTTACGTATAGAACAATTATAAAGTCTTTTCATTTTGCCCCATCTTTTCAGGGTGCCTTTGTTATGGATGCAGGAAGTGAGAATACGGGTTCAAAACCGAAGTGGTTACTCCATGGGAAAGGGATTAAGTCACTTATTGCGAAAAAAGATATTCGCTTTTCAAACTCCATGGTTGAGGCCGTCTTTCGTCAGTTCAAGCAACGCTTTTATTTAAAAGAGTCTAAAAATTTTCGAAGTCTTTATTCTCAAGTATACAAATTTGTTACGCAGTACAATCGCATTATTCCTCACACGTCGCTTAAAGGTGCGCTGCCAATAGAAGTTTTTAAGGGGACTTTCGATCATGAATCATACACGAGGGATAATCATGAGCTTTTTAAATTGCTAGTTGCTAAGCGAAAAGCTGAACATCGCGGGTGCATAGAGTGTAAGAGGAGCTTCTTGTTAAATGAGAAGATTTATAACTGAGCTCATTGCTTACATAAATTGCTGATTTTACATCGTGGTTTTTCATGATCTTGTTTAGTGTACATTGAAAGTTTTGTGTACATTAAATATTTAGTGTACAATGAACGATAAGATGAATGTGAATGAAGAAGAAATAAATAAACTATTATCACCATTTTCATTTCAAGACGTATTGAGAGGACTTGATCTCAATGCGAGAGAAATTGAAGAGGCCGAAAAGGATAAGTTGCTTGGAAAAGTAGATGGATACCTGTCTTCTAATAGAGGGGATTATCTCATTGAAATAAAAAAATATCATGATCTTCGATATGCTAGTGTACTTCCTAGTATGTTTGAAAGCTTTGCTTCAAGGCGTTTCTTAAGACATGACTCAAGAAGTAAGAGAGTAGACCTACCAATCCTTTTAATTGCTAGAGTAAAAAAACTATCTGACTCATTCCTAGATAATGCACTCAAGTTTTTTGATCGCTATGAAAGTAGAGAGTTTAATTGGATATTAATCGATGACTCTGGAAAACTCGCAGGAAATTTTGAGGGGCATATTTTAGAAAGGTCTATTCATAAAGAGTTGAATCGTAAAATTGAATTGCATAAAAAAGAATATAAGCAGAAGCTTTCATTTTCTCCTATTCAACAATGGTTGTTAAAATGTTTATTGTTAAATGGATTGAGCGAAAGGCTTTGGCCATTTGAATTTCAAAGAAAAATTCATGATTATAAAATACTTTCAAAGTTTTCAGGCGTAAGCGAAAGTTCATGTTTTAACTTCGCAAAGCTTTTACAGGAACAAGAGTATCTTTATATAGATGGCCATGAATATCAGTTTAGAGACCTTAAGAAATTATTTGATATGTGGGAGATGAACTATTCCTCTTCTAGAAAGGAAGAAGTTTATTTATCCCCAATAAGGCCAATGATCTCATTGGAAGAATGGAGAGAAGAAGCATTCCATTATTTCCATAAAGTAAGCCATCAAATTGAAAAGAAATTAGCCGTTATCATGAGTGGTCATCTAGCTTGTCGAGAACTCGACTTATCATGGTCGAATAACAAGTCTGTCATTTTTCATGCAAAAAAAGACCAAGAAGACATATTAGAGAGATTCATTAAGAAAATGAAGCTTCGGATATCTGATAGCTCTGAGGATGGAATTAAGCTTATTCTGCATAAAAACGAGTTCCCAGTTGTACAAGTTGCTAGAGAGCGCAGAGAGTTAAATATAGCAGATCCTATCCAACTTCTTTTAGATGTCCAATATTCAGGAGGAAGGGGAAGGGAACAAGCCGATTATATATACGAGAGAGTTTTGGAGAAGCATTTTAGGAGAATGGGGTGGAAGAATTAAAAATCGATAAAGAGTTTTATGATGCTTTTAAGAAGCTTCTAGTAGGTCTTGAAGATTACAATAAAGAGATTGTAATAATTGGTGGATTGGCGAATGCACTTTATCAATATCATGAGTATGGCCAAAATAGTAGACTTGGAGTTCTTGCAACAAAAGACCTCGATGTTTTAACATCTGACAAAGTAACGATGCTCAATAAATCAATAATTGATGGACTCACTGAGCAGGGCTTCGTCGTTGACCCTAAACCTGTTGAAGATAAAATAATCACTAAGTTTACATTGCCTGATACGAATTTTGAGATTGAATTTCTTTGCCCGATGAAGGGAGGAGATCCCGATAAAGAAGGAAAGAGGCAATTAGTTAAGGAAATTCAGGATGGTGTTAAGGCCCAACCTTTGAGATATCTTGATCTTGCTTTATTTGATCCTTGGACCATCAATTCAAAAAACATTCCTGAACTAAATGACATAGACATAGATATTCAAATTCCAAACCCTGGAGCATATCTTATTCAAAAGTTTATAATCAAGGATAGAAGAAAGCCTGCTTTTGCCCAGAAGGATTGCTTTTATATTTATGAACTACTTTTAAAGTTTAGAGATAACTTTGATATACTTAAAGGGTGTATCGACGATCTTGTTGTGAAGAATACACAAAAAGGCGGATACAGGAAAGTGAGAGGCTTTAAAGAAGACTTTAAAGAATACTTTGCATCTACTCTGGCCGAAGGAACGCTACGTTGTCACAGAGAGCTTAAGGCGCGAGACTACGACTCTATTGAAATTGAAGATGTGCAGGCTGTTTTTGATCTGTTCTTTGAGGAGTTATAATTAAGTATTATTATCTTCCTTGCCTCTGTTCGCTGTGTAGGGAAATTTTTATGGTGATTATATGACTTATAAAAATGAAGATGTTTTAAAAAGAATTCATGATTCTAAAAGAAGTGAACTTACTCATATCACTGGCAAAAGCTCTCTCTCGATTGAAGAAAGAGTAAAAGTGAGTCTATGTAAACACTTTGTGCGTTTTGCTAATGAGAAGAAAATGAAACCGAAGGACTTAAGTGATCTAACAGGCATTTCGGCTAGTCTTATATCTGAAATTACAAACTACAAAATCAAAAAGTTTTCGATAGATATATTGTTAAAGAGCTTAACGATTCTTGGCGCACACTCACCACGTATTTGGGAGTACTTAGTCTTTATAGAGAAGGCCGTTGAAGTTCCTGCGCTTAAAGCCACAGAGGCGAGGAAGCTAATAAAAATAATCCGCAAATAATCTGTTTCTTTTTGGGGGGGTTCTTGATCGGTTTTGTCGATCTCATTCTCTGACGGTTAAAGTTTGGTACTTGAAGAGTTTCTTTCCTATTAGGTTCATTCAAAGCCATTGATTAAATAAGATATCCATTAATTCCGAAAGTTTAGATAGTGTTTAACACTATTTTTTAACAAATATAGAGTCGGCTAAAGTTGGCAAAGAGGGTGGCATAGATGCAAAAAACATCTGTAAATATAAAAAGAATGGATTGTCCTTCTGAAATAAAAATGATCGAAGGATTGATGGAAAACTTAGACCCAAGCGCGAAGATGGTGTTTGATTTAGAGTCTAGGACTGTGCAGTTTTATCATAGTGTAGATAAAGACCAGATACTGGACTCTTTAAAGGCTATTTCTCTTCCCGGTGATTTAATAAGCTCTCAAGAGGTTTTAGATCATGATATTCCAGATATCGCTCCTAGTGTAGAAGCGAAAACGCTAAAATACTTACTCGGTATAAATTTTACGATGTTTGTTGTTGAGATCATTTTAGGGTTTTATGCTGAGTCTACTGGGCTTCTTGCTGATGGGCTAGATATGCTGGCTGATTCATTTGTGTATGGTATAAGTCTTTATGCCGTTGGAAAGTCGATTGCAATGAAGCATAAGGCGGCATATTTTAGCGGAATTATGCAAATCTCTCTTGGCCTGCTTTGCTTGGTCGAGGTTGGTAGAAAATTCTATTTTGGAAGTGAGCCACTGTCTAATTATATGATCGTGGTTTCAGTAATTGCACTTATCGCTAACCTCTGGTGTCTTATATTGATTCATAAGCATAAAGACGGAGAAGTTCACATGAAGGCCAGCTGGATATTTTCTGCTAATGATGTAATCGTTAATACCGGAGTGATTTTTTCCGGCGTTTTGGTATATTTTCTTAAGAGTAATGTTCCTGACCTTGTTATTGGAGGAATTGTCTCTCTTGTTGTAATCAAAGGTGGCATTAGCATAATTAAGCTATCAAAAATTAAGAAAGCAGAGCCTATAAAAGAATCATGTTGTTCAAGTAACTGTGATTAATTAGTCATTTTTTTTGTAAAACTCTCTAATGAAGGCAGTCCCTTTTGAACTTTCAAAAGGGCTTCTTTCTTTATCGTTTGGCTTGATAGATTCAAAACCGTAGTTCCTGAAATCACTGTAAATAATATCGCAAGAAATATCTCAATTATCGCACGCATGCTATGCCTCCTGATTTTGGTTGCGGTTGATGATGTCTCCAACCGTTGTTTTATTCCATTTTCCACCAAGTGATACACCCGAAAGAACTGCTGATGATGGTGAAAAGCATATCGCAGATGTTAAAACAGTACATGGTTCAGTAATAGAGTTTCAACACTCATTCATTACAAGCGAAGAAAGGTTATCAAGAGATAATTTTTACCCAAAGTTGGTATGGGTCGTTGATGGCCTCCGTAGGAAAAGAGATAAGGAGCAATTTTTTAATGCTCTAAAAGATGGTGTACAGATTACTCCTAATCCAATGCTGATGAAAATATATACCGAGGAAAGCAGGATTCTTAATGAATGGAGTAGTAGTAAGGTTCCCGTGTTCTTTGACTTTGGAGAAGAGCAAAGAATTTGGTGGTTATTGCCATTTAAAGAAGGTGATTGGTCTTACGTTGTTCCTTTCAGTAGACAAAACTTTATAGATTTTAATTTAGGAAAAATGAGAGATGAATTTAATAGCTTTCTAAGAAATTTTATTCAAAGTTCCAAACAGTTATTTAACCGAATAGAAGCTAATAGAAGAAGACAGCAAGTAGTAATAAATTCTAGAAGAAGATTTCTCCCCAATCATGTTCTAAGAAGATCAAGACGTCTTTAATTGCGATCAGTGACTTGCCTACACTTATGATTAATATTAAAATGAACACACCCAAACGTTACACAAAAGAGTAGTGATAACGTTTATCGAAAGTATGGGCCGTCGTGGCTATTTTGGCTACACTTCGCTTTGTGACCTTAATGAAAACAAAGTGTTGCAAGTCTGTCGGCACCTCCACCATGCGCGCGTTCATCACGCGTAAGCGTTATGACGACGCAGCTTTACCGTTGTGCATTCGCGACGTTACAACGTCGGCGATGCATGGGCGGAGACCATCTCTCTTAATGACTCTATACAAATGTGGTAAAATTGTGGCAGAGCTTTCTGAAGACTCTACGTGATGCAGTTGTTTAGGTTTGGTGAATAATATTAGAGATTTAGGAATTCATTTAGTTCTTTATTTTTTATTAGAACTTATGAATTTGACAAGTTAACAAATTTAAATATAGTATAAGTATCTGTAATCAATAAGATAATGTCAATTCTACCCCTCGTGAAATATGGGTTGATTTGTGGTATAATTATGGTAATGTTCAGGCAACCTTCTGACGATAAGTCGGTAAGGTGTCCAAGGAGGTCTGAGTATGGAAAATGCGATTTCAAATTCTGCTATATCTAATGTATTGGGTTTTTTTACTGAAACAGGCGATTTAAAAATTGATGAAATGAGTAGATTTCTCGAGATCTCACGAGCGGAACTAGCGTCAGCTTTTAATCTAACAGCTGACAAAATTAGACCCAATAGAATAGCTGCAAAAACTAAGGAACGTCTAAAAGAATTAGCTGGTGCAATTGAATTTGTAGCAGAAACTTTTGAAGGGGATGTTAACAAGGCTAAGAAGTGGATCAATTCTCCAAATTTGAACTTTGGTGGTTCAAGTCCAAAAAGCTTAATCTTAAAGGGCCGAGTTAGTAAAGTTACTAAGTTTGTATATGCTGCAAAGTCTGGTTATTAGTATTTCACCTTTCTAATATTTACTAGGTATGTTAGTTTTTATCTGTGCCAAAACGATTAAGGGAATTCGATAGATTTTTACAAAGAAATAAACGTAGTAAAGCTGCAAGAGACGCCATTTTGCGCAGAGCGATACCTGAGTACTTTGTTGATGAAAAATTAAGACAGTTTGAAGAATATAATGAAAAAGAAAGAGCTTATTCAGATACAGTTGAAAACTATTTACAGAGAGAAAGAGAAAAAAGAATAGATGATATTAATGATGTATTTCTAAAGCATATAAAAACAGACTACAAGTACGACAACTTGTCCCGAATTGTCCGCGCGAAGTTTCATAGAGATCCTCTATGTTGTATCGGAAGTGTAAAAAGGCCTCCTGGTGGAAGGTTTAACTTCGGACAGACCACAAGAATCACAACAAACTATTTTCAAGCTTTATATCTTGCAAATGACTATGACACAGCTTTTGCGGAATGCTTTCATTCTGAGGATGAATCTATTGGAGATTTTGCACATTTTAAAGTTACTGCAAAAATAGATAGGTACTTAGACTTAAGAGACAAAAATGTAATAGGTGATTTTTTTAAAGTGATTAAAGATATCAAGTTACCAAATGAATATATAGAGCTTGCAAAGCAGCTGGGCGTTGAGCCAATGAGTCTTTGTTTAAAAGAAACTGAACTGTATAATGCAATTTTTTCTGAAAGATATAAAGCTTGGGATACATGGGTAGATCAGTATGCACCTTCCCAATGGTTTGGTTATTATGTGTATGATCTAGGGATCCCTGCAATTGTTTATCCCTCTGTTAGAGATGCGAAGGGATTTAACTTAGCCGTTTACACAGAAAATTTTGAAGACACAGATAACGAAATTAAATTATCATCATCTTTGGACTGGAGCCAAGTTTCACAAGAAAGATCTTATATAGATTCAAATAATTTTGCAGATATTCAAAAGCAAGTTATCTTAGATTGAAAGTTGTTTTGAATATATGGACTTTTCTAAGGATTTAAGTAAGTGGAACAAGTTATAGCTTGTAATTCTGAAGTGCTTTTAGCATCTTCACACTAGGCTTCCCCGCTGAGTAACCACCATGAATCTTCCAAGAATCGGACTCAATCCAACCAGTCGTTCGCTTTGCTATCTCAATTAACTCATCGTGTGGAACTAGGTAGAAATCATCATCAACAGGGAAAGACATCCAAATATCTTTTTCTTGATACTTCTTATCAATATTGACTCGCCCCTTAAGTTGAACCTTTAAAATATCAAGTCCGTTAAAGTGGACTGCAATGAAGTCTGCTGACTCAAAATCAACATTTAACCAATTGGTAGCGAAGCCATATTCAACGAGTAGGGCACTTACTTTTTGAAAGTTATATGTTTCTTTAGCTCTGCTATTTAAGTCTTTGTATTTTATTTTTTCTAGCTTCATTCGTTTTCCTCTTCAATGTCTCCGAGTTCTTCTTTAATTGTTTTTCCTGTCTGTATATTTCGCCACTGTGTAAGGCCATTCGTTGCACCTGCTTTGACCATAACTCCCGCGGCAGAAGGTGATGAGAACTCGAGGTCTTTATTTAAGCGACATACTTCGTTATCGATATGCTCAACATTTGATGAATTGATAATCTCTTGCCATTTTTTGAAATAGCCAGAGTTTCTTTTTTCAAATGATGCTCTCGCCTTAGTTCTAAGATAAGAACCAGCCTTTAAAATATAAGTATCCTCGATACGTAGCATTTGAGCAGAATATTCGCTGTAAGGAACGTTGCTAGTATATTCCACAGTGTCTGTTGAAGATGAAACTTCTTTATGAGAGCTAAAATATCCAAGGTTCATTGCTTCAAGAATAAAAAGTATATTTTCTTCAAATATTGCAAGGTCTGCTACATCTTCTTCTGATAGGGAAGGTTGTTTAATGACTTGATCATTCATTACTTCAATTTGAGTTGACTCATTGGCCTTCTCCCAAAATAGATGCTCTAGATATTGAACATGGGCTTTGTTGAGTGAGTTACCGTTTGATTGAAATACAATGAAGTGCGTCCACCAGTCTTTTTTCTGATGATGACTTTTCAATCTAGAAAGGAAGTTGTTTGTTTCTCCCACATACATTCTAACCATCTCAGTATTTATATCTGAAAGAAGGAAGTAGACTCCTGTGCTATTTGACTCATTTCGTTTAGCTAATTGTCTTATTTGCTCTCTCGTTCCATAGAAAGCATACCCAGACCAATTAAATTCAGTGACTTTTTTCAGAGATCTAGGCGAGTCTCCTGTCACGAAGACGCGTAGTGATTTTCCGCTCATATTTCTTTCCTTGTGTATGCTGCGTATCGGTAAATGTTATTGGAAATTTAATTAAGAAGTTAGTGTTTGCGAGGCGTTATCCTTTGTCATTCTACTGTGTGTACTGCATAATTTACGTATCTAAAATTCACAATAAATACTTAATTTTAAAGGCCATGAGGGATATATGAGTCAAAGTACAACTCAACAAGAGATTAATAAAATTCTATGGGATGCCTGTGACACATTCAGGGGTGTCGTCGATGCAGGAGAGTATAAGAATTACATTTTAACGATGCTATTTATCAAGTACTTGTCTGATACATATGAAGAAAAGTACGAAGCATATAGTGAACAGTTCAAAGGTAATGAAACGAGAATTAAAAGGGCCTTGGAGAAAGAGAACTTTGTTCTACCTGATGGCTGTCACTTTGATGATATTTATAAGCAAAAAGAAGAGAAGAACATTGGTGAGATAATTGATGTTGCTCTTGAGAAAATTGAAAATGCTAACAAAGAAAAACTTGAGAGCGTATTCAGAAACGTAAGTTTTAACTCTGAGGCGAACCTTGGAAAGACTAAAAGTAGAAACGCGAGGCTCAAGCATCTTCTTGACGACTTTAATAATCCAAAACTTAACATGAGGAAGTCTCACATTGGTAATATGGATGTTATTGGTAATGCCTACGAGTATTTGATCGCAAATTTCGCTGCTGGAGCTGGAAAGAAGGCTGGAGAGTTTTATACACCTTCAGAAGTTTCTCAGTTACTTGCTATGCTAGTTAAACCAGAGAAAGGATCAAGAATCTATGACCCTACTTGTGGTTCAGGATCACTATTAATTCGTTGTGCTGAACAATTAACTAAAGATGGAATTAATGACTTTCAAATATATGGCCAGGAAATTACTGGTGCTACTTGGGCCTTAGCTAAGATGAATATGTTTCTTCATGGGTTTGACCGTTCAGTCATTGAAAATGGCGATACTATCAGAAACCCAATTCATCTTGAAAATGACGAGCTAATGACCTTTGATGTTGTTGTGGCCAATCCTCCATTCAGTTTAGATAAGTGGGGAATTGATGAAGCTAAGAATGATTCTTATGGAAGGTTCAACTACGGTATTCCACCAAAAAGTTATGGAGAGTTAGCCTTTGTTCAACACATGGTCGCGTCTTTAAATGAAAATGGCCGATGTGCCGTTGTTCTACCTCATGGTGTTCTGTTTAGAGGCTCAGCAGAAAAGAAAATTAGAGAAGGATTGGTCAATGATGACCTTTTAGAAGCAGTCATTGGCCTTCCGTCAGGTCTATTCTTTGGAACAGGTATTCCAGCTTCAATCATGGTTTTTAATAAGAAAAAGTCGGCAGATAGAAAAGACAAGGTCTTATTTATTAATGGTGACCTTGAATATCAAGAAGGTAAAAATCAAAACAAGTTAAGGGACCAAGACTTAAATCATATAGTCGCAAATTATGTCGAGTTTAAAACAGAAAGTCTTTATAGACATGAGGATAAGCACTACTCAAGAGTTGTTGAATTAGATGAGATTAAAGAGAACGATTATAACTTAAACATTCGCCGTTATGCTGATACTTCAGCACCACCTGAAATTTTTGATGTTAAGGCGATCCTAAATGGTGGAATCCCTAAATACGAAGTAGAGGACGGTTATATCCAGGATATTATCGATGGCTTTGATGTTTCAATAGTTTTTGATGAAAGGGACAAAGACTATTACGTTTTTAAAAACGAAATAGATTCAAAAGAGAAAATTCGTGAAGTCATGGGAGATGTTGATCAAACGATTATTTCTCAATTTGAAAGATGGTGGGATAAGTATTCTACAGCCTTAAGGGGGCTTGAGTCTCAATGTATAGAGGCTGAGAAGGAGATGAACTCATTTTTACAGGAATTAAGTTATGAGTGATACTCTAAAAGGATGGGAAAGAAAAAAATTAAAAGATGTGATTAAGACACTTCAAAGTGGATTGTCTCGTAAATTATCATCTCAAGATATTGGTTTACCTCTTATAACCTCCGGAAACATAATCGGTGATAAATTTTCTTGTAAAGATTTGAAGTATTGGTATAGGGATGATCCTCAAGGGGACGACACTTCAAGATATTTTTTAAATGAAGGTGATATATTACTTTCTTTTATTAATAGTTTTGCAAAGATTGGTTATCCAGCTATTTTTAACCCTTTTGGGCGAGACACAATATTTTCAACTAATTTGTTTAGAATAAGGGCCAAAACAGAATATGATCAGAAGTTCTTATTTTATTTACTATCGACTAATCAAATTCGAGCAGGAATACACTCAATAACTAAACCAGCAGTTAACCAGGCGTCATTTACTAAGCCTGACTTTCTCTCCTTGAAATGCGAGTTACCATCTTCCATTGATGAACAAAGGAAAATCGCAGAAATTCTCACTTCAGTAGATAAGGTTATTGAGTTAACTGAAATTGAAATAGAAAAACTAAAAAACCTTAAAAAAGGAATGATGCAAGACCTTTTAACTAAAGGGATTGGGCATACTAAGTTTAAGGATGGTCCGATTGGAAAGATTCCAGAGAGTTGGGAAGTAACTACTTTTGAAGATAATTGCAAAGTAAGGCAAGGCTTACAAATAGCAATTAGTAATAGACACAAAGTTGATGGGCCTAATAGGTACAAATACATCACTGTTAAATTCATAAAGGACTATGCTAATCCTGAATATATTGATTCACCACCAGCATCTGTAGTTTGTGAGAAGAGTGATATTTTAATGACTCGCACAGGTAATACTGGACAGGTCGTGACCAATGAACATGGTGTATTTCACAACAACTTCTTTTTGATTGATTTTAATCGCAAAAAAATTGATAAAGATTATTTGTATTATTATCTGAATAGTGACTTTATGCAGTTGAAAATTGAAATTGCTGCAGGTTCAACTACTATTCCAG
Organism: Halobacteriovorax sp. DA5; assembly: GCF_002903145.1. Classification (NCBI taxonomy): domain Bacteria; kingdom Pseudomonadati; phylum Bdellovibrionota; class Bacteriovoracia; order Bacteriovoracales; family Halobacteriovoraceae; genus Halobacteriovorax; species Halobacteriovorax sp. DA5. The sequence continues at coordinate 301,710 of NZ_PPDJ01000007.1, read as the reverse complement.
ATTTAAACCATGGGGACTTCTACAGACTTCCATTAATAATCCCAGGAATTGAAGAACAAACTGAAATAGCTATAAAATTTTTAAAATTTGATGAAGTGATTCAGGCCAAAAGTAAAAAATTAAAAAAATTGAAAAATATGAAGAAAGGACTAATGCAAGACCTTCTTACTGGAAAAGTAAGAGTGAAAGTCTAAACGGAGATAAATATGAATTCGATTCTATTCAAGGAAAGAATAGCCTCGCAAATACCAGCAGTGAAGCTACTAATAAATAGTGGATATGACTATTTAACTCCAAACGATTGTATTGAAGAGCGTGGTGATACAAATACTGTAATCCTCAAAGATACGCTTAAAAAGTCTCTCCAGAAGATTAATTCATTTTCTCATAATGGTGAGCAATTACCTCTTCCCGAAGGTCTGATTGATGATGCGATTAAGGAGATTGTTGATTGGAATAACAATAATCTGAGACAAGATAACAAGGACCTCTATTATCATCTAATAAATGGAAAGGGACTTACATTCCTTCATGAAGGTGATCGAAAGAGTGCTCATCTTCACTTCTTTGATTTTAAAGATATTTCAAATAATACATTTCAAGTAACAGAAGAGTTTAAGGTTCAAAGAAATGGCCGTAAGCAACACTATATCCCTGATGTTGTTATTCTAGTTAATGGGATGCCTCTTGCTTCTATTGAATGTAAGAAGCCAGGCCTTAACGATGCAGTTCTCAAAGGTATTGAGCAGCACATAAGGAATCAAAACAGAGAAGGTATTACTAAGTTTTATCTTTTCCAACAAATACTTGGATCAATGGCTGGTAGTACTGGAGCCAGATATGGATCAGTAGGAACTCCCGAGGAGTTTTGGGGAACTTGGAAAGAAGATAATTTTGAAAATAAAGAAGATGAACTTAAGAGCCTCGTTAATAAGAATATTGAATCAAATGTAAAGGATAAGATATTTGAGTTCCGTCATCCTGCTGATCGAGCAATTATGGAGCAAAAATGGAATGAGGGAGCAAGGGAAGTCACAGCTCAAGACCAGCTTCTTTATTTCATATTTAGGCCTGAAAGACTTCTAGATATTATTCATAACTATATTATCTATGAAAATGAGGTCAAGATTGCTCCTCGTCATCAGCAATATTTTGCTGTAGGCCAAGCATTGAAGAGGGTTAAGAAGATTAAAGATAACTCTGCTAGAGAAGGTGGGGTTATTTGGCATACTACAGGTTCAGGTAAGTCTTATACAATGGTTATGCTGGCTAAGGCTTTAAGTGCTGATCCTGAAATAGATAATCCTAAAATTGTCGTTGTTACAGACAGAAAGAGTCTTGATAAGCAAATCTCAGATACATTTAGAGATTGTGGTGAAGAGCCTCATAAAGCTAAGTCAGGTGAAGATTTAAAAGATCGCATCGAAAAACGAGACTATACAGTTCTGACAACAATCATTGATAAGTTTGAAACAGCAGCTAAGAAATATAAAGTTAAAGATGAGTCACAAAATATCTTTGTTCTTGTTGATGAAGGGCATAGGTCACAATTTGGTGAGAACCACGCCTTAATGAAGAATACTTTTAAAAACGCAGCTTTCATCGCTTTTACAGGTACTCCTATTAGAAAGATGGTTAAAAGTGAAGTTGATCAAGCCACTGAAGTTCAGTTTGGTGACTTTATTCATAAGTACACTATGGAAAATGCTCTTGATGATGGGGCTGTTTGCCCAATCGTATATGAAGGGCGAATGGGAGAGTTAACTGGTGATCGTGAAAAACTTGATCGCTGGTTTGATCGTGTAACTAGAGACCTTAATGATGATCAAAAGGCTGCTCTTAAGAAGCGATTCTCAATGGAGCAGGAAGTTCTTAAAGCTGAAGATAGAATTAGGGCTATTTCACTAGATATAAAGAACCACTATCGTGAAAATTTCCGAGCTGAGGGTGAGCCAACTAAAGACTTTATGAAAGGCCAACTTGCAACCAATTCTAAAGGAGAGGCTTTAAATTATAAGAAATTCCTTGAAGAGTTTGGGATGAAAGTTGAGCTAGTAATATCTCCTCCAGATATGCGAGAGGGAGCTAAATCTATTGATGAGGATGATCGCTCAGACATTGTTAAGTTCTGGGACGAAGCAATGGTTAAATATGGTGGAGAGAGAAAGTATCAAGAAACCATCGTTAAGAACTTCAAGAAAGAAGATGAGCCAGAGATTCTAATTGTTGTTGATAAGCTACTTACTGGCTTTGATGCTCCAAGAAATGCCGTTTTATACGTTGATAAGAGACTTAAAGAGCATAATGTACTCCAAGCTATTGCGAGGGTTAATAGACTCTGTCCAAGAAAGTCTGAAGGTCTTGTAATTGATTATAGAGGTATCTTTGATGATATGAATGATGCCATCGACTTCTATCGTCAAATGGAAGGAGCTGATTACGATCCAGAAGATATTAAAGGAACATTATTTGATAAGGCTAGAGAGGTTACAAAGTTAGATGAGATGCTTACGGCACTAAAAGATCACTTCTCATCAATTACTAATATGACTGATGATGAAGAAATTGGTCGCTACCTCGCTGATGAGAATCTACGAAAAGAGTTCTATCAGAAGTTTAGAAATTTTCACAATATTTATAAATTGGCACTTGGTTTTGCTGAGTGGACTTATGAGACAAGTGAAGCTGATAAGAAGAAGTATAAAGACGAGTATAAATACTTTGCTGAACTTAGAACTGTAATCAAAGAACGTTATCCTGATGGGATTAATTATAAAGACTATGTAGATGATATTAAACGTCTAGTTGATGTGAATCTAAAAGCTGATCCTCCTAGAGTTATTGTCGAACAGTTTAATATTTTTGATAAAGAGAAGTTTGAAGAAGAAACAAAAGGTAAGTCAAAGGGATCGAGGGCTGATATTATTGGAGGCTTAACATCTGCTCATATAACTGAGCATTTTGATGAGGACCCAATATTTTACAAAAAGTTGTCTGAAGTAATCGAAGACGCTTATGAGAAATATAGAAATCGTCGTATCTCTGAGGCTGAATACCTTCAGATGATGGAGGATGTACGAGATCGTATTGAAATTGATTTAGAAACTGATGTGCCATCGGAAGTCGCTGAGCATCAGACAACAAAAGCCTATTACAGAGTTATCGAAACTCTAACCAGCAAATTAGTTGAAATTGGTAATGATGAAATTGCAAATTTTGCGTTGAAGGTGGATGAGATCGTTAAAAATCAAGCAGTTAAAGATTGGCACCTTGGCACAGACATTGAAAAGAAAATAATTGGCTCGATCGAAGTCGAGATATTTTATCCATTAGAAGATAAATTCGAAGTTACATTTACTGATGATGAGATGAAAGAAATTACGGACAATTTAATGTTGATCGCAAAAAGGCTGGATTATAGATAATGGAAAGTATTGAATTAGGTAACAGAAAAGTTAATTACAGTTTAAAGAGGTCTAAGAGAAAGACCCTGGGAATAACTGTAAATGCTAAAGGCCAGGTTATTGTAACTGCTCCTGACTATATTCCAATGAATAAGATCGAAGAAGTAATCCAGAAAAGAAAAAACTGGATAATTGAAAAAGTTCAAGAGAAAGAGAATAATCTACAAATACAACCTAAACGTAAATTTGTGTCAGGTGAGTCTGTATATCTTTTTGGTAGGCAGTATTATCTAAAAGTCATCAAGTCGAATGATTATCATATTGAGATGGCCCATAATCGTATTAACTTTTATGTCAGAGACCTAGATGAGGCAGAAGATAAGGTGACTGAATACCTAGATAATGAGTTCAGATCACTTATTGCATATAAAACGGCTGAATGTCTTGAGGCTTTTACAGGTAGATACTCAACTCCAATTGAACCAGTATTTAAAGTTAGGAAAATGGCCAAGAGATGGGGGAGTTGCACTAAAGATGGAGTTATTAATCTTAATCCTATGCTAGTCGCGGCTTCTATCGAGTGTATCGAGTATGTGATCTTTCATGAGTTAACGCATTTGTTACATGATAATCATGATGATGAGTTTTTTATGACTTTAAAGACTGTTTGTCCAAAGTATAAAGAGTTGAAAGAGAAGCTCGAGAAAGAAACAGTATTGTTTGAGGTATAGTCCTTGTGAAGATTGAACCAAGAGATAATACAATCATTATTGGTGCTGGTGCGGGAGTTCCGTTTGGGATGCCTACAGGTGCTGAATTAAGAGATATGATGCTCAAGGTAAAACGTCCAACGGCAGAAATGAATTCAGCATTAAATAGTTGTTTAAATAAAAGAAGAAGACATTATGAAGAAACTCATTATGAAGAATTTCTTGAAATGTTTAAAGAAGCAAATACAATTTCAATTGATAGTTTTTTATCAAATCAAGCTGAGTATATAAATATAATAGGAAAAGTCTCTATAGCAAATATTTTGTTAAGTCTGGAGAAAAAGAGCTATGAAAATACTAAGTATTCATACTGTGCCGTAGACAGAGCCTATAATAGCTCAACCGGATCTCACAAAGAAACAAAGTTTTATAAAGACAACTGGATACAATTACTCCTAAATTTTTTAAACCCTAAAGATGGTGATGAGAAGAAGTTCTTAGATCGAATTTCAAAAATCAACTTTGTGTCTTTTAATTATGATCGGATGCTAGAACAAAGTTTAGTTGAGCATTATTATCACAATTATGACAATGTCAGGAATGGAGATTGGCAAAATAAGTATGAAGAATTGCAAGAGGCGTTATCATTTAGATATGTATATGGATCGCTTGGTAAATGTATACCAAAGAATATAGGTAATCGTTCTAAAAGACAAAACTATATATTTAGTGAACAAGTAAAGTCCATGGATCTTGTTAATTCTGCAGAAGGAATTACCTTGATTAGAAATGATCATGAGGAGCTTGATTACAGTTTCATAAATAAGTCGAAAAATATTTTTTGTCTTGGATTCTCATTCGATGAAGACAATCTTAAATTACTTAAGTTACTTGAAGGAGAAGAAATGCCCTCATTGTACGTTACAAGCTTAGGGCTTGAAGAGGGGGTAATCTCAAAACTAGATGGAAGATACAATACCTATCTTGATTATAAAGAAACGTTAGCGCCTTCACACCGTATTGTTCATAAGAGAAAAATAGTTGACTGTAATGTAAGCTATTTTTCTAGTCATAACCCTTCGACGGATGCTCTAAGGAATCTGAAATTATAAACTTAAGTATTTTAAGTAAGTTATACACGTAACCTTAATGTTAGCTAAATGATTGATTTTCCTTAATATTTAACCCCATTTTAGTCGATTAAGTACTTAATCATTACATTAATTTATTAAAGTGGAAGGTTATGGAAAATAAGAATCTAATCAATAGACTACTCGAAAAGTATAAAATTTTACTTTGTAATTTTACTAGAAGAAATAAAGAACTCTTTTACAAAGAATCTTCTAAGGCAATTCCTCTAACTAGGTTAGCAACTAGTATAGAAACCAAAAATAAAGAAGAATACCAAGAAACTTTCGAACCTATAACAATAGAAAGTAATAAAACTAATGACTTATTTGCAAAAACTAAAATGAGTCTAGATAAGCACTTTTTGTTAAATCAATTTTTAAATCCAAGTTTGGAAAAGAGAATTGATAAAACACGCTTAGCAGATAATAGTTATCAAAAAGAGTTTGGTCTAAGTGGGGCGTGGCTTCTCGGGCCATTTTTATTATGGAAAAAGAAAGATGACTCAAATGATGAATTCTACGTTTCTCCATTGTTTAAAATTCCTGTTGATATTACAAAGGCTAAAGGTAAGAAGTACGACTTAGTTCTTGAAAGTGAAGAAATCAGTATAAATCCAACTTTAAGAATAATGCTTAAAAATGAATTTTCAATCGATTTAGAGGAAGCTTATGCTGACATGAACTACAGAGAAGTTTTAGAGACAATTAAAGAAGAATTTTCTAAGTGTAGTATTGATATTGAAACAAATAGTGAACAAAGAGAACTTTTAAGAGTTCCTCCAAGGACAGTGCCAGTAAAAGATGAGAATGGTGAAATTATTGGTAAAAAGAATGTTGATATTAATGAATTCTTTAATGAAGAAGAATTAAAAATATATACAAATATTAAAAATAATAACTTCATTATTCAGGATATATTTTATGTTGATCATCTTGATGCTTCTAAGATGGCACTTTATAACGATTATAATAAAATCATAGAAGAAGGTGATCACTCGTTAATAACGGAGCTACTACTTGGTGCTAAGGTGCCAACTCCTGTCGATAAAAGTAAAATTTCAGAATTAAATAAATATACTGAGAAAGAAAATTACTTCGTTGTCGATATAGATTCTTCACAACATTTAGCCATAAGCTCTGCAAAATCTGAAAAAGCTATCGTTATTCAAGGACCACCTGGAACGGGTAAGAGTCAAACAATTACTAATTTAATAGCTCAGCTACTTGCTGAAAATAAGAAGGTTCTTTTTGTTGCTGAAAAAAGAACAGCTCTCGATGTTGTTTATCAAAGACTAAAAAAATGTAATTTGGATCAACAGTCAGTTGTTATTCATAGTTCTGATTTAGATAGAAGTGAATTCTACAATTCCTTTGTCGAGGTGATAAATGATCCATATGATAACCAGGTTTCTTTGGAATGGGATCGTGTAAGTAAAGACCTGGATGAACATAAGAATAGAGTTGAAGAGTATTTTGATTCAATTAAAGGTATTGATGAAAACTCTGGTTTGGAGATTAGGGATTTATTTGCTCTATACTCTAAATATTCACATATCGGTTTAGATTTAAATACAGCGAATTATTTTGGGCCATTGAAGTATGAAGACTTTGAGAAATTAAGAATTTCTATTCAAGATTTAAATACCTTAAAGGATAAAGTGCCAAACTTGACACAAAATAAATGGCTTAATAAGCAAGAAGGGTTTCAGCTGACTGAGATGAATCAACAAATTCTTAATAATTGTTTTTCAAAAATTTATAAGAATATTGATGAAATTATAGATATTGATAGAATATGCCTTGAAAAATTTCCGGGTGCAAAGATTGAAAAAATTCAAGGTAGAGCGAGTATTCTAGATAAGGAAACCCAAAATTTCACACGCCTATTATTGAAGAATTATAAAAACTCATATGATGAACTAGAGTTGTTTAAGTCTTCAATATCAAATGAACTTAATAATATAAAGAAAACTCTATCTGAGTTTTTACTTTTTAGAGATTCCGCTGACTATGGTGTAATGAATGATTTGGCATCTTACTATTCTGTTCCTCGTGGCTTTTTAGATTTTTTTACAGCTAGTTTTTGGAGAAATAGAAAAATATTAAAGAGCTACTTGTTAAGTAAAGATACTCGGATAGATCTTAATCACCAAATCAAGTCATGGATCTCATGTTTTGATAATTTAAACGAGACGCTTAGTCGCTTAGAAACAATCGGTGCTGTTGGGTTTAATGATAGTCTTAGAGATAGTGATCATTTAGAGAGATTAGATATAGCTTTTAATAACTCTTCTGAATTGGCCCAAAATATTAATCTAATTGGTGGTTGTCGTATAATCGATAGTGCATACAATCCAGATGAATTTGATGCAATCTATGATGATTATAACTATGTTTCAGATCTGGTCCATAGAAGAAAAGAACTTTTTGAGGAGCTTTCTAAAGATGTGAATAAAGTTGTCGGTTATTCTAATTTCAAGATTGATCTACAAAACGTAAAGCTTAGTGAAGTTAAAGATTTTGTAATTGAAACAGAAAAGGACTCGGAATATATCAATACCATAGAGTCATTCCATAATGTAATAGATGACATTGAGAGATCCAAACAATTGCTATCATTTCGTAATATATACCTAGAATATATGAATGTTAATATGGGCTTTTATGAATATGCTTTTAGCCAAGCAGTAAAAGGTTGGTATGAAAAACTTTATCAGAGCGATAAGTCGTTACAACGTTTTGATTCTGACTTACATGAGAAAAATTTAAATCGTTTAAAAGATGTAATTGATCGACACCGTGAAACAGCATTTAAGTCAGTAGGTAATAATATTGCAAAAGCAAAAGAAGAAACTAGAAGTATTAATCCTGGGTCATTAAGTTTACTTGGGCGTGAAGCACAGAAAAAGCGAAAAATAAAACCACCTCGAGAAGTAATGGAAAGTGGTGCTTTAAGTTCTATGATCTCTTTGAAACGATGTTGGCTTATGAGTCCTTTAAGTATTTCTCAGGTACTTCCTAATGTTAAAGAGTTATTCGATGTCGTTATCTTTGATGAAGCTAGTCAGGTAAGAATTGAAGACTCTATACCCTGTATTTTTAGAGCGCAAAATATGATTGTTGTAGGTGATAACAAACAAATGCCACCAACTAATTTCTTTTCTTCAAAAATTGATGATGACTATGATGAGGATGAAGATCTAGAGCTTGGGGAAAGCTTACTAGATCAGGCATTAAAATCTTATCCGGATGTATTGCTAGAGTGGCATTACAGGAGTCAAGCTGAAGCACTTATTGCATTTTCAAATTTTGCATTTTATGGTGGGCGATTAATAGCACCTCCAAATCCTCAAACGTTGGTAAACAACGACTGTCTTGAATTCGTTTCCGTAGAAGATGCTTACTTTACAAGTAAAGAAGGTAATCCTGTTGAAGGACAGCTAATCGTTGATGAAATTGTACAAATACTAAAGAAAGACCCTGGAGCATCAATAGGTGTTATATCAATGGGTGTTTCACAACAAAAAACTATAGAAAAACTATTAGATAAAGAAGCGGAGAAAGATTCTAAATTTGCAGAAGTATTAGAACAAGCTTGGAATTATACAGAAGATGGTGCCTTTGTTGGTTTTTTTAATAAAAATCTTGAGAACGTACAGGGAGATGAGAGAGATTATATCATTATGTCTGTTGGTTATGCTCCTGCAAAAGTTGGAGGTGTCTTAAGAAAGGCATTTGGACCGTTGTCAACCAAAGGTGGTGGAAGAAGACTTAATGTTGCAATAACAAGAGCTAAGAAGAAGATGAAAATATTTTGCTCGTTTGATCCGAGTGTTCTAGAAACTTCTGAAGAAGCATTTAGAGATAAACCTGACGTTACTTGTTTTGCTCGTTATTTACATTTTGCAAAAGCGGTATCGGATAAAAACTTAACTACAGCTAATAATATATTAGATATGTTCCCTAGGGGGGGCGTTGCTTCTCAAAGAAAGCCTAGCCGTTTTAATTTAGATGTAAAAAATGAAATTGAAAAGCTTGGTTATAAAGTTGACACTGAAATTGGTACATGTGGTTTCTATATTGATCTTGGTATTGAACATCCGAATATTGAGAATACTTACATGTTAGGTATCGAGTGCGACGGAGCAATCTTTCACTCATCTGATTATGCTCGAGATCGAGATAAGGCAAGACAGAGTCTCCTCGAGGCAAGAGGTTGGAAGATTCATAGGGTTTGGTCACAGAACTGGTCTAGGGATAGGGAAGGTGAGATTAGGAAGATAAAAGACCTATTAGAGCACATAAACTCAATAGAGGCTGTATCATGAATAATTGTAGACTATTTTACAAGTTCAAATATTATACTTTGTTCAATCCAGGTAAAACAATTTTTTTCATATCATTGACTTATGCATTTTTAATTTATTTTAAAAATATTGATGTTTTAAAGGCAGCATCTGTTTTTATTGCTTTTTTAGCTTTCTTTATAAATTTACGTATAAATGCTTTAAGAAGTGTGTTTTACATAACAAATGAGTTTAACAAAAGATTTGATGTGTTAAATGACTGTCTAAACACTGAGAATTTATCAGTGCAGAAGATATACGACTATTTTAATTTATGTGCTGAAGAATATTTTTTTTATAATATTGGCCTTGTACCCGAAAGTGTTTGGAATTCATGGTTTAGTGGTATGAGTTATTATTTCGAAAATAAAGATCAAATAAAAAATCTAGCTTATAAAGAATTCAAAGAACATGAAAAAATTAAGAGTTCATATTATGGATTTGATCCATATTTATTATTTCGAATTAGTTAACTAATTTATCGATTCTGATTAATTACAATTAAGGAGTTTTATATGAGAGTGAAGGTTTCAGATTTGTTAAATGGTTCTACACTTTATCATGAGCACTTGTGGAAAGAAAGTCAAGAGTTAGGCGAACAAGATATAATTGTATCAAATATTGTAGATACTGAACATGCTAGCTATATGAACTATTTTATGTTGAATCCCGATGATCGTAAAAAAGAATATGGCGGAGGAGTGGGGAAGAGACATAGCTCTCTTTGTTTATCTGGTATCGAAAACGGTTGGGCTGATAGAAGTAAGCAACTCCACGGTGATGATTGCATTAAACTAAAGCAGCATCCTAGTTGCCCAAATGTATATATAATTGTAGCAGGAAACAATAGAGTACTTGCGAGTATGAACAATAGTATGTTGAATAGTGTAAGAGCAATAATTATTTCAACTGAGTGGAAGGAAGACGTTATTTGTGAAGAAAACAATGACATTATAATAAGTTTCTCTAGCGATAAAATGAATGTAGTACCTTGTGAAGACATTGATAATGTAATAAGTGCGACGCCCCTGAGAAGCCGACTCAGCCAACTCATTAATTTTTTAAATAAATGGTTGAAGGGTTAAGTAATATTAATGTGATACTAAGTCAGCAAACTTATTGGTCCAGATGTTTTACCTTTACATATGGTCAATAAATATTTAGCTGGAAACAATGTTTTATTAAGAAATCCTGTAACGTATTTGGAATAGAAAGTTAGTTGAATCAAAGAATTAGTTTTGAGTATAGGTGAATAAATGTATAAATTAAAAAAGAACATAAAAAATAATCCCGTAACAGTATTTGAGATAATTGTATCAATTACTCTTTGTATACTTTCTATTGCACTTTTTACAATTCAAATAGTTTTAAGTACGGGAGATACTACTGGTACAGAAACGGCACTTTTTAATCTTCTACAGTTTTTGATTACAATAGGTTTCTCCTGGTTTACAGCAAGAGTATTTAGTAAGTTAGATTTTGAAAAGAATATGAAGAAATTTGCAATTAGCGCATATAGAAGAATTAAAGATATAGAAAAAATCAATAATCGCTTGCATTCTACAGTTAAAGATATGCTCACTACCTCAAAAACTTCGGATCAAACGAACTTATTAGTGATAGAGGCTATTGTTCATGATGCATCTAATGTTGTCAGGTCATCTATAGATGACTGGGGAGATGTTATCGGAGAGGAGTTAATTATTCTTGAACAAATTAGAAACCTTGAACACAAAAAGATTGCTCTGAAAAACTCGGGTGAAATTGTAAGACAAAGTCCTTTGATTGATGAGAAGAGTGCATTAGCTAGCATCGAAGAAAAACTTGATACATTGAAATCGGATTTACCCTCATTACTTCAAATATCATCAACTGAAATGGAAAGGCCGTTAGAATATGACCCCGACTATGCATTATTCTTACTCTCAAAGAAGTATAGAGAAGATGACAATAGATTAACAATAAAGTGTGTTGCTGGTCCGACGTATAGTGTAAATATAAAAATAGAAGATGTTGACTTTATGCAGCATGGGTTGGTTGTCAAACGAAGTCAAGGAGGGTCTATGGATCTTTATGATAAAAAAGGTAATATTTTAGCAAGAGTATTAAATCCGTTGCCTTTTGCTTATGATCAAGGAGTAGAAACAATTGAATATCTTTTCAATAAGCAAGAACTTCCGGTGAAATTTTTAAAAATAGTACATAGCTATGAGGTAGACGATGATAATTATGTGCATTGCTTATATGAGATATTAGCAGATCCTGTTAGGTGTACAGTCTCGAAGTGAAAGTTTGATGAACATACTAAAGTTCACCCTCTTAATAGAGTAATTATTTAGAAAAAAGGATATTAAAGATGATGAACTTTATACTCTACCTCATTGTAGCATTGTTGCCTTTTGTCGTAAGACGTATTTTTATTCTAACGGCTCTTGATGGACCAATGAACACTTGGGGTAATCAGTTAGTAAATAGGTTAGTTTTTATTAATGTAACTCAAAGTAGTGTTGCATATTCAATTTTATATCATTTGATAGAATTTTTATTTTTTTGTGATAAGAATTCAGAAATAAGCAATCCTGATGTTCTAGGTATTGTGAGATACATTGTCGTTAGTTCAGTCTTGTTCTTACTGCTTTCACTTCCATCTTTTATAATCGTTCAACTAAGAGCTGAAGAAGGTTTAACGAAAGCTGTTGTTTCGATTGTTGTGTTAGTTATACTTTTCAATATTGGGATTTATGTAAATTCAAATTTTCCTTTTGTATATCACTTTAGTGACGATAAAAAATTAATTTTAAATACAATATTTTTTTTAATCTGTTTACATGATTTTGTGAAAACAGTTTTTGATTAATCACAGGAGACATTTTGAATCCAATTTCTAATGAACAGCAAAGTTGTATCGTACCATTTAATCAATGGAGAGACGAGTTTATTAATATGTGGAATTGCGAAGTACATAAGTCAGCAATAGTAAATCTTTTTGAAGAGATTGAGAACAAACAAAAAAAAAGAAATACACCTTTAAATTTCTATATTGTTAATGATGAACGAGTAAAATTTTCTGATGGTGATGAGACAATTGGTGGTTTTGAGCAGTTCAATGATGAGTTTGTTATTTGTTTAGCTGTGAAAGGAAAGGATAGAGAGGAGCTCCTAGAATTTATATGTCATGAATATTGCCATTTCTTACAAGAGCTTGATGCGATATTTAATAATCGAAAGATAATTTTAACAGAAGTAGATAAAATAATAACTAATTCTCATGAGGCAATGGGGATTGAGGTTAAGTCTAAGTTCGAGAAGAGAGATGTTCTTGCTTCTTACAAAAGAATGATTGAACATGAATATGATTGTAATCTAAGGGTCCTTGATATCATAAAATCTTTAAGATTACCCTTAGATTATGAGAAGACTTGTAAAAGAATGAATGCTTATCATTTATTTCATTATGCTGCATTTTATAAAGGTAGATGGTATAGGAATGATCCGGCAAAAGTAACAGCAGTATTAGATACTGTTGAATCTACTTTGACAACCCCGCAGGAGCTTGAGTCTCAATTTGAAGAAAATATGTTTAAAGAATGTTTCTAGCTTTATTGTGCTCTGGGTTCGAATCTTTTTCATGTTTTCTCATTTAAATTCAGGGTGAGTAATACTCACCCTATAAACCTCCCTCGCTCTCTTTCCCCCAACAACACACACGTCTCCATCTTAAAAACACGATGCCTATACTTCGCAAATAACCTATACCCCGCATTTCTCACAAACCCAGGCATAAACCTAAGCCAACTAACAACCGGATAAATAGAGTCAAGCTCGCTAAAGACTTCAAGCACGGCCTGTGACTCAATCAAGACGCTATCTTCTTTTTTCACAATCATCGTGTCTTTATTCTCTAGGCCATATTTACGAATGATCTTTTCACCAAGCTTTGATTCAAGAGGTGCAAAGTAGATATTCTCTTTTGAGTTATTGTCCATAATGAAGCGAATAAAGCCATTGCATACGCCACAGTCGCTATCATAGAAGAGCGTGATCATATCAGATGGTTTAGATTTTGATTTAAACCAATCCGTATCAAAGATGAAGAGTTGAAAGACAAGCATTCCTAGAGTGAGGTCTGCGAAGTTTACTGTTGTTAGAATTCCTAGATGAAGCATCGTTAGACCAAGCCATAGATACTTTCTAAGTTTTGGAACTATGACAAAGACAATGGCCAGGATCTCAAGAAGAAGCACTGACCAGGTGGCAAGTTTTAGAAGTGGCATTGGGACATCAAGTAGAGTTTCGACAAGCATGTTATTTCGAGCAAGGGGATTATCAAGAAGGTGATAAAGGGCTTCGCCGTTTTGCCAGCTGATGGTTGTAAGCTTATGGAGTCCACTAATTGTATAAGAGAGTCCTGTGATAAACCACGCGCCGTCAAAGAGAAGCTTTGGCATCTCTTTTCCCTTAATCACTACAAAGGCCAGAAGAAGCCAGCCGATGTAGAAGAGAGAAGGGTTTGAGATGAAGTTATTGCGGTGGAAGATACACGCAAAGCCGTACCAAAGGAAAGCCGCGTTTAAGCGTGGAAGCTTATTGAAAACGAGGCATAGGCTTGAGAGTGCAAGTGTAGCAAGAAAGGCCGTGATCCAAATAGGTGCATCTAGGAAGTACAGGATATTTGGAAAGAATGGAAAGCTTAAGTTCATATTTGCACTTGGAATGATTCCGCTGCTACTTAGAAGCTCTGTACCTACTGTTAGAAGGTGAGCAAAGTGACAGAAGAGGTATGTGCCAAGGGCGATTCTTAGCATTTTAAATTGTAGTGAAGAATAGTTTGTTATTGTTTGCATGATCCCTCCAATTCTAATGTTTTAGAGTTTTGTGCTTTTGAATAAACTGAGATTTGCCAATCTTTGATGCTGCCAGCTCCAACCTTCTTCATGGAACTTTTGTTGTTGCAAAAAGCGAAGTTTAAGATTTCATTTCGAGCAATGAGCATCTTTTCTTTTTTTACACTTGGCCCATAGGCCATGGCATAGCCGTAGACATTTCTAAGGTTATATGGGGCACGCATCTTTTCAAAGTCGTGCTTGCTGATTTCCTTTTCAATGATCTCGCCTGTGTCTGTTGTGTACTTGAGATAGTACTTCTGGCTAAAGGTTTCATTGCCGTTAAATTTCGTAAAGACAATAGGAAGAGGTGAAGAGACACTAAGTGTTCCTAGTCCCTTAATATTTTCTTGTCCTGTAAGATAACCAAACATTTGAATAAGGCCAATTGAGACGATAGCGATGTATTTAAATTCGCCTTTAAGAGTTGATCTTTTAAAGACGTCTTTAAAGGTAAGCATTGAAAGAAGCTCTTGTTCTTTATTATCTTCAAAACCACATGGAACCGTATCTTCTTTTGGATTCTTAAATGTTCCAAAGAGCATATCCCATAGAGGAAGGTCAGAGTAGTTATAGTGGTGACTTCCCATTTCGTGGTGAACTCGGTGCATTTCAGGTCGTTGGATGAAAAAGCCAAGCCAGTACGGAGTTCTAATATTGGCGTGGTAGAAGTATTCACCAACGGCCGTAAGGATTAGGGTAAGAGAGGCTGCATCAGTAGAGAGGCCAAAGAAGCCGTAGCAGATAGCTGAGATCATAATTGAATTGATAGCAATCTCAAGTGGGTGCTTGTAAAAGGACGTGATAGTTTCAAGTCTCTCCGGTGAGTGGTGCAATTGATGACAAGTAAGCCAGAAGAAGTTGTACTCATGTCTAGCACGGTGCCACCAGTAGAAAACAAATGTGATAAAGAAGTAAGCGATAATAGATGTCACTGAAGTTGGTAGGTATGCAGAGATCTTAAAAAGGCTCGCTGACATAAAGAGCTTATCCCAAGTCATTCCAGCAAAGATAATGATAGCAACTTGGATGGCATTAATAAGAAGTACTCTCTTACACCAAGTTGAAACACTCTTAAGCTTTCTTGCTGGTGCTAGCTTTTCTGCAATAAAGAAAAGCGCAAAAATGATGAAGCAAGTTGTGATTGTTGTATTCATATTAAACCCCCATCTCTTGGAAATACGTTTGCAGAGACTCGGCCGAAGTAAGGTTTGGTTCAAAAGCATCAAAGCTTGTGATAGTAACTTGTGGACGAAGTCTTGTTAGAAAACCTGTAAAGGCACCTTTTCCAGAACATGATAGAAAGCTTCCCCAAAGCCCTGTTAGAGTTAGTGGAATAACTGGAACCGGAGTTTCTTTTATAATTTTTTCAATACCTGGTTTAAAAACACCTAGCTTTCCATCTCTTGTTAGTCTTCCTTCTGGAAAGAGACAGATGATCTCTCCTGCAAGAAGCTTTGCGCGAATTTGTTTAAATGTTTCATCTAAGATGATTGGACATTCCTTACGTGAACAAATTGGAATGATGCCACACTTTAGAAGAAGAGATCCTAGAAGTGGGATCTGTGTGAAGCGGTAGTGCATCACAAAAGTAAGAGGTCTAGGAGAGTGGGCAATAATAAAGAGCCAATCTAGAAATGTAATATGATTGCAAACTAAGATGGCACTTCCCATCGCAGGAATCTTCTTCGCATCAAGGCTCTTAAAACGATAAAACGTATGAAGATAAACTCTTGCAATAAATCTAGCAATTTTAAAGACAGTGTTATTCATATGTCCTCCTATAAATTCATTTTCGATGATTTTGGAGGTGAAATGGCCAGTCTGGAGTTACAGTGTAACTCAGTGGCTTACTGATAACGTAATATTAGTTATTTATGCTGGTTATTTATGTGTTACAATGTAACTATGAGAAAGGGGTCCCTTAGCTATTCTAATGAAGCATATCTTCACGCCGCACTTTTGGCCGTGCATGCCTCTTATGGTGGAAAGCCATTTAGGGCATCAGAGTTTAAGTTCTTTACAGGGCTTTTTTCTAATTGGATGTCGAGCTTCTTTGAAGATGGTCAGCTTGATTTACAAAATACACAAGTCATTCGCTTATTGGAAAAACTCGCAAACGATGCTCTTCTTTCTAAGGCGCAAGGGGAGCGAGAATACCAAATGACCCAAGCTGGGCTTGTGGAATCTCTTCGAGTGGTAAGCTCTTATAGTTCTCTTGATCGCCTGGATACATTCTTCTTTAAGTTTCACTTTCTTTGTACTTATGGAGATAAGATCAAGAATATGATCAGTAAGGCGACAAAGAAACTTCCTCGAAGTTATGAGATTGAAATCGAACATATGCTCAATCCGCTTAATCTCATTGGGACCCAGAGGCACTTTATCTCTGAACAAATTGAGAAGCTCAAAGAGCGTGTTAGTGACATTAAAAAGCAAGTTCGCTACACCGACAATCAACTAAACCAAAGACTGCCACTTGATGAGATTCTTACTAATGTAGCAAAGAACTTTCCATATGAGCTTAATGCTCAAGTGAATATGGCCGAACTCTTTAAGAGCCTTGATAGTGATATTCGCTATCATGAGCTCGTGGTAACTCCTGCCATGCGTGCTCCAACTCTTTGGGGGCCGTCTCTTAAATACTTAGAAAATTTTTTAAGCCAACTTGATGAACTTGAAGAGAGTATCCATGAATAGAATCTACAAACTAAGCCTAAAAATCATAACGGGCATCATCTTACTTATTGCCGCAATGTACGCCGTACTCTTGGCCTATATCTATTATACGGATAATAAAGAAGTTAAAGTCGTCTCTAATATCAAGTCCATCTATTCACGAATGAAGACGCCTCATCAGCTTGAAGTTATACCTTATGGTGTTGATAGTTTTATTAAACGTATTGAGATGATTCAAAATGCGGCCGAATCAATTGAAGTTGAATTCTTTATCTACGATCTTGATCTTGCTAGTAAAGTTGTGACGAGTGAGTTGATTAAGGCATCGCAGAGAGGAGTGCAGGTCCGAATTCTTGTGGACTTCTCCATTGCTGTTTTTAAGCTCGCTCCCGAATATACAAATTATTTAAAGGAGAAGGGGATTGAGGTTCGCTATTATAATACAGTATCAAATACAAATTTCATTGCTGTTCAGCATAGAAACCATCGCAAGCTTTTAATCATTGATGGAAAGATTGCCATGACTGGTGGTCGCAATATTGCCAATGACTATTTTGATTTAGGCGAAAATTATAACTTTCATGATTTTGATATTACGGTTGAAGGAAAAGTCGTAAAAGATATTCGCCAGAGCTTCTTTAGTTACTGGGAATCTGATTACGCCAGTGTGCCGGAGCTTCCGAGCGAAAATCTTCAAAGTGACTTCTTTAATATTGGAAAAGACAGTGCAAGGCTTATGAATTACCTTACAAAAGTTAAAGAAGAAATTCACACAAGTGAGAATAAGTTTGAGTGTAATGACATAACTTATATTACAGATTCTCCTGGTGTGCTGGTAAGTAATCGCCAGGTCTATCGTCGTCTTGAAGAATTGGTAAAATCAGCAAAGAGTGAATTTCTCGTTGAGTCGCCATATCTTGTTTTACGTAGTGATGGAGCCAATCTTATTAAGAGTGCAATTGATAATGGTGTTGAATTCTCTATTCTTACAAATAGCTTATTTTCAACTGATGCCTATTATACGGCTGCTGCTCTTGCGCTTAATCTTAGAAGGATTCATGATTTAGGGCTTAAGACCTTTGTCTACAACGGAACTAACTCATATGAGTCATATAAACTTCTAAATACTAATGAGCATAGTAAGTGGGGCGTACATTCAAAGCGTGCAGTCATTGATGGAAAGCACACAATCGTTGGAACTTATAATATCGATCCTCGCTCGGCAAATTTAAACTCTGAGATGGTGATCATCTGCCGTGACAATCCAGAACTAGCAAAGGCGGTACGAGATGATATCAAGCTTCGTATGAACCACTCTCGTGAGCTTCATGGCCACGAAATCATAACAAGAGGTGCTGGCACAATGGAGAAGCTTAAGTTCTATCTCTCAATGCCGCTAGTGTATTTCTTAGACTTTCTGCTTTAGGTGGGATGCTGGAGCGCATCCCGAAAAGTATCCAGGAACCTGTCTACATTCATTTTGAAGAATTTTTATAGGCCGTTAGAAAGCTAACACTTAATAATTTCTCCAATAAATTAAGGTTTTTATGTGTACAACCTGTTAAAATCACTTATTGGGAAGCTAAGGCAAGACTATAAAAGGAATAAAGTGGAAGGCAACGTAAGAGACCACATCGAAATAGGGGAGCGCGTCCGCATCGTCTTAAAGAAAGATCAGCGCACTGGTGAGCTAACGGAAGGTATCGTAAAAGATATTTTAACGAAGTCAGATTATCATCCGCATGGGATAAAGGTTCGTCTTGAAAGCGGAGAGGTTGGGCGCGTAAAAGAGATTCTTTAGCATCTCTTGTTAGCTTAACTCCAACGTAATCGGCGCATTCTTATACTTATAACTCTCATCCAAGCTACAAGAGTTTACAAATATGATTCCACCAAAAATATCAGTGCCGTAGCCTTCGTGGATATGGCCAAAGGCGTGCACGCGAGGCTGTACTCGCTGGATAGTTTTTAGCAGGTCTGTGCACCCGACTCGTTCACCATTTGCACATAAGTCCATAACGGCGCGAGGTGGCCCGTGGGTGAGGAGGATGTCAGTATCATTTGGGATTAAGTCCCAATGTTTTTGAATCTCAGGTCCTCGGTGCCTGTTAAATGCCCAGTCATGAAACCATGGCTGAATTGGAGAGCCCCAGATTTTAAATCCTTCAATTTCAATTCCTGAATCATTTAAGTAGATGATGCCGTTGTCTTTTAAGATTGCTTCGGCCTCTTCCTTTCTTTCATCATCAAAGCAGAAGTCGTGGTTGCCAGCGATGACGATCTTGTGTTTGAAGTCAAGGCCTGCAACAAATTCTGCAAATGCTCTCGTATCTTCCAGCGAGCCACGGCGAGTGAAGTCTCCTGTGTGAAAGAGGATATCCCCTGATTCGAAGGGAACTTCGCTATGGCGATTATGAGTGTCTGAAAAGAAGGTTAGTTTCATTTAGGTATAATAGCATATGTTTTAATATACTGGTTTTAAATCTAATTTGATAAATATCAAAATAAATATTGACCTTTCTATTTCTTGAGTCTATTTTGACAAATATCAAAACAGATTCAGGAGATAAAAATGAATTTTTTGGATGAATTGAAAGAACTTTCAAAGCAGGCATCGAACCTTTCAAGAGGAAAAATCGATATCAACGTTGAAAGAAAGATTAGAGAGAATGTTTTTGAAATTATGGAAGAGCTTTACGGAAATGCTACGACTGCTAATTTCATCAAGACGACAAAACTTATGTACCGTGATTGGTCACAGAGCTATAGCGAAGACATCAGATTTGGACGTGATGAAGATGCAGATAAGGCGATGGTTAAGCTTAGTACATTTGAGTGGATCGTATCTCTTCCATCTGTGCAAGAAATGCGCGCATCCCTTGGCGAAGGTTAAGAGATGAGTCTTGCGAACGTATTTAAAGTTTTAGGTGATGAGGCGAGATTAAGTATTATCAGAAGCCTAGCAGAGAAAGATCTCTATGCAGAAGTTCTTGCAGAAAGACTTTCTCTGTCTCCTGGAACGATTACGCATCACTTGAAAAAGCTTGAAGCAGTAGGACTCATTAAGTCACGCAAGGAGCAGTACTACAAAGTCTTTTCACTACAAAAGAAGATGCTTGATAAGAATATCCTAAGTTCAATTTTAGAGGTTTCAATTTCAAACGAAGATGAAAATGAAGTTCAATATGAACAGAAGATCATCAAGTCATTTTTTAAAAATGGTGTGCTTAAGTCGATCCCTGTACAACGTAAAAAACGACTCGTTATTTTAAAGCATCTCTTACAAGAATTTAAAAAGGGCCGTGATTACACAGAAGCTGAAGTTAACGAAAGGATTGAAAAGTATAACGAAGACTTTTGTACCATTAGACGTGAGTTCATTGCAGAGAAGCTAATGGAGAGAAAGGCCGGCATCTACCGCGTAAAAGCTTAATGCTGGCCAATTTTTGTACACTCACAATTCTTTCAACACTTTTCCTAACCAACAACCCATAACTAACTGATTATCCACACCTCAAATGCCCACTTCTTAGCAAAAACTGGCTTCACTCTTGCTGTATCTAATTACTGATACAACTCTTTTTAAAGTTTGGAATTATGAAGCACTCATTATTTTTATTCACAATTTTGCTCTTGCAGTTATCTGTTTGCAATTTAGCAATAGCGAGTGAGTCTGTAATTCCGGCTTCACTGGATTTAAGTAGCATTCAGTCTTCAGTTAAAAATCAAGGAAATCGAGGGGCATGTACATTCTTTAGTGCTACCTCTTTATTAGAAAGTGAAATAATTAAACAGCAAAATATTGAGATAAATATTTCTGAACAATTTTTGATTTATGCTACCAAGAGCTATGCTCGTTATGGAGAATTAGAAGAAGGCTCTAGTGTTATTAGGAATCTTTATGCAGCAAAAAAGTATGGGATCACTTTTGAGCAGGATCTACCTTACCAGCAAAGCTGGTTCTCACCGGGGATGCCATGCTCGGAAGACGCCTCTGTTAGATCATCTGGTTATGAATGCTACCACCATAATAGCGTTGTCGATAAAAATAGAATTATCTCATTAGGGAATAATTTAGAAATCACTGATATAGACGATTATGAAAATCAAAGATCTGATCTAATTATTTCATACCTCGCTAAAAATAAACGGCCAGTATCTGTTAATATCGTAATTAATGATGACATAATGCTTAGTTCGAAAAATGGAGAGATCAAATATAATACGAGGCTAAGAGATGAATGCAATATTTCTAATAAGTGTTTTGCTCACTCCATCGTCATAACAGGTTATAACCTAAAAGATAAAACTTTTAAGTTCAAAAATAGCTATGGAAAAAGCTGGGGAAGTAATGGGTATGGAACAATTTCCTTTGAGTATATTAATAAACTCTATGGGGCCCCTGAAATTATGGCCGTCGAGCTAAAGAAGAAATTGAAGCTTATTAAGCCGAAAGTTCCAGCAACTATATCTCCTAAGGTATCAGTGAAGTCAGATATTGATTTTGCTGGTAGTGACATAAATATAAAAATCAATGGAAGGGTAGAGTACTTACCAAAAACACAGTTTAAAATTCAGTTTGCAATTGTAAGGATTGATGATGCTGGTGAACCAAAAATAGTCTCACTAGATAATAGCTTTATTAACTTGTATCAATATGCAACAACCGATGATTCGGGAAGCCTAGATTTAGATGAAATTAAAGAAGTGAGTTTTAAAAACGTAAGACATAAACTCACGAAGCTAAATGAAGAGCTCTACCTATTCACTCTAGTTAATAAAGTAAGTGATAAAGAAGATGAAAATATTGACTATACCTTTAATAAGCTCACTTTTCCCGCTTATGTAGAAACATTCAAAGACTGTTCTGAAGCATCAAAAACAGGCCCTAATCCTGACAAGCAAAAATGTTTTGATAAGTTTAAGGGCAGCTACACGCTCCAAGAGTGTCTATCTCATGCAACGCTTTTTGATATTATCTATATGGATAAGGTTGCTAGTTGCTTTAAAGAGCTTAAGGGGCAATCTAACTTTTCTCATTGTAGTAGTCTCATTAGATCGATTCCTAAGAGCATGGACAAGTACACTCAACTTGAAAATTGCAAGGACATTTATGAGGACGAATACACCGTATACGAGTGTAAGAGTGCTGCAAGATTAATGACTGATAGCTACTATAGGGATCAACAGCTAACGAAATGTGAGCTAGGGTTTTAAAAATGATCTATCATAAGTCACTGTAATTATATTGTTTTAAATGGTTTTTCATAGCTGAGCTTAAGAAAGGCTGATTTTTTTAATTAATTTAATCTATCAGTGCGTCATCTGTTGGTCTATAACTCCTTCAACAAAAGAAAAAAGGAGAAAACAAATGAAAAAGACAATGATGATTTTACTTAGTAGCTTAATTCTTTCACTAAACACTTTTGCTTCTACAGAGGTTGAAAACTCAAGACTTGTTAAAATCGTTACTCAACTTGAGACGTTTATTGGTGAAGATAATGAGCTTATGGCCGATTCTCAGATTAAGCTAATCTTTGAAGAGAGTTTAAATAATTTAGATGATTCAAAAATTATTCTTTCAAATATCCTCGAGCTTGATGAGAGATTTGAAGTAACAATGGATGATGAATTCGCCAATAAGTTAGCGATCTTTTCAGCACTACTTCATGAAGTGATGCTAGCGGCTAGACCTTAACTAAACTTTAACTAAACTTTAAAGAGATCCATGGTGTAACAGAAGACATCCTCTTGGGTTGTCTTCTTTACTACCTCACGTATCTCTTCAATGGCCTTTACCATGATGCCATTAACCTTTGGCAAATCTTCCTTAGAAAGAGTGATAACAGAGGAATAGTGAAGCTCATCTTCAGTTGCTCGGTCCATACTTTCCATCGCACGCAGACGCCAATTTGAGTGATGTCTTGCAATCATTGGAGAGTTCTTTCCAAGGTGAAAACTTTTTGATGTAAGCTTTATTTTATCGCCGTCATTAGTAATAAGCCCCGCATCCAAAAGGAAGTCGATAACCTTTGCCACAGTCTCTGTGGAAATTGAAAAAGTTGTTGCGATAATCTCTCTGTCATACTGCTTTGTGATTGAGAGGTAGGCGTGGATCGCAAGATAGTGCCAGCTTGAGTAGTATTCGTATTGCTGCTCTTTTGTTAGCTCTTTCTTATCAGTTAGGCGTTTACTGAGATCTTTTGAGTCTTTGACAAGCTCATCTATCTTGACCTTGTAATAGTCACTTAATCTCTTATTTCCAGCGCGCTGATAATTAACCAGCGTTAAATAGAACTCCGTCTGCTTATTTGATAGAGACAGAAAATCTGCTGTGAGCAGTGCCTGCTCAAGACTAAAGTGAGCATCTTTGTTTAGGACTTGTGAGATATAGGCCGTTTGGCAGGCCAGTTTTTCAGCAAGTCTTGACCTTGTTCCGCGCACCCGTTTTCCAAGCTCTTCAAGAGCATCAATAGTGAAATCTTTGTAATTTTGATAACTGAAAATATCCATAAGGTCCTGTTATTATTAGCTTGTGTTCTGTTCTTCGTAGTATTAGTTAATACTTTAGCATATTTTTAGTTAGCTTCGGCATAGTTGTGTATTTATTAAATACAGGGCCTATAAATTAAACACTTTCCCCTTTGCTAAATTGCTTTTGGTCTATATTGAAACCATGAAGACACAAAAACTTATTTCACTAATTGGACTATGCTTATGCTTGAATCACCAGGCCTTTGGTGTGGAAAGTTTGGATATTAAGCATAAAGTTCAAGTGGATTTATCAAAGTATAAGACACTTCTTGATATTAAGAAGTTTAATCTTCATAAGGAAAAGCCTCAGAAACTAGATCTAAATTCTTTTTTAAAAAAGAGTGTGCAGGACAATTCAGATGAGGGTGGTTTTGAGAGTTCTGGTGGAGGAACGATTGTTAAAACAGGAGTCGGTGCACCTATCTTATTAGACTTTGCTGTTTATGATCAAAACTTTGTTGATGAATTTAATTATTCTCAAGGTTCATCAGTTGTCTTGAAAAAACATGCCAGTGTTCTTGGTTATGAGAAATTTACTTTTGATCGTATTAAAGAAATGGAAATATATCCACTTTTAGAAGAGAGAATTGAGAAGTGGCAAGAAAGTAGTCCTTTGATTACTTATGGGATTAAGTCCGCCCTAAAGGAAGCTGATTGGAGATTTACTCCACATCGAGTTAGAAGCTTTTATGAGGGAGAGATTTTTGAAGGTGCAGTTTTTTATTCTGGAGATAGAGGCGCTTGGATTTCTACGCCTGTTTGGAATAGTGTCGGTGACTTTTCAAAAATAGGGCTTCTTATTCATGAAGCTTTAAGACATATGAGTATTAGCTATGGTGATAAGTTAAGTGAAGAAGTAATCCATGATATCACTTACCGAATTACCTTTACTGAACCTATCGAGGGGGAAACCCTAGACTCTAGGGCCTATTATCATAAAGACTCAATTACGGCGCTACATTATAAGAGTAAGGATCAGCTTGCTCAAAGCAAAGAAAGACTAAGAAATCTTATTTTAGATGAGAGATTAACTAACGATCCTGAGCTCCTTTCTATTATTCAAAATAGCATCGATAATATTGATAACTCTAAAGTTCTAATGGAGAGCGTAGCGACCCTTGATAAACTTTATGAAGTAACATTTGAAGATAAGAAGGCAAATCTCTTACTTGATCTCTCTAGTGGTATTCACGAAGTCATTGCTAGTCAACTTCGTGTAAAAGCTTCACGGCCTGCCTTAGAGTTAACGGATGCTATTCGATCAATGAACTCAATTATCAGTCTAGAAACAATAAGTGAGAGCTTAATAATTGATTATATTGAAAGTGGTAAGATTCCTTATGAATTCTATCAAGTGAAGGAGCGCCTTCAATTTTTAAATGAAATTCAGAAACTAAAACAGCGACATAAAAAGCTACTTGAGAGAGGTGCCTTAATTGAAGCTTACTAGTTCTAGAGATAATAAGTATTAATTTGATTTTATAGTTTTTACGATATACCCTAGGGGGGTATGTGTAATATCATGCTACCCATAGGAGAAATTATGAAATTATTTATAGCTTTTATATTATCTTTTAACGTTTTTTGCCATGAGTTAGAATATCAAAATTACCTAAGTCTTCAGAAGTCATTAGTTGAGGGAAATCTCGACCAGGGCCTAAAGTCTTGGAAAACGATGTGTAAGAAAGAACTTGGCCACTATGCTAAAGATTATAAATACGGTGACTGTGATAAGAATATAAAAAGTGTAAGTGCTTTAAGAGATTCATTTAAACTTCTTTCTGAAATTTACATCAAGAATGGAAAATCACTTGAAAATAGCGACCTGAAGATCGTGAAATGCCCAATGGCAAAGGCCCGTTGGATTCAAAAAGGATCTTCTGTTAAGAATCCATATTACGGAAAGAAGATGCTTACTTGTGGTGAAGTAGAATCATAAGAAGTAAGCATCTAAATTTTTTATAAGTGTATACAACGGTAAGTATCAAAAGTTTGAGACTCGATATCGTAAAGATAGAGTGCTTCCGAATATCTCTTTGTGTAAGCAACGTAGAGTCCACCTGATTGTGGATTTCCACAATAGTAGCGCTTGTCGTGTTCGAGTCGATAAACAGCAGTAGATGCCGAGCTAAATTGTTCAACATCTTTTTGTGCCTCAAGATAGGCGCTTTGAACTTCATCGTAGAATGGAAGTTCTGGCGTGAACTCGACACATTTGTATTCTTTTAGATTTCTCAAATCAGTATTGTCGATATAGTAGTAAAGCTTAGAACTTTCTTTGTAATAGATCTTAATATGAGACTCGTGTTTCCCGCAGTAAAGGGCACCGTCATTAGAGTGGTGAAAGGCCATCGCAGAAAGTTGTAGTAATACAGCTAGACTGATTAATTTCATAAAATCTCCTTAATATTTCTACTTTATACACCAAATTCAATATATTGAGTCAGAGATTGTACTTTTAACAAGGTTTGAAAAGGAAGAATCCAGGAACCTCGTTAGAAGTTCCCGGAATTATTAGATCTTATCTTAGTTCTTTTCGATTGAAGATGTCTTAGCGTAGTTAATCGCTGTTGTAAGCAGAAGCCCAACAAAGAATAAGACGCTTAGGCTTGTTTGGTAATTAAAGCCTTCAACTCCAGCGATCTCCATTCCACCAATGGCAAGGATTCCAAAAAGAAGAGCAAATAAAGCGTCTCCTGTGATAAGTCCTGCGGCAGTTAAGATTCCTCGGTGAGTGATCTTTGTCACAGACTTTGTTCCAGAAAGTCTTGCAAGCGATCCCAGAAGAATTCCTGTACCGATATATGAAGGAAGATAGATTCCAACTGCAAAAGCAAGTGAGCTTAGAATAATACCTTTACGCTTTCCGATGATTTCAATGATCACAGCTAAAAGTCCAAGGCCTGCTCCGGCAAGTACTGGCATCATTGGAATATCACTTTGAATAAATAGTGATTTTAGAACTGTTGCAAAGAAAGCCGCCTGTGGTGCAGGAAGGGCCTCACTTCCAAGTGTTCCTGTTTCATGAGCAACGTAAACCGCTAGAGGTACAGAGATCGCACCACCAAGAAGACCAACAAGTTGTCCGATGAAAGAGCTTGAAACCTTAAGGCCATTAAATTGCATTGTCTTATAATCTTGAGATGAGTCGTTAGAAGCACAAATGGCAACACAAGCAGCAACGATGATTGGTACTAAGAAGTAAACACCTTCAATACCTTCAAGACCAATTGCTAGTCCAACCAAACTTAGAACTAGCATTCCCATAAAAACAGTTCCACTAACAGGTGAAGCAGATGATCCAACTTGAAGTGATAAAAGTGCACCTAGACCACTTAGGAAAAAGATGAGTAGTAGGGCAACAATTCCAAGTGCAACAAGACCTACGAGTGTTGCTCCTGAATACAGCATCATCGCAATTAGTAAGAATGCACCAAACCCAATCGATGCTAGAAGTTGCTTTCTTACGCTTGCTGGAATTTCTAATTGTTCAGCATCAAAGTCTGCTTCTTTATTAGCTAGAGCATTGCGAGTTTTTCTACCTTCTATAATATAAGCAATTAATGAGTAAACAACTGCAACAACCATAGCTGCTCCACCAACCCAACGAAAAGTTGTTCCTGGCATATTTTGAGCGGCCGACATTCCTTTAACAACTGCATTTAAAAGTCCTCCAAAGAAGATTAGGATTGCAGTAGGAACAGTTAGAAGTGCTCCAATACCAAAGTATAGGGGGTTAATTGGAAGTGGAAGTTTTGTTTCAACGCCACTTAGTGTGAACTTTAGGTCATATATACTTGCCTTTAAAACTTTAATTTGACTTAGGAAGGCCATGACAAATCCAAATGCTAGCCCTGGAATAAGTGAAAATTTTAAAGGTGGTCGTGCCTGAGGATTTTCTGCTGCTGTCTGAATTAGACGGTCACAGGCAACGGCCTCTGGCGCTGGAAGTTTTGGATCAGTTAAGAATCTCTGTGTTGCAAGGCCAACAAATCCCCAACCTAGGAAACATCCTGCAGCTGAAGCTAAAATGAGAGATAAAATATCGACTGGTGGAACAGCTACTCCAAGTTCTGCTGCTAAGATTTGAACGATTGGTGCAACAAATGCGACACCTGCTGTTACGGCAACTCCTGCTGAGCCTGTTACTTGGGCCATGGCAAGAAAGCCTTTCATATCGTCTTTAAAGAAGGTACCCATTGCGACCCAGCCAAACAAAACGACGAGGGGACTGATCCCCGGTGTAATTCCAGCCTTTAGTGCTGAAAAGACAAATGCTGATCCGAGAACAAAGGAGATGACGAAGCCGAAGACAATTCCAGCTCTTTTCGATTTTAACGATGGTTCGTTAGCATTACTCATAAACTTTCTCCAGTTATTATTTAGTTATAATTATAGAATTACTTTACTGCTTAGATTTAGCAAGTATTATGTATATATGACGAAAATTGATAAAGAAAAGCTAACAGAAGAAATGAATTCTAAGAATCGTGAATGGCTAATTGAGTCTGATGGTGTTTCAGCGCTCTTCATTCATAATCTCGAAAACTTCGCTTATCGCTACCTTGAAACATCGACTGATAAAGGAATTAAGTGTGTTGTTGATGGTGAGCTCTATCAAGTCAAATCAACTGAGCCATCAATCATTGAGGCCCTTAAGTGGGATAATCCAGAGCTTAAGAAATCCCTTATCGATTTATGTAAGAAGTATCCAGGAAAAGCCTCTAAAGAGCTTAGAGTTAATCTAAGTTTAGTGACGAAAATGCTAGGGGAGCATAAGAATGAATGCTCTGCTCATATCACCTGCTTGCTGCCAAATGGAGAGAGTTTAATTCTCTTTGAAAAGACAACGTCTATGAGTTTTGATGATCCGATTGAGCTTAGAAATAAGCATGCGGCCCTTCTAGAAGAGGTTTCAGTAATTTTTTAAGTATTTGACTAAAATGGTCGATAAGATATCAGTGAGATACCTTATTTTCATCCTAATATTCATTTCATGCTCTAAAGTCCTTAGGGGCCCAGCTCAGCTAAAGCAGAAGCATATTGTCTTTGATCTGGACCACACGCTCGTGGCCGAAATAGAAGAGGGTGAAACATTTAATCCGAAAAGAACTATTACCATCCAAGGCATTCACTATAGGATTATTCCATACGCCCAGGAACTCATCACTGAGTTATCAAAACGAGAAGATGTTTCAATTTCTTTTTTTAGTGGTGGGAGCGAGGATCGAAATCTTGAATTGTTAAAATCGCTCAAACTTTCAGACGGAAGTGATAAAAGTTTTCATGATATTTCTTATCGCATTCTTTCAAAGCGCCACCTTTACGATAATAGAAAAAATGTCCCCGAAGATTCTCGCTTTGTTCATAAGTGGAAGAAAGATATCTCCCTTGTTAGTGATGATCTTGATTCAATCATTCTCGTGGATGATCATAAAGACTTCTACTATCAAGGTCAAAAAAACAATACAGCATGGTTAGGAGAGTGGTTTAATAATTTTGAAAGCTATTCAGATGTGGAAGATTACAGGAAAAGAATTGGAGATGCTAAGGGCTTCAGACTTCCTCCATCATATAAAGACTGGTGGATGAATCGCAATAAACTTGCCCTTGTTGGAAGCGCCATTGAAGAGGCTTTGGATAACGATGAAGTCTTTGTGGAATCAATGAGAATTCATCTCAAGCATCTAGATGAGCAAAGATCTGGAAGTCTTGAGAATTTAAAAGATCGAGTTCATACCTTTGGAATACGTTTTGCGCCGGAGTCTTGTTCCTCGGCGCTTGGTAGTTTTCTTCAAATCCGATAGAAATGATATGTATGCAAGGAATTGGTTATATGAAAATAAGCGAAGTTGCCCAGACAACAAATCCTCGATACGTGTAATCAAAGACAATTGGTAAAATTCTAATTGAGATTCAAGATATTGAAGAAATAAAAAAATAGTGCCAAAATCTTTTTGTTTTGAAGTTTAGTATGAGGCACTTATGTGGAATGACGAACAAAAGAATATTTGGTTTGAAGAACAAGAGATAAAAAGATCGTATCGAGAAGAAGTCGTAACAAAGATTAAGAATCTAGAAGCTCTCTTTGATATCTCTCAGTATGGAGCACTTCCGTACGATGAGAATAGGTATCCGCTGTTCTTAATAAAAAGCAAAAATTTCTTACCTGAGAATAAAACGATTCTAATTACTGGTGGTGTTCATGGTTATGAAACTAGTGGTGTTCATGGAGCTCTCGCTTTTTTAGAAACACAAGCTTTAAACTACACAAACGATTTTAATATTATTGTTGCTCCATGTATTAGTCCTTGGGGTTATGAAACAATTAATCGTTGGAATCCAATGACCGTCGATCCTAATCGTTCATTCTTCAATGATGGTCCTGCGCCCGAATGCAACCTTTTCATGAAGGCCATTTCTGAATTAAACCTTGAGATTTTTGCTCATTTCGATCTTCATGAGACAACGGATACTGATAATACTGTCTTTAGGCCGGCCCTCGAAAAAAGAGATGGAATACCTCAAGATATTTGGGATATTCCAGATGGTTTCTATCTGGTGGGAGATAGTGAGAATCCAACACCTGAATTTCAAAAAGCAATTATTGAATCTGTTCGTAAAGTTACACATATCGCACCAGCTGATATAAATGGGAATATTATTGGAGAGAAGCTAGAACAAGAGGGTGTGATTAATTATCCTTTAAAGAAGCTTCATCTTTGTGCATCTTTTTCTGATGCAAAATTTTGTACGACAACAGAGGTGTATCCAGATAGCCCAAGGGTTAGTGCTGAAAATTGTGTGGATGCACAAGTGGCCGCAATTATTGGTGGTATGGGTTTTTTAGTTAACTCGATTAAATAAGCTGAAATTTTTCTAATGAATTATATTTGAAATCTTAAGATATCTTTGTAGAATACTTAACAAAGTTAAATATTAACAAGGTTACGTATTATTAAAGATTCATTATCTCGTAAATTTATCGAAGTCATCCCATCATCCATGGGCATTATTAGATCGTATATTAAAAGTGCTAGTGAGTCAGAGCTTAGCTTTCCAAAATATCGAATCCTTGCAAGAGTTGATAATGGCACATGTTCAGTAAGTGACCTAGCTGAAGTCATGTGTGTATCTTGTGCGGCCATTTCAAAATTAGTAGATACTTTGGTCAACGATAAATATATATCTCGTGAGACTTGTAAAACAGATCGAAGAATCACGAATCTAAAAATTACATCAAAAGGCAAAAAGAAATTTGAAAAAGTCAGAAGTGCTGCTAGCTGTCGCTTTTTAGAAAACCTAGATGATATTGATTCATCTGAGGTTAAAAAAGTAACAGATGCACTACTGGTAATTGAAAATTTTGTTAAAAATATACAGGAGACTAATTCTTGAAGTTTTATAAAATTGGATTATTGTTTTTTACACTTGTTCCTTGCTTAAGTAGCGCTTCAGTTGAGGATCTTTATTTAAAATCTTTAAAAAAGTCAAAACAAGTTGAAGTATTCGATCTTACAGAGAAGAAAACTATTTCAGACCTTGAAACTGTAGAGTCAACACTTTATCCGTCAGTTGATATTGTAAATACTAACACTTATAGTGAAGAGTATCGCAATGTTACAACTCGTAATAATGAAGTTGATTCAGAAGTTTTCCTTTCTTTAAATCAGAAACTATTTCAAGGTGGAGCTGAGTTTGCTCTATATGACTATAATAAAATTGTACCAAAGCAAGCTAAAGCTCTTACTGATAGAAGTCTTGCAGAGTACTACTCTCAATTCACGTCGCTATTTTTTCAAATGTCTTCCGCTATTGAAGAAAAAGAAAGAGTCGATGCATTATTAGAGAACCTAAGAAAGAGGGTTAGTATTGTTAGAGGTAGAACAAAAATTGGACGAGATCGCAAGGCCGATCTATTTGCTCTAGAGTCTCAACTACATCGCCTCGAAGCAGGACTTGTACAAAGTAAGGCACAGGTAAAGACTTCGATGACTGATCTTATGAATTTTTCTGGACTCGATAATATTGCTGAAGTGAAAGATAGTGTTGATCCATTAAAGTTAACGCTTTCATTAAATGTCGATCTTGAGAACACACCTGAACTTAAAAGTTTGAAGTATGATTATGAAGCTTCTATTGCAGAAGCAAAGATCGAAAAGGCCGCATATTATCCCCAGGTTGATCTTAGGGCCAATTACAATATTGATAAGAACGAGATTGGAGAGCGTGATTGGGGTGTAAGTCTCAATGTCTCTTTAAACTTATTAGACTTTGGTGAAAGAAAGTCTCGAGTTGTAAGTAAGAGAATCGCTTCACAAATCAACAAGGCCCAAATTGATTTCAGTAGACGTAATACGAAAAATCGTTGGAATGCATTTGTTCAAAATTTTGAATATAAGAAAAATGAATTAAAAACACTTAGAAAAGCATTGTTTCGAAGTCGTGCTTCGTATCAAGAGCAGTTGAAAGATCTAAATAAAGGCCTTGTTACACAGATTGAAGTTATTAGGTCACTAGATGATGTTATTGATCTTGAGAAGTTAGCGATTAGATCGTCTCTTGAAGTTAAGTCTTTATATTATCAAGCGAATGCTTACTTAGGTAATATCCCTAAAAATTAAGAAGGTTATATATGAGTTTATCATCATTATCGATAAGAAATCCTGTATTTGCATGGATGTTAATGTTCTCTCTCATTCTCTTTGGAATCTTAGGATTTAGAGAATTAGGAATTAATGAAAACCCAGATGTTGATTACCCATCAATTTCAATTGCCTACCAATATGAAGGGGCAACTCCAGAAGTTGTGGAAAAAGACGTATTAGAGCCGGCCGAATCTATTCTTGTTTCAATGCAAGGGATTAAAGATATGACATCTACTGCTGGACGTGGGCAAGGGCGAATTGATTTAGAATTTACACTTGATAAGGATATTGATTTCGCACTTCAGGAAGTTCAAACTCTTCTAGGACGTGCTCAAAGACAGCTTCCTGACGATGTCGAAACTCCAACAGTGACAAAGTCCAACGCAGCTGATGATCCAATTCTCTATTTAGCTCTTGTTTCAGATACTTTGTCTGAAAGAGAACTTAATATTTTGTTTAAAGATGGTGTTATTGATCAGCTGACTACAATCGAGGGGGTCTCTGAAGTTCGTGCTTTTGGTGCGAGAGAGCCTATGATGAGAATTGATGTTATCGCTGATAAGCTAGAAGCGTATCAATTAACTCTCTCTGATATTGTTCTTACACTCCAACGAGAAAGTGTTGAGCTACCTGCTGGTAAGTTTGAGACGGTTTCAAATGAGAAGAGTTTAAGAGTCTTAGGTGAAGGACGAACAGTTGAAGACTTCAAGAATATGATTATCAATCGACGTGGTGGCCAAGCTAATTACGTACCGATAAGACTTTCTGAAGTTGCAAATATTTACGCTGGTGTTGAAAATCGTACGCGTATCTCACGTGTTAATCAAAAACCATCGCTATCGATGCCAATTTACAAGCAAAGAGGTGTTAACGCAGTTGATGTTGCGGATAGAGTTAAGGCGAGAGTTGAAGAGATTTCTAAGAACTTGCCTGAGGGGACAAATCTTTCTGTAAACTTCGATAGAACATCTTTTATTAGGTTATCAATTGATGAACTTCTTCAAAACCTTGTGCTATCAGTAATCTTAACTTCTTTAGTATGTTGGCTATTTTTGAACTCAATGTCGGCAACCATAAATATTCTTCTGGCCATTCCTACTGCCATTATTGGAACGTTTTCTTTTATGTACTTAATGGGATTCTCATTAAATACATTCTCTCTTCTTGGACTAACCTTAGCAATCGGTATTGTCGTTGATGATGCTATTGTTATGTTGGAAAATATTGTTCGCTACGCCAAGAAGGGACATGATAAGGTACAGGCAGCTTTTAAAGGAAGTCGTGAGATTGCATTTGCTGTTCTTGCCACGACCGCTGTTCTTGTTGCTATCTTTGCACCTATTACACTAATGCCTGGAATTGAAGGAAGGTTCTTTAAAGAGTTTGCTTTAACAATCTGTATTGCTGTATCTCTATCTTCTCTAGAGGCCCTGACTCTAGCACCAATGAGATGTTCACAATTCTTAAATGTTGCTTCAAAAGGAATCTTTGTTCACGTTTGGGTTGATAGGGCCGTAGAGTTTGGAAATAAAGTTTACATGGGAATTCTTAAGTTCGCACTAGGTCATAGAATTAAAGTTCTTCTTGTATCGACTGCACTGATTCTTGTCGCTTTCTTATCTCTTAATCATATCGATAAGGAATTTGCACCTGAGTCTGATCGTAGCTTCATGTTTGTAATTTTCATCGCTCCAGATGGAAAGAGCTTAGATTACACAAATGAGAAAGTTAAAGAGTACGAAGAAATCGTTTCTAAAAATGAAAATATTCAAAGAATGATTGTTGCAGTTGGTGGTGGACGAGGTGCTACTTCTGGAAACCGTGGTTTTGGTGTTTTAATTCTTAAAGACCGCGATCAGAGAAAGCTCTCTCAATTTGAAGTTGCAGCTCAGTTGAGAAAAGAATTATCTGTTATAAAAGGTCTAAAGATCATCATTAGAGATCGTATGGGATCTGCCATTGGTGGCCGAAGAGGAAGTCCAATTGAGTTTACAATTACGGGGCCAGATGCCGCAATTCAAGCACAATTATATGAACAACTTGAAAAGGGGATGAAAGAATCTGATCTAATGGTTGGAATTCGTTCCGATGATATCGGACAGCTTCCTGAAGTTCACATTATTCCTGATCGAATTAAAGCACAACAACGTGGTGTTGAAGTTAATACTATTGCAACTGCTCTTAATGTTGGAGTTGCTGGTTCGGCCGCAACAAAGTATACGGAGCGTGGTAGACGTTACGATGTATTTGTTCAATTAGCAGAGGAAGATCGTACACGCGAAAATATCTCGTCACTACTACTTCAAAATAATCGCGGAGAATTTGTAACTCTAAATGATGTTGTAAAGATCGAAGATGCATTTGGACCACAGTCTATTTATCGTGAAAATAGGGCCAGAGGGATTCGAGTTGATGCCAATTTAAAAACTGGTGTTGCTCAAAGTAGGGCAATTGATTATATCAAAGAACTTGGTGAGAAAGTATTGCCAAAGGGCTATTACTTAAAGTTTTCAAAAGATCTAAATGAATCACTCTTTAGTGTTTTAATGATCATGGTTTTAGGACTTGTTATTGCCTATATGGTTCTGGCCAGTCAGTTTAATTCTTTTTCAGATCCACTAACTGTCTTTCTGGCGATACCATTTGGATTAGCTGGCTCATTCATCGCACTATGGTTGTCTGGAAGTACTCTAAATATCTACTCGATGATTGGTATCTTACTCACAATGGGGATTGTTAAGAAAACTTCTATTCTTATCGTTGAATTTTCAAATCAACTAAGAGATGAAGGCAAAGAGTTAAAGAATGCCATCTTAGAGGCTTGTGAAACACGCTTTAGACCTATCATTATGACTACTTTTACAACTCTTGCATCTGCTGTTCCAGCGGCCGTCATTGTGGGAGCGGGCTCTGAAACAAGAAGACCTATGGCCCTCGTTATTATTGGTGGGGTTTTTCTTTCAACTATTTTTACTCTAGTTGTTGTTCCTTGCTTCTATTCACTAATAGCAAGACCTCGAAGAAAAATTTTAGAAGAAGTTGAATCATAAATATAAATACCGGAGGATCTTTTCATGGATCCTCTGGTATATTTTATTTATTTTAGGTCTTTTAAGATCGCAATAAGCTTATGATAACTTTTATTAGTATATTGTTGGTTTAGAAAAGTAATTAATTGTTCATTTGAAAAGTTTTGTCCCTTATCCTTTGTTTCAAAGAAGAAGTTCACAAATGACTCTGAGATCATCATAACTTTTGAAAGAGGGGAGATATCATCTCCTGGATCCATGGCAAAGCCTTCTCCATTTCGTGTACCGTGGTGTTGCAGGATAATCTGATCAACACCATTAGGAAGCTTCTTAAGCTTTGAGACTTGCTCTGCTGCTAGCTTGGCATGCATTAAAATATAATTTAAGTTCTGTTCACTAACATCAAGTTTATATGCAAGATCTTCAACTTCAAATGCATCAGGATGTTCTTTGTAGACTGGTGCTAGGTAAATATCATGAAAGAAGAAAGCGCAGGCCATCTTCTCTTCTTGAGCAGAGTTACCCCACGAAACTTGTTTTAAGATAAACTGACTTACATATGTTGCAAGAATAGAGTGGGTATAAAGATATGATGATTTATTTGCAAGAAGATATGCTAATAATTTTTCAAGTTCACTCGATTCTTCAATAACTTCCTTGATGATTTTTATACAAGTTTGGCTTACTTTTGATACCTCTTCGAGGTTTGCTTCATCGCTTAAGAGTACAGAAGCAAGAGATTCTAATGAGACTTCAACGGCCTTAAGCTTTTCTTCTGGCGTAGCTGTTGTTTTTAAGTGCATGATTAATTGCATCGTTAAAAAGTTGATACACTGAAGTCTTTTTTCTGACCTCACATAGACTTGATCATCTTCTGCACTTATGTCTTTTTCATTAATCTTATCATCCTTTGAATATACTAATTCAAATTCATCTTCATCTTTTTGTTCTTTTCGAAGATAAATATCACAGAAGGCCTGATCAGTTAATTTAAGTAGATCTAGTGGAAGTGGGTAAAAATCTCCAACATCTAATGCAACCATATCCTTTGCCGTAACATTCATTAGCTTTGCTGATGATCTAACGATTGATTTAATATCATATCGATTAGGAATGTAAATAACAGATGGTGGGATTGCGACTGTTGAATTTTGTTCAGTTAAATTATTAAACATAATAATATTAGACTTCAATTTCACAGAAGAAATGAGGTTTAATATTTCATCAGAAATATTTGGGAAATCTTCAAGAAAGTTTGCACAAACAATTAGATTTACGTAATCTCTACGACCTAAGTAGTTTTGAATTTCACTTTTTGTTTTTGCAACGATTACTTTTAAACCGACGTATGCACTTAAGTTCGCAGCATAAACGGAACTTAAGATATTTTCATCAGAAATAATCAAAACTCTAGATCGCATATAATTCCCATCGTAATAATTCATATGTATTATATACTATTATTTAATTTAATTAAGCTAAAGTTGTTAGGAGATCAGAAATGATAAGAGCATTATATATTACTGATGAAGATATCAATAAAGACAATTATCTAAGAAGTAACCTTCCTAAAGAAATCGAGATAGTAAAGGTGAACTCTAAAGATGAGGCTATCGATCAAGTATTGAGTAAAGGTCCATTTCATATTGCTTTAATTGATGTTGAAAATAAGGATATAGAAGCGCTTGATCTAATGACTGCATATAGTGAACTTGTCGATAGTATTGATTTTGTATTCTTTGGAAACTCATCGCTATATGCTGGAAATGTAGAATCCCAACTCGATGAAGAGATGATGGCCGTGGCCCATCACCTTGAATATCCTTTTAATGAAGACGCACTAGAAAATGTGTTTATGGATATCATATTAAAATATAAAAGAATTGAAGAAAGTGCGGCCTTGATTGAAATCGATGAATCTGAATTTGCTCCATTAAAGCTTCGAAGTTTATATTTATTTAAATCAATACCAGCGGATGCATATATTAAATTTTCTTCAAATAAATTTATGAAAGTGATTAAGAAAAATACTCTTATCACTGAAGCTTTAATTCAAAGTTTTGTTAAAAGAAAAGTTAAGTTTGTATATCTCTATAAAAGTGATCAGCTACAAGTTCTAGAAGATGCTATTACAGAGATGTATATTACGCTTGATAAGTATAAGGATACAAAAGTATTGCTTGAGAACCTAATTCGATCAGTTGGTATCATCCATTCGTACTTAAGATGGATTGGTACTGGGGATGCTGTTTTATCTCTAGTTGATAAGGTGATTGAAAAATGTGAGTACGTAATTGAAAAGGAGCCGGATTTATTGGCCCTGCTTGGAAAGTTTCCATTTAGCGCGGGAGACGTTGCTGAAAAGAGCATTCTTACATCTCTATTTGGATGTAGTATCCTAGAATCCATCAATTATAAGGCAAGTGGGACAAGATCTAAAATTATACTCAGTGCACTCTTGTGTGATTCAACATTAGAAAATGATGACTTGTGTAAGATAAATTCAGTTAAAGATCCAAATCTAAGAATGTTTTCTGAAGATGAACAGGAAGAGTTTAAGATTCACCCTGTGAGAGAAGGTGAGTTAGCAAGTTTATTTACTAAATACCCAGAGGTTGATTTTATTCTTCATCAGCATCATGAACAGCCTGATGGAAGTGGTTTTCCTGTTGGTCTTCGTGGAAAGAAAATAACTTTAATTTCTGCAATTTTTATTCTTTGTAATGATCTTGCTTCTTATATAATTCAAAGAGGCCTAAAGAGGTCGGTACTGAGAAAAGCTGCAGAAGTTTTAGAAGAAAAATATGCGTATGTACCATTTAAAGAGCCTTTTAAAATGTTAACTAAGAAATTGGCCTAAGAATGACAACGAAAATAGTCCCATGGGGCGAAAGCGAAAAAGAAAAGTGGTTCAAAGAACAAACGATCAAGAGATCGTATCTTGAAGAAGTCGTTTCAAAGATCAAAAAGTTAGAAGAGCATTTTGAAATTTTACAATATGGCGCTCTTCCATATGATGAAGAAAAGTATCCACTTTTTATCATTAAAAGTAAGAACTCTTCACCAGATAAAAGAACGGTTCTGATTACTGGTGGTGTCCATGGTTATGAAACTAGTGGAGTTCACGGTGCCCTTGGTTTTCTAGAAAGAGAAGCTTTAAATTATATTGATTCATTTAACTTCATCGTTACTCCATGTATCAGCCCCTGGGGGTATGAGACCATCAATCGTTGGAACCCAAAGACAGTTGATCCAAATCGCTCCTTCTATGTAAATGGGCCAGCACCAGAGTGTAACCTCGTTATGAAGGCCATTTCTGATTTAGGTGTTGAGATCTTTGCCCATTTTGATCTTCATGAGACGACAGATACTGACAATACTATCTTTAGGCCGGCCCTAGAGAAGAGGGATGGAATTCCTCAAGATGTTTGGGATATCCCTGATGGATTCTATCTTGTTGATGATAGTGATAATCCTACTCCTGAGTTTCAAAAGGCGATCATTGATTCAGTTCGCAAGGTCACACATATTGCTCCTGCTGATGAAAGTGGCAAGATTATAGGATCTGCTGTTGAACAAGAGGGGGTTATCAATTATGCCCTAAAGAAACTTCATCTCTGTGCATCTTTTTCCAATGCAAAGTTTTGTACAACGACTGAAGTCTATCCCGATAGTCCAAAGGTTACCGACGAGGATTGTGTAAATGCACAGGTCGCAGCTATTGTTGGTGGGCTTGATTATTTAATCTCTAGAATATAGAGTCATCCCCTGATCTAACAGAACAAGATAAAGGCGCAGGTCGAACTCAACTTGATGATAATTAGGCTGCATATACTCACAAAGTTTATAAAAGGCCTTGTTATGGTCCTTTTCCTTAAAGTGGGCCAGTTCGTGAACAACAAGCATTTCAAGCATCTCTCGAGGAGCATCTTTTAGAGTGCGTGAGATTCTCATCTCGTGCTTCTTCTTTAACTTACCACCATGATTTCGACTAATATAAGTGTGGGTACCAAGAGCATCGTTAACGAGGTCTTTTTGTTTTTCATAGATGACCTTACTCAATTGAGGGACATTACGCATGTACTTGTCCTTAAGCTCATTTGCATACTTGTAGAGTAATTTGTCAGAGTTGATTTCATGCGGATGTGGGTACTTATTTAAGAGGTATGACCTAAGATTACCACTGGCAATCAAATCCTGGATTTGCTGTTTCAAATGTTCCGGATAATGTCGAAAGTACTTTTCAATAGGCATACCCACTCCGATTAGTTAGAAAGTTTCTAATGGAAGGTATTCAACACCATTTTTGGTTGAATGACTATGAAATAAGATAAACTCTTTAGTTTCAATACTAAATTCAGGTATGTGAAGTGTTTGAATAAACTCTTCTACTTCATCCTCACTAGTTCCTCGCTCCATTCTGCCCAAAGTGAGGTGAGGGGTGAATTTCATCTTATCCATTTTTAGTTCTAGGTCTTGGAGAACCTCTTCTATTTTTGCCTGTAGCTTCATTAGCTCTTCATTATTTTCGACACCCATCCAAATGGGAGTACCGCGACGATGAGGATGAAAGTGGCCCAAGGCCTTGAAGCTCAATGGAAAAGATGAGAAGTTAATTGTATCAAGCTGCTCTTTGATTTGTTCTAATAATTCATCTGAAACCTCGCCAATGAATTTCAAGGTTAAGTGGAGATTTTCCGCAGGATAGCGGTGAAATTTAGCATGGACCATCTTCACATTCTTCAATTTTTCCTTTGCGTCTTTGGGTAAATCAATGGCGACAAAAACTCTCATAATAATTCCCATATAAAATTATATTTGAATCATTTATGAATGAAGGCCTAATTATTCTGGAAATTAGATTAAGGCTTCTTTAGTCCTCTTTAGTCCTCTATATTACTTTTGTGTTCTAAACTTATAGAGCTTATGCAAAGGAAAATCTCATTTCGTAATATAGTCAGCCTCATCGGTCGCTCCTCTGGACTAGATGAGAAGGAAGTCACAAAGCAGCGCTCAAAATTTGGAACAAATGAAATTGTCGAACGAGTAGGCAGTCCGTGGCTTGAGCTTATTGTGGATACGCTGAAGGACCCTATGGTTTGGTTCCTTGTCAGCATCTCTGCAGTTTTCTACTTTATTGGGGAATTTAGCGAATCCCTTATTTTAATTCTAGCTACATTGCCACTTATCTTCATGGAT
The DNA here is from genome assembly GCF_002903145.1 of Halobacteriovorax sp. DA5. NCBI lineage: Bacteria > Pseudomonadati > Bdellovibrionota > Bacteriovoracia > Bacteriovoracales > Halobacteriovoraceae > Halobacteriovorax > Halobacteriovorax sp. DA5. The sequence continues at coordinate 261,148 of NZ_PPDJ01000007.1, read as the reverse complement.
GCTTTTCTTCACTTTCGAACGCAAGCATCAACTGCTGGGCTTAGAAGTCAGCTCTCTTCAAAAGTTACGCTCCTCAGGGAAGGCAAGGTGGTTATCGTGGACTCTCTTGATATTGTTCCGGGAGACCTCGTTGTGCTCTCAAGTAAGAATCTCTTCTTACCGGCCGATGGTTATTGGGAAGAAGTGGACTCGTTACAGGTTGATGAGTCAGTCTTAACAGGAGAGGCATTTCCCGTAAAAAAATCTTCGATTGAATTTGACCCCTTTGTCACGAGTGGAGAGGCCTTCGTAGAGACAAGTGTTTTAGGCTTTGCTGGAACAAGGGTCTTAACAGGCAAGGGAATCTTAAGGGTATTATCTACTGGCAAGAGTACTTCCTATGGTGAAATTGTTCAGTCTGTTGTTAAAATTTCTCACGAAAGAACACCTCTTCAGTCAGCAATTTTAGAACTCACACGTTTATTGGTCTATGCTTCTGTCGTTCTATGTTTGGCCATTGCTGCAATCAGATTTTATCAAGGACATGGATGGCTCGACGCACTCTTAAGTGCTGCAGTCCTGGCCGTGGCCGCTTTGCCTGAAGAGTTTCCTGTCGTGTTCTCATTCTTTTTAGGTGTTGGTGTTTACCGATTAGCAAAGCACCATGCTCTCGTTAGAAGGGCCGTATCCGTTGAAAATATCGGTCGTGTCACTCAAATCTGTACCGATAAGACCGGTACCATAACCATTGGTAAGCTCGAGTTGGCCCACTTTGTTACATCAGATAACTTTTCTCAAACTCAAATTTTGCTAATGGCCTTAGCGGCATCTAATGCTGAAGGCAGTGATCCTGTCGATATCGCTCTGATAAGTGAAGCAAAACTTAGAGGGATCAATATCCCTAAGAGATTAAATGTTATTCCATTTACAGAAGATCGAAAGCGTGAGTCTGGGTTCTTTCTTTACGATAATGATTTAATTTGTGCCATTAAGGGCTCGCCTGAGGTTGTCTTGTCAAAGTCAGACCTTTCACAAAATGAAAAACTTAAGTGGATAAAAGAAGTTGAGAATCTAGCGAAGGGGGGACATAAAGTGTTAGCTGTTGGCGCCACTCTGGTGTCGCAAGCAGGTGTGGAATCTTGCTTAGAGCCAGAAGGCGGAATCACACTTTATGGAATCCTTGCATTTGAAGATCCAGCGCGACCAGAAGTGAAAGAAGCAATAAATTATTGTAAGGATAATGCAATTAAAGTGCTTATGATAACCGGTGATCACCCCGACACTGCAGGTGCAATTGCAAAAGATGTGGGATTGATTGATTCTAAACCCATTATCGTTTCGGCCGAACTTGAACCAGAAAAACTCGAAGATAAGTGGATATTAAAGAATCCGAACTTTTTTAAGAGTGTCGATATTGTAGCAAGGTGTAATCCTATTCAAAAACTTAGAATCGTCGAGAGTTTAAAGAGAGTTGGTGAGTTAGTTGTCGTTACTGGTGATGGAGTAAACGATGTCCCTGCTCTTAAGGCCGCCGATATTGGAGTGGCAATGGGACTAAGAGGAACAAGAAGTGCAAGGGAAGTCTCTTCAATCATCCTCACAGACGATAATTTTAGTACGATCGTTAATGCAATTCGAGAAGGAAAGCAACTTTTTGAAAACCTAAGAATGAGCTTCAAGTATCTTTTACTTATTCATATGCCATTTGTTCTTACGGCCGCAATTATTCCGTTACTAGGTTACCCTCTGCTTTATTTACCGATCCACGTGGTATGGCTCGAACTTATCATTCATCCAATAGCTCTATTTGCATTTCAGCAAGATGCTAAGCAGGGCCCTCGTCGTCAGGAACTCACGACTCGAAAATCCTTTTTTAATCGAAGAGACTTAGTAATCATCTTGGGCATCGGGCTTGGTTTAACAATCATCCTTGTTATCTTCTATATTAGCGCAGTCGCTGAGGGCGAAAATGTCGCTCACGGCCGTGCTAAGGTGATGGCATTACTTTCTCTTTGGAGTGCTGGGATCGTTGTTGCCTTAACAGGAGGAAGAACTATTACAGCAAAGCTTATCATCGTAATGACTACAATTATGACTATTGTCCTCATTCACAGTTCATTAATGGATAAGGTACTTCATCTGACACCTTTGCATCTTGTGGATTGGGCAAAAGTTTGTGCAATTATTTTTGGTTTTGTTCTTATCTTATTGAAAAAAAACTTTCAATAGTTAAGAAATAAAAAAATATATTTAGTAGTATATTTGAATACGAACCATATATTAGGTAACCTAGTATGATTAGATAGTTATGTGTTGCTAGCTTTTTGTTGTTTAATAATCTTTCTATCCGTATATAATTCACAATAATGATTAGTAAAGATATAAGTCCGATAATTGCTGTTATAAAAAATAACTCTCTAACGTCATAGTTACTTATTTTGAAAAACTTAATATAGAAAAGAATATTTTTGATAACTTCAGAGACGAAAAGAATATAGGAGGCAAGCTCCCCCCATATGGCCTTTTTATTGGCCAATCTTACATTGTTTTGTTCGTCTTGCATTTCTTCAAGAAATGACTCTGTGAAACCTAAATCATGTTTTTTCATACTTAAGGATAGTTAAGTTGGCCTCATTTTTATCTGAGGCCAGAACTATTATGCTGACTTAATTGCCTTTGCCATATTTTGAAGTTGTTCTTCTTTGAACTTATCTTGTACTGAGAAAACTTGCTTCTTTAATGTCGTTGGTGATGCACAAAGAACAGCGAATTCTGTACCCGAATTGTCTAAAACTACTAGGTACCCATAATTTAATATTTTTTGAAAAATACCCTGGGCTGACATAACACTGTTAATTTTATCCAGTGCAACATCGTATTCATTTGTTCCAAATAGCCCAACTTTTCCAAATACTCTTTTGTTTGTGACATCAAAAGAGTTTGTAAGTACTCGAAGTACATTCATTAATGCGAATGGAATACCAATAATTGTAAAACATCTTATCGCTTCACCAATCCAAAATGTAATAGGAATTTCTCTTGATGCAATTAGTACCTCTCCATTTCTTAAGTCTTTTTCCATTTTATCCTCCCAATGGTGTTATTGACTTAATTAATTTCGGGACTTTTTATACTTAAATTAACTCAAGCTTTCTTTATTTTTTTATGTTTTCGTAAAATTTAATGCGATATTTTTTAATAACAATTTTTCAACTTATTATTTTTTTTAATAACTTTTTTTCAATTTTCTTAATTGGTTGTAATTGCTCGCAATTGATCAATTTGTCTGTTCGTAGCTATTAATCGTCGTTGCGAGTAGTCAAGTTTTTTAGTATAATTAATTCATGGGATCTATTCAAAAAAAGATTAAGCAACATTCTGTTGTCATAATATTTTTGTAATTTACTTTGGTATTATACCCAATTTTCATAACTAGCTAGTTCAATTTAATTATTTCAATTTTAAAATCTATTAATCTCAGTTTCTGAGAAAGGAGATGCTTGTGCCTTTTGAAATTAGTACAAAGAATAACTTGAAAGATTTGAAAATGATGTACCTAGAAGAATTAGTTGCTAAGAATTTTGCTTATATCTATAAGGAAAGATTTATGGATGCTGAAGTCTATGTCTTTGATGAAAAAAGTATACAAACTGTTTTTGATGCTTCCAGATACTTAGTTACAGTAGTTAGATGTATTGTGCTGGAAAGGAATGGAGAAAACTTTAATTATAAATTTCTTGGCTCCAAAGAGTGTTTCACTGATTTTATGAAAAATGGAGGTGTGATAACTATCCTAGTATACCAAGGAGAAGCTATTGCATTCAATGCTAGTATGCTTATTAATAGTGAGGATATTTCTACACTAGTTTTTGGTATTTCTATGGGGAACACAAAAAATAAATTAAATGGAAAAACTATGAAAATTTTAGGGATTACATACTTAAGCTATTTTTCTAGGATTGCATGGCAGAGAACAGGGAGGTTGTATGGAACTTGTATGTTAAATTGTCCAAGAACATTGCATTCTTTAGAGCCAATTTTTAACAAATCTTGCTATCCAATAAGAGGGATAGAGTCTAAATATTCAAAGCAAATTAGAACTAATATTTTCAACTATTACATAAAACCAAATTTTTCTAATGCAGTCTTATACAATGGATTTCCAATTGTTGAAACTAGTAAAGTGGAAATGGGTTTCAAAGATAGTATTGAAGGGATGAAGATAGTAGGTGATTCATTTTATGATAGCTATTTTGTTTCAAATTTAAGTGATTTTAGTAAACAAGATATTGTCATTACAGGAGATCTGTTTGATGGGGTAATTAGTTTCTGGAAATTGTTTCTTAAGCTACAACTATTAAAATTTGAATGCTTTTTGGCAATAAAAAGGAGGAGTTAGTAGTGATGGGTACTGAACTTAAAAAAGTATTAGATGTTCTAAACAAGGAGCCAATGATAGTGAGAAAAGAATTGTTAGATGTTTGTAAAAATGACTTTATAAACAATTTGAAAAGGAAGAGAAAGGAGATTGATGATGTATCAAGGCTTAAAAATAGAATTGAAAGCCTAAGCTTAATAGGGGAAGGCGTAGTGATACATCAGAACTTTTTTATCGTCTTTCTTATACTACCGCTTGTTTCAGCTGCCTTTTCTCTCTTGTTTAAGGAGTCAGACAAGTTGATCTTATTCTTTTCAAATTTATTTGCACTTCTATATTTTATAATTTCTGGATTATTCCTTTTTTCATTTAAACAAACATCAACATTTGTAGTAGGAAGCTGGGAAAGTGGAATTGGAATATCTTTAAGTTATGATATTTTTTCAGGAGTTATGATTTTCGTTGTCGGCGCAATATACTTCACTGGTGTGCTTTACGCTTATCCAGGTGTTACTGTTGAGAAAAAAAGCATTTATCACTTCTTGTACAATACACTCTTTCTGGGATTGACTGGTGCCTTTCTTACTCGCGATCTTTTTAATTTATTTGTGTGGTTTGAAATTACGCTAATGAGTAGTTATGTACTTGTTGTCCTTGATTCATCTCGTAAAAGACTTAAAAGCGGTCTTAAGTATATACTCCTAAATTTCATTAGTGGACTTATTTTCTTGATTTCAATTGCTCTCATTTATAAGTTTACAAATACATTAGACTTTAAGGTTTTAAGCGAAAGATTGGCACAATTATACGCTAGTGACCCAGGCCTTGTTCGCTCTCTTGCGATCTGTCTCTTTGGTGCTTTTGCAATTAAGTCAGCATTTTTTCCATTATTTTTCTGGCTGCCAGAAAGTTATCCAAAACTTTCAGCTGGACTTAGCGGAGTCTTGGCGGGACTTCTAACAAAACTTGGCCTTTATGCAATGATTAGAGTCTTCGGTCAGGTTTTTCCTTCTGATCTTCAATTGTTTTGGACAATTCTAATTTTAGCGATTCTTACTCTTCTTGTCGGTGTTTGGTTTGCAGTTGTTCAAAACAAATTAAGAGAGATCTTAAGCTATCATATTATTAGTCAGGTTGGTTTTATTGGTGTTGGTGTTAGTTTTTGTCTTCACCCTGATTTGGCAATAAAGAAACTTGGTTTCTCTTGTTCTCTTTTTTATATCTTTCATCACATTTTAGTTAAAACAAATCTATTCTTCGTTTCTGGCCTGATCAGAAACTTTGCATATACAGAGAAGATCTCTAGGTTAGGTGGACTACTAAAAACATCTCCTGTTATTGCTATTCTCTTTATGATTCCTGCTGCTAGTCTTATTGGAATACCACCATTTTCTGGGTTTTGGGCAAAATTAGGTCTCTTTAAAATAGCAACTGAGAGCCGTCTTATTTGGATCATTATTCCAATGATTATAGGAAGCTTTTTTACTTTATATAGTATGGTAAAAATTTGGAGTGGAGTGTTTTGGGGTGAGTATCATGAGTTTATTGTGTCTTTTTCAAAGGTCTCTATTATTCGATCTTATATCTCCTGTATCTTGCTTTGTATCTTTACTTTAATTATTAGCTTTAATCCGCTTCTAATTTTTAAACTAGCTCAAGAAGTTGGTAAGGTCGGACTAATTTATTAGGGAGTTTTGTCTATGAGGTTATGGTACATTTTAGAATTTATCGTTCTTTATTTGTGGGATCTTACTCTAGGTGCTCTTAGAGTCGCTCAAGATGTAGTGACACCTCAGAACTTATCAACTCCAGGAATTATCAAATTTCCACTAGAAGTACAGAGTGATTTTGAAATTGCTTTGTTATCAAATCTCATTACTTTCTCTCCTGGGACCATGGTTATTGATTTGGATGCAGATAAAAAACATCTCTTTATTCACATGATGTTTTTAGAAAATGAAGAGGAGGCAATTAAGGAATTCAAAGAAGTTATTGAGAGTCGTGTTTTAAGAATTCTAAGGGGAGCTTCAAATGGAGGAGTTAAATGAGTGTTCTGCTAATGATCTCTATTGGCCTTGTTGTCTTGACCTTCTTTCTTCTCATTCTAGAAGCAAAAAGAGAAAAGGAAGTTCTTGTTAAGGTCCTTGCTTTTGACTTAATTGGAATCTCTGGTGTTAGCCTTTTTCTAATTCTTTATACATTATACGGAGATCTCTTTTTTTATAATATTGCCTTGTTATTCGCTGTCGTTGGCTTTGTAACAGCATTTGTATTTGCAGTTTATTTATCTGATATGAGTAAGGAGAATTAATGATAAATCTTATCGGTGAAGTTTTAATCTTTTTAGGATCTATCTTTGTTTTCCTTGCTGTCGTGGGATTTATGAAAATGCCGGACTTTTATATGAAGCTTCAAGCCGCAAGTAAGGCCAGTGCATTTGGAGCAGGTTTAATCTTGTTAGGAACAGCAATGATATTTGCTAATCTTAATATCGTAATAACTAACTTCTTTCTTTTTATATTCTTATTGATTACGACACCGATTGCAACACATGCAATGGCCTATGCTTATACTAAGAAAAATGAAACTTCATAATTTGTTATTTAAGTGCCTCATAGGCATCTACAATTCCACCAGATACACTCAGGCCTTCAAGGCTTTTTAGTGGACGACTTGTCTTAATTAGTCGCTCTCTCATTGTCCATCTCGACTGCGGCCCATGTGTTGCCAAAACCATGGCCGCAACTGCTGCAACTAGTGGTGTTGAAAAGCTTGTACCACTCGATGGACCATAGGTATTTGATAGGTGTGTTGTTAGAATTTTATCACCAGGGGCAAAGAGGTGAACTGATTGATCTCCATAATTAGAAGACTTTACTCTATTACCATTCTTATCATTTGAGCCCACGACAATAATATTTGAAAATTCCTCTGCATAAGCACCTGGGTATCGATTCGTCGAGTTTTCAACTCCAACATTTCCAGAAGAGGCAATGACGAGAATCCCTTTGTCATTTAGTTCTCTGAGTACTTTCTTAAATGCCGGTGACGTTACTTTAAGCCTCGCAGAAAAGCTTATAATATCTGCTCCTCTCTCCATTGCGTATCTCATTGCCTCTATAAGGTGTGGAAGCTTATCCTTTCTCTTTGCCATAGGCTCTGGTTTAACGATAGGAATGATCTTTATACCTTTTGCAACGCCCTTGATACCGAGGCCATTGTCATGCTTTGCTGCAATGACGCCTGCTACAGCAGTGCCGTGTTTTGTTTGAAAGTCATAATCTCCTGAAAGATCACCATTTTTCTTCTTCGCATTATAACCATAATAATCATCTGTATAGCCGTTATTATCGTCATCAATCCCATTGTTTGGAATTTCCTCTTTATTAATAAGAATACTGTCTTTTAAATCTTCATGATCAATATCAAATCCAGCATCGATAATTGCAATAACGGGTTGATAATTTGACTCGAGAATTTTCCAGGCCTTTTCAATGTTTGCACCCTTATTTTTAGCGTTATATTTCAGATGCCACTGATCTTTTTCTAGTGGGTCATTTGCAAGAGCGGTATTTAATGTGAAAAGAGTAAGAAGAATTGAAATTTTCTTCATTGATATTCCTTGTCGCTTCTAAATTGAATTCAAGCCGATTTATAGTATTTTTAATCACTTGGAACAAGCTAGGTGGTAATAATGACACGCTTTGAAAAGTGCATTATCCTAAAGATTTTACAATTTGGATGTCTTTAATATTAGATCTGCTATAAAGACAAAACTTTCAAGACATTATTTATTTAGGGATTATTATGAGAAAATTATCACTTTCAATTTTATTGCTAGCTCTTGGTCTTAATACTTATGCAATGGACTACAAGAGATATAAAGGTGGATGTGAATTCACTGCTTCTTACCAAGATATCTTTACTTACGAGACTCTTTTTAAGGATAAGAAACTCTCTTTTCGTAATAATTTCGTATACACTAAAACTAGACTAGGGCCTGTTGAAGTTCTTCACTTAGACAGAGGCTTTACTCCTGAGAATGTGGAGCTTCCTCTTGCTGATTATAAATATTTATATCAACGTTTTGTCTATCAAACTGCTCCAAGTCTATATACATTCTTTGCAGGACTTCCTTTAAGTAACTTTAAAAAACCTTACTCAGAGAGTGAAGGCAAGCAGCTATTAGTTTCTCTTATCAAATCACTTGTTGACGAAGAATATAGTGCTCCTTTGGATGATGTCGATTACTTCGAGTCATATGTTGATTTTGATAAGCTATACGCAAGAGATACAGGGATTGATAATTATAGTTATCTTGTTAATGACAGAAATTTTGTTGGCCTAACAACAGATCATACAAAGCGTAGTGTAACGATTCGCTACCAACTTCACTTATCGCCAAAAGTTCACAACGGTGCATCTTATCACTTATATATGAGATGTTTTGGAGGAGAAGAGATGAAAAGAGTTGTACGACAATAGAAAATAAAGTTATCAAAGAAATTTAGGGAAGCCTTGGTATCAGTACTTAGACTTCCCCAATATGATTAGAATTTATTATTTTATTTGCAAAGGTTTTCTAGCTCTCTCAGCGTTCTCTTCGCTGTCTTTGCACTTGATGAGCTTCTGTACCATAGGATGTAGTGAGAACGTTTCTTTGTATCGACATCACCATCTTCGTATTTTGTGTACGTAACTTCATTTGAATCGAAATAAATTGCTAGGCCGTAGTAACCATAACCACTGTCTTGTACTTCAGTTCTATATCCGCCATTTCCTAGGTAGATCGTTACTTCTTGTTTTGAAGTCCAGTAATATAACTCTTGTGAGCTTTTAAGTTGAATTACACATACATCAATATCATTCACTGTATTGCTGTAGTTATCGTCATTATTTCTAAAGCCTGTTGGTGTATAATAGTCTAACTGATCGTATAGTTCGTAGAATTGATTATAACTAACTGATGAAAATGAGTTTAAAGAGAATAGTAACGAGAAAATGATAGCTAGTTGTTTCATTAAAAATACCTATGAATTATTGTTAAAATTATTTTTGGTTAACTATCATTCTATTAAAAGTATGTAAATTAATTTTTATTACTTGAGTTATTTTATTATTTTCTAATAATTATCATTTAAGCCTGTGTATTTACACAAAGATTACTCTATTTGCTAATAACGCATTGATAGGCTATACTTATAAAGTCGAGATGTTCTTTATGGCCACGTAGCTGGCAATCACTGAATAATAAATATCTTTTTGACTATAGGATTAATATAAAAATGATCCTAGGTTATTTTCTCTATTAGCAACAGTTTAAATAATTTTATTAAGAAAATGTACTTACACAATCTTGTGTAGCAGGGACAGTAGTCTCTTTATACTCTTAGCATGGATCCTATCTTGTTAAGAGCGATTTACCTTGGAGGTAAAAATGAAATCTAATATTTATGTAGGAAATTTATCATACGATATCGAAAATTCTGATCTTGAAAAGCTTTTTGCTGATGTTGGAAACGTTGTAGCAGTAAATGTTATTAGAGACCAAGAGTCAGGCAGAGCAAGAGGGTTTGGATTTGTTGAAATGGAAACAGCAAGTGATGCTGAAAAGGCGATCAGTAACCTTAACGATAAAAACTTTATGGGAAGATCGTTAATTGTGAACATGGCCAAAACTACAAAGAAAAAATCGCACGATCGCTACTAGTTTCTGAATAAATCGGGCGTCATTTTATGGCGCCTTTACAATTTTACTAGGAGAAACTTATGATTATAGATTTTGAAAAACATATTGAAAATAAAACTGAAGTATATTCTCACGAATTTGGAGTAGGTAAAGTTATAAGTATATTTAAGCTATATGATGGAGTGTTTGATTATTTTGAGGTTCAATTCGAGAGAAATAATTTCAAAAAATTCTTTATTATGAGAGCAAGTGAAGAGATACGTATTTACTCTAATTCAATCATTTTGTTATAAGCATCTTTATTATACAAGAAGCTAATGTGATTTATCATTAGCTTAAAATATCTTAATTTTTTTTCCAGAATTCATTTATGAACCTTGACTGTATAAAATTATCACTTTAAAATTTTTATAGTTAGGGAGTAGTCAGTTGCCACCCAAAAAGGCAAAAGTTACGTCGACATAATGGGGAAACCCCGGTGTAACTGCAAGAAATTATCTTGTTGACGAGACTAGCACTAGTAATTAATTGTAATTGCTGTGTTGTCTCGTACCCATCTATAGGACTCACTGCAATTCATGTAGTGAGGATAAAATTCAAAAATTTAAATTCAATTTAATCCGAAAACGTCTTCTATATGCCGATATATTATTGGTTTATATAGTTATGTTTTCATTAATATCAATCTAGAAAGGAGTATTAGATGAAAAAATTATTACTATTAGCAACAGTTGGTTTAACTCTTGTTTCATGCTCGTCAAAGAAAACTCAGTGTACAACTGAAGATAAGAGTAAATGGCAAAATGAAGAAGATTTTCAAGCAAAGTTAGTTGCCGAAGGTTACAAAATTAATAAATTTAAAGTAACCGAGGGAAATTGCTACGAGATTTACGGATGGGATAAAGAGCAAAATAAAGTTGAAATTTATTTTAGTCCAATTGATGGATCGATCGTTAAGAAAGAGATGCATTAATGGGTGAGATAAGACTCCCACTTATTTTTAGAGTCTTACATTGGGGGGTGGCCATTGCGGTCATCCTCAATGCTTTTATTCTTGAAGAAGGTAAGCAAGCTCACCGTTATCTCGGCTACATTGCGGTCTCATTCGTCTTGCTAAGATTATTAATTCATAAGAAGAATCCAATCACTCATTATAATCCAAAGGCCAAGTATGTTTATTGGCTGATGTGGACAGCAATCATAGGATTGGCCACGACGGGATTTCTAATGGGACTTGATCGATTCTTTGGAAATGACTTATTAGAGGATATTCACGAAGTATTTTCTAATATTCTTATTTTCCTGTCTCTACTTCATTTAGGGGGAGTATTTTTTGATGCTTACAAGATGAAGAGAAGAACATGGATGGTTATGATAAGTGGGGAAAAAGAGTAGTAGGTAGCATTAAGTTTTAAAAACTTAGTGCTACTTTTTTTAATTTTCTCTTATACTTCATTGAAATCATAATCTCTAGGTATAAAATAATCTTATTGCAGTGATTAATAATAATCATTTTATTTATTTTAATATGAATTATAGATTCTCTCTAGAACCTAACCAAGGAGAGAGAGATGAAGAAGTTATTATTAGGTCTATTAATTGCAGCAACTACTCAAGCAGGCGTTATTCATAGTGACCTTGATTGTCGCGACTCGAGTTTCGCTTATAATAAGATGTCAGTTCTTGAAACTGAAAATAGTCTAAATATTAGTCTAACAGGTGCAACAGTCTTTAAGCTTTTTAATCACTGGGAAGCTCGTGCTCTTACAAGCTTTAGCCTAGATAAGTCTAAATGTCGTTTCAGTGAAGATAGGCTTCTAATCAGTTGTCGAAATATTGAGAATATTACTGTGACACGTACTAATCCACTATTTGGCCAACCTCATGAAACAGATAAGGTTGAAGTCGTTAATCTAAAAAATTTAATGTTTGAAGTTCGCTTTGAAGAACGTGCAAATTACTCTCGATTTGTACTGGAAACACAATACGTAATTGAAGGCTCTGAAGAGGTTACTAGTAACAAAGTTATTTTCTCTGGTGCTCGAGAAGTTGGTTGTGAAAGAGAATTTTAATACATTCGCACCTATTCTAAGTAATAATTAAACTAGGATAGGTGCGAAATTCGTTCTGTTGAAAAAATCCTGAAAGTGTGTCTGCTCTTGCTTTTAAGCTTCCTTAAATTTTTAAAGAGATAAAGTAAGTCCTGCTAAGTATAAACCTACTCCATATGAGGTATGTGCCATAATGCTCTTTACTCGTGTCTGAAAAGGAGCCGGGGTTAGAGATGCTGCGACACCAAATCCAAAAGCTGGTTGCATGATATAAAAAGGGGCCAGTAATGTAATTAAACCAACGATAAGAGCAGGAATTAATTGAGGGGCAACAAGCCAATCACTTCCGAAAATTATAATTAAGACAATTGCAAAAAATATTCCGATTAAATAGTGAATACTCCAGCCAATGAGTGATTCATTTGGAGCAGGCTTTGTTTGAATAATTGTTTGGTGGAAAAAAGTACCTTGGGTTATATAATATGCCCAACGGCCAACGAGCTTGTAATCAAGTCCTTTAATATTAAAGGTAATTTTCATCATATATGCCCATAAATCCATAAATAAAGTAGCGAGAATTCCTAGTATTATAATTTTCATAAAATATTCCTTTGTTATATTCACTCTACAAGTTAAAGTTAACTTCAAGTCAAGTAGTGTTATCAAGGATTAATATGGATATAAGTGAATTATCAAAAGTTAAATCTCTTGCTTCATCTAAGATTCGTTATTACGAGAAGATTGGTCTAATAAAGTCGATAGGTAGGCATGGCCTAAAGCGAGTGTTTCCAAAGGGTGTTATTCATAATCTCTCATTTATTTCATTGGCACAATCTTGTGGCCTAAGTCTAGAGGAGATTTCCTCAATGCTTACAGCTAACGGAAAGTTTAAAGTTAGACGATCACTTTTTACAAAGAAGATTAATGAAATTGATGAGCAGATTGAGAAACTAAAGAAAATGAAGAATAGCCTAGAACACTTGAATAATTGTAAGGAAAAAGATCATTTTGAGTGTGCAAATTTTCAAAAGTTATTGAAGGATGCCTTATAGGAGAAGTACGCGCTAGGCGCGTACTATTAGTAAGCTTCTTTTACAAATCTCTTAAAGACTTCCTGGTGTTTTTTTAGATCAAAGTCAGCAGCAACAGAGACGCGAACGATATAGTCTTTGTCGCTCTCTTTTGTCGTCCCTTGAGTTGAGGTTGCAGGAACTGTCCAGTAACAGCCTTTTAATTGGCCGTAGCTTACACAATGCTTACTTTCTTCAGGGATTGCTTCAATCATCATTCGGATAAGTTTGTGGTTAAGTTCACGTTTATGCTCTTCACTAGTCGCTGGAAGGTCTAGTGAGAAAACAGAAGGAGTAAAAGTTGCATCTGCAAGTTCATGCGAAACAAAATTGATCTTTGCCTTTGGAAGATGTTTCTGAATATAGTCAACAAGCCCACGTGTATTTGCATAGGCCTTAGCGATCCTTTCATTCATACCTGGCATTTCACGAGTTAAAATTTGAAGTTGTAGATTAGTTGCTACGTTATCACAAAGTTTCAGATGATTTTCAATATAGCTCATATACTCAGCAGCACTATCACTTGCAACTGCATAGCCTGCAGTACAAAGGCCACCACTTGGAAATTTTGATCCACTTACATATGAAATAACTTTCACGTCATTTAGGTAGCCGTGATCCCCAAAGAATTTTACATTTGGGCAAAAAGTTTGATCGAGATTGAAAACTGCACCAACTGCAGTTGCTCCATCATCAGTAAATCTTGGCTTCTTAAGAGTTTCACGCAGTTTAATTAAGTCTGGGATTTCAACACGTGGGTTAGTTGGAATCTCACCAATAATATATGGAACACCATCCGCATGAGCAACGTCTGTTAGAATACGCTCAAGTTCTGTTACCATATCTTTTCCACTATCAACTGGAAGGTCAATAATTTCGACGTTATCAATACAAGCAGCTACACGTCTTGCTTGGTCATTTGTTCCACCGTAACAATTCGGCGGTACAATGAACTTAATATCTTTTCCAGGATGGTTTACATTAGCAAAGTGCACTTGTCCCATCATGATTGCATATTGTGCGGATAGACCGCAGTTACTAAATGCAACTTGTGTCTTAGAGTTTGTGATATCCTGAATTGTTTTTGTTAGCTCTGTTGTATCAACAGTATTCATCTCACTTGGACTTTCTCCAAGCATTGCCTTAATAACTGTAAGACAGTTTTGCGGAGTCATGGCAATCGATTCACGACGTCTTACGTGTTGAATCTCTTTAATATATGCTTCATCATTACTATTTACAGTTATGATACTTCCTAGCTTTGGATAACGAGCAACATTGATATCAGCTTTTTCACTTCCATCGATTACAATTGTAGTACCGTCAAAATCCTTATCCAGTTGTTGTGATTGAATAAAGTCGTACTGATAAACTGATTGAAATAATTCTGATAATGGCCTTTCACTAACGATTAGAGTGCGCTTTCCTAGAAACTTATTTGCGCGAAGAACGGCGAGGATTGGCATTATTTCAGATGAAAATGAAATAACACTTTCAGCATTTAGTCCCGCTTCTTTTGCAATGGCCCACTCAAGAACACATGAAAGTGGATGACCAAGACGAATATAATCATATGCAGTTGGAAGTTCTTCTAGCTCAACTCCAGCTTCTAATTTTTGAAGAAATTCAACTTTGGCAAGTGACTCATTATAGATATCAAGTCTGTGTGTCGTTAAGCGCAGCCAGTCTGTCGGCATATTATTTACGATTTGCGTTAGTCTTTCTTTTATATTTGTGTCCATATGGAACTCCGTAATTGATTCAATATTTAGTGAGATTCTACGATATAAAATATCAGATGTCGGCCTTTGGCAGAGGATTTTTTTTGAACACAATGTTAAAATTATCCTAATAATACAGTGATAGGGATAATTATGTTGTTTGAACCAACAAAGCACGAAACTTTGATCGATGCTGGATGGAATTTAGAGAAAGTAAACGAAGTTATTGAGTTAATCTTTAATGACACTCTGAGAAATTTTGATGCTAAAAAGTATTGGATTGCAGACAAGAATGAAGATGCGCAAATCGAAAGTAATAAGACGATTTATTATGGCGCTGCAGGTACTGTTTGGGCGTTGAATAAAGTTTCAAAATTTCTTAATCGTGACCTCCCTTTCAATAAAGTAGAATTATTAAATCAAATTCATGAGGACTATCTTCGTCGCCCAGATACTAAAAATGTAGTTCCTTCTCTTTTTCTTGGAGAAGTCGGGATTCTTCTCGTTCAAAACCAGTTTTCTCCTGCAAAAGTAACTCAAGATAAAATATTTGAGTTAGTTGAGTCTAATATCGAAAATGCAACCATTGAGGCCCTATGGGGTGCTCCTGGAACTATGCTTGCAGCTTCTTTTCTTTATCGAGAAACAAAAGAAGAGCGTTGGGCGAAACTCTTCCTAAAAAATGTCGATTTTTTAATTAAAAAACTGAAAGAAGAAGAGGCCAAAGGTGAGCTTGTTTGGGAACAAGATATGTATGGCAAGAAGGTTCGCTATATTGGAGCAGGTCACGGCTACTTTGGAAATATTTTTGGAATCTTAAAAGAGATTAATCTTCTCTCTCAAGGTGATAGGGATTATCTCCTTGCTCACGTTAAAAAAGTTATGAAAGCTGTTAGCAAGGAAGAAGGTGAGATGATGAATTATGAAGTTGTCTATCCACCAATGCCGCAAATAAAGCAGTTAACACAATGGTGTCATGGAGCTCCTGGGGTAGTAACTTCACTTGTAAATTATCCTGGCGATGAATTTGTTGATGATTGCCTTTTAAAATCAGCTGAGGTTATCTGGCAAGCTGGGCCACTTGATAAAGGGGTTTCTCTTTGTCATGGAACAGATGGAAATGGTTATGCTTTCTTACAACTCTATAAAAGAACTGGTGATAAGAAATGGCTTGATCGCGCTCGTTCATTTGCCATGCATGCACTAACTCAAAGAAATGGCCGTGCTACTCTTTTTACAGGAGAGATGGGACTTGCTCTTTATCTTATCGATTGTATCAAAGAGGGAAGTGATTTTCCGTTTCTCGATAGTATTTGATGGGAGAGTCTTAGATGTTTAAAAAAGAATTGCTAGATAAGATTAGGTCATACTATGACCACGATGATCCGAGTCACGACTGGTCTCATGTTATTAGAGTTGCAAATTTATGTGAAAAACTTTCTCATGGCCAGGAAGTCAATTTAAGAGTCTTAAATACTTCGGCCTATTTACACGATATTATTAATATTCCTAAAAATAGTGAACATCGTAGTAAGGCCAGCGCTCTTGCTGCACAAAAGGCTAAGTCCTTACTTAGTGAATATAATTATACTGATAATGAAGTAGAGCATATTGCACAAGTTATCTTAGAGCATTCTTATAGTGCCAACTTAAAGGCCAGCTCTATAGAATCTGAAATCTTACAAGATGCGGACAAGCTCGATGCAATGGGTGCAATCGGAGTGATGAGATGGGCCAGTTGTGGAACTAAGATGAAGTCTAAGTATTATCATCTTGATGATCCATGGGCACAAGATCGCTCATTAGATGACAAGAGATATTCTCTAGATCATTTTGAAAAAAAGTTGTTAAAGCTAAATGATCGTCTTAACACGCAAGCAGGAAAAGAAGAAGGAATGAGAAGGCTTGCTTTCTTTCATGCCTTCTTAGATCAACTTAAAACAGAAATAACATATAAAAGGAATAATTAATGAGTGATTTAAATAAAGGGTTTCACGACTCCCCAAATATTCATGATAATAGTGGTGTATACGAAATTGAAAATATTGCGAAAGAAATTCTAGAAGTACACAAAGGTACATCAATCGATTACACATTCAACTTATATTATAAAACGAAATAAAATTTGCGCTCCATGAATCCATTCTCATGGAGCTAATTAAATTATATCTTTTAGGATTTTATCAATTTCCTTTTCAGAAAATTCTGCACAATTATCTATGATAAGAAACGAAACGCCGTGGATACAGGCGAGTATTTTCTTTATTTTATAATCATCTTTCTTAAGCGATGTCTTTGTATCGATTGATTCTAAAAGGTATGCATAGAGTTGATCTGTAATGCTTTCAACTTCTTGAAACTCATCCATTGAACAAATTTTCTTAAAATAAATGGCCCTAAAGTGTCCCTCGTTTTCTTTTGCAAAATTAATATAAGCTTTACAGTATTTCAAAAGGCCAGGGGACTTTGAGTTTGAAATAAGATCAAACTCTTCTTTAAGAAGACTTACTCCTTGAAGAGCAAGTTTCACTGCAATTTCATTTCTTGATTTAAAGTGCTTATAAATTGCAGCAGGAGATACTTTGCAAGCATTGCTAATATCTCTGATTGAGAAATCGACACTCCCATTCTCTGCAATGATTTGACTTGCATTTAATAGGATTGATTCTTTAAGTGCCCCATGATGATAAGTATCCGATTTTTTTCTCATTTCTTCATTTTGCCTTCTTTTGGCTTGAAAGTAAACAAGTGTTAACTTATATTATGTGAACAAGTGTTAACATTTGAGGAGCATATGAAAAATATTTTAGTTATCCAAGGTCATTCTGATTCAACATCTCTTACATACTCTCTTGCCAAGTCTTATCTTGAGGCACAGGAGGCCAAGGGAAATCGTGTAAGCTTAATTGATCTATCTGAAATTGAATTCAATCCTATTTTAGACAAAGGATATAAAGAAATTGTTCCTCTTGAAGATGTGCTTATTTCTGCACAGGCATCAATACAAGAAGCCAGTCATATCGCTATCTTCTACCCAACATGGTGGGGGAGTCTACCTTCCAAATTAAAGGGTTTCTTTGATCGTGTTTTCTTGCCAGGATTTGCCTTTAAGTTTGAGCCAGGGCAGAGCTTTCAAACAAAACTTCTGAGTGGTAAGACTGCGACAATTGTTACGACAATGGATACGCCACCTTTTTATTACAAGTACGTTCAAGGGAATTTAGGGCCAAAGCTGCTTAAAAGTTTAATTCTTAGCTTCTCTGGGATTAAAACTAAGAGAACGGTTTTAGTGGGACCTGTACGTAATTTCGATGAAAACAAGACGAGGTCTTGGATAGAGAAAATGAAGTATATTGATTAATCATTATTCACCCTGTGTAAATAATCATGTAACACACAAACTAAAATTTATTCATGCTAACTTTAAGCAATAGTTAACTATTAGGAGTTAGAATGAAGCATTTATTCATTTTATCATTAGTCTTACCGTCACTTTTAATTTCATGTAAAGATAAGACAAATAGTCGTATAAATCATGAAAGTAACTCTACAGAAGTCTCTTCTGTTGCGAATACAAGCAAATTCAATTTGGAAAATATTGATATTTTGAAGCGAGTAAAATACGACGATTTATCGATATCTTATAGTCCTGTAAATCTGGTTAGTGAGTTAAGCGACGGCAATCTAATTTTTAAAACTCGTGATACAGCTAAACTAGTTGCCCAGTTAAGTGTTTCTGATTTATCTAATATTGAAGTATTAGATATCTCTGGGACTAATCCAGTCTTTAGAAAAAAAGGCTCTAACAAAGAACTTATTCTTGAAGTATTCGATGTAATTGAAGCTGAAAGTATTCTTCGTCATAGCTTTTATGACAGTACACCGAATTCAAAATCATTAGAAAATGGGACAATCATTTTGAAGAGAAGGGATGATAGTGAAAACCTTAAAAACTATGTTGCTCATATTTCAGATGCACCTATTCAGTATCTCGCTGCACGCCGAGTCGGAAATCTCGATCAAAATGGAACCTATGAGTTTTGGTTTGATAATGAATTGAAGATGGTTAGAGAAGTTTCAAGTGACAATATTTCTAGAAAAGAATTTGAAATCATTGAGTCTATTAATATTGATAATGCTCTTAGTGAAAACTTTAAAATCGATTTTAATATTGAAGAATTAGACAAGGATTATAATAAAATTTCGTTTAAAGTAATTAACGAAACTGATAAAGGGGCCTTTGTTACATCAAACCCTATTACAGGATTAAGCCACAAGTGCGTTGAGATGAATTATAAAACCGGGATGATTTCAAAGAGAATCGAAAATGGCGTTTTATATACAATGGCCTTTAAAAAAGGCCTGCACCCAGAGTGTCTAACAAGTAAACATGAAGATAAATCAATATACATTTTTGATAAAGACCTTAACTATATCAAAGTTAAATACTAGTAATTCCAGGAGTTTAGAATGAGAACAACAATAGTAATTGGCATACTACTTGCTTTGTTTAGTAATAACAGCTTTGCCCAAAATTATTGTGATATAAGCCTAAAACAGATGGATGAATTTCTATCAAATAATTCTGGTTTTGCTCCATTTATAGAATATAGCTGTTTAGAAGGTAACCCAAAATATGTAAAGAGTGCTTTATCGATCTTTGCTCAAAACCTTCAAAAGCAATTTGATAAGTTAGAAAATCTTGAAAAGAGTGCGAAAGATTTTAAAAAATCAAAAATGAAGGAAGCTAAAGAAATTGAAGATATGATGATCATTGATATTGGAAATAACGTCTTTCAAAATAAGAAAAACTTCTATTTCCAAAAGCTAATCAATATTAGCCAAGATATTGCAGTAAAGGAAAGAAACTTCATTAATGAAATTGATAATATGCGAGCAACGGGAGCATTACTTGAAAAATTTGTTCCACACCTAGAAGGTGATGTTGAATTGGTTAAAGCTAAATTCGGATATGACAGCATTGATGAAGTAAAGGAATTGAAAGAGTATCTATTTGACTACGGACAAGACTTAAGAGACACGCCACTTGAAATACAAATGGCACTAGACCAACTAAAGGAAACGCAAAAGCATTTGACGCCAGTATGGGAAAATTTAAAACTATAACTATATTTTTTTGTTTATTAAGCTCTTTTGTTTTTGCAGAAGAGCTTTTTGTAAAACCTAATCAAACAGTCTATTTGAATCTAAAAAAATTTAAGAAAGAAAGTGACTCTGTTTACTCTCTCTACATCAAAAAACTTACTCTAAACAACGAGTCTGTTTTATTCCTTCCAAGAGATCTCTCTAACAAAATAGCAAAAATAACTATTGAAGAACTCCATATTCATGGCAAAGGCTATATTGCTCAGTCAGTAAGAAGCAATGTGAATATTGTACGTCATAAGGGAGAAGTTGGATTAAAAGAGTATTTCGAAGATTTAATTCCAAGGGCAGAGAAAGGGAAAGATGGGGAGCGTGTAAATCATGAGCGTGCTAAAAGTGGTGATGGAGATAAAGGCCGTGATGGAAAAGATGGAAAAAATGGTCGAAGCGGAATCAGTGGAATTAAAGAGTTAAATTTAGATATTAATATTGCCTCATTCGGACAGCTTGATGTCGTCTTAGTTGGAGAAAGTGGAGGTCATGGTGGAAATGGATCAGACGGTCAAGGTGGTAGCCATGCTGAGTGTGATAGAAATCGCGGTGCCAACGGTGGACATGGCGGAAATGGTGGACAAGGTGGATTCCCTGGAAGTGTCGGTGCAATAAATATCACATGGCAAAGTGACTTACCTCTTATTACAACAGGACAAATACCATTTGGATTAAATGTAAGACAATACGCGGGACTTGCTGGCAATCCTGGAAATGGTGGTGCAGGTGGCTCTGGTGGTGACTCTGTAAGATGCGGACTGTGGAAACGAAGTGGTGGTAATCCAGGTGAGCCAGGACGAATCGGAACATCTTTAAGAGGTGGTGGCGATTATATCTTTTTTGGCCGAGTTGGAGATGTCTCTATCATCAATAAGGATATGCAATGAGAATGATATCTTTATTAATTCTTCTCTATTCGAACCTTTCTTTTGGAAAATCAATTGCTGTAACTGGAAAGCCAGCAAATAGCGACTTATTCAGATCTGTTTATACTTTAGAGAATCAGGGGACATCAAGCTATTATTGTCGAAATATTTATCTTTATGGTATCGATTATTCATCAGATGGAGAGTTCGTTTATTCCTTAGACGATAAGATTCAAAATAAGTTAATCAATGCTAAGAGCTCAGTTGAAGTTGATCAAGGTTTATCACAAGATCTTATCGATATGGTTGATCTATTTCCAGACTTAACGGTCAGTCATACAAATATGACTTACAGTCATGACTGTGAAGTTAAGAGTGTTCGTATGAATAATATCTTTGTACTTGATGATGGTTCTCAATGTGGGAGAGGTCTTTCATTAAAGAAGTATGTTTTAGATAATGGAAATAGGGATTTAATTAGTGTTGAAGAAAAGGAAATAAACTTCACTAAAGATAGCATTTATACAAAATTAAATGTAGTTGATGCAATTCTTGTTTTAGATAAGGGAAGCTTTCAAGTACTAGATACTAAAGATAATTCGGTTACTCCTGTTTCATTTGATCTAGCGGATCAGTACTTTATTTCTGCTTTTGGGATCTCTAAAGATAAGTTTGTCATTGTATCTTATGATAGAGAAGGAATGAAACTAAATCTTGTTATAAAATATAATGATAAATTTGAATCTGTTAAAGAAATTGTAACGAGTGTTGGAACTTTAAGATTTAATGAAGCTAACGAAAAATTAATAAATGTAGAAGATGCCAAGTATAAACTCTTTAAACAAGCCGAAAGAATCAGTAAAACAATTAGTGTCTATATTAAAGAAGAGATGTCATTTGAGTCTCTTGAAATTTTGATTTCATACCGTTTTCCAAAAACAAGAATGTTACAAACTAGTTATTCTCTAACTAAAAATCATTTCACTAAGTATAAATATGATGTAAGTGATGTTTTTAGTGATAGTAATATTGGCTTTAAAAAGTATGTATTAGACCTCGGACAGGAGTTTAGAATTTTAAAAGATTTAAATATTAGCTTTGATAAGGTTCAAAATGAGATTTCAGAAGGTATGTATAAAAAAGCTGCACCTTCTAGTCGTGTATTAAGATATGGGGACTACAATATCAGCGTACGTGATGATTCGCTTAAATTATCATTCGATCAAAAGAGTATTGAAGTCGCAGGGACATGTCGTCCACAGCTGATTTTTTCAGATAAGAAGTATCTCTTCAAAAACGCTGACATTAATACTCTTTATCAAGGTAAAACACTATTGACGATGAGAGTGAGAAGTTCAAATTATAGTGAAGCATTAAAGTTAATCGCAAATGGTGCACGAGTCGATGAAAAGGATATTAGAGGAAAGCTTCCAATAGACTACGCGGTCTATAAAAGAGACTTGAAGATGATCAGATTATTACTTGAAAATGGTGCAACACTAAGTAGTTCAAAGTCATTCAATCTCAATGACCAGTTTGAGAGAACATTTGATGACTATGAATATCAGAGTCAAGTTACTCAAAAGGAAAATATTGAATATTTTAGCTATCTTGTAAAGACAGCTTTAGAAAAAGAATATTTTCACTTGAGTAAGAGTGAAAGAAGAATGTTAAAAGATAATATAGCTTCTATCACGGATCTCAATAAAGTCTTAAGTGGTGTTCTATGAGTAAATTATTAATTTTATTTTTATTTTCTCTGAATATTCTTGCTATATCTGATAGTGTTAAAAGTGCTATTGATATTGATAGTGTTGAAAAACTTGCAAAACATAAGTATGAAGAACTATCAAGTAGTTCAAGAGATAGGGCCGGACAAACACCATTAATTTATGCTCTCCATAAAAGAAAACTAAATGTAGCGAAGTATTTAATCACGAGAAAATTAGGTGTTAATGCAAAAGATTATATTAGTAGGTCACCTATAACGATTGCTCTTAGTAAGTTTGATGATCTCGAATTAATTGAACTGTTTATGGCAAATGGTGTTGATCTAAAAGTTAAAGATAAGCATCAGCGTGATATTTTCTATTATCTAGAAAAGAATAGTAATGAATCAATAAAAAAGTTTATTAAGGCAGAGTATAAAAAAATTCAAGATGTTTCAATTAGTCAAATAGATGAGTTGAAGAGTTCTCTTGTTAATGGAGAGTCAAAAAAACTTGAGCAGTACCTAAGTAAGTACCGTACGATTAATATTAAAATAAATAATACTTCTGTTTTAGATTTTCTGATTAAATCAAATTCTCTTAATAAGTGGTCAATGTCTTATCTTGCATCACTTGGTTTGGATGTATTTGAAACAGGATTTATCTATCAGCTTATTATTACAAAAAATTTCGAGGCTTATAAAGAATTGTCGAATTATCGTACAAATATCGTAAGTGGTCCAAAAGGGGAGAGTCTTCTTGAGATTGCGCTTAAAAATGATGCTCCAGATGATATTTTATTAAATATTATTAAGAAACAAAAAGATCTTAAGATTAAAGATATTGAAGGTAACTCATACCTACATCTAGCAATTATCAAAAATCGTCCATTAATCGTAGATTCTTTGATTAAAAGAGGACTTAAACTTAGCCTTCGTAATAGAAATGGTGATACAGCATTAATGCTTATAATTGATAATTTTGATAATGCTAATGCCGAAAATTATATAAAGGACAATCTTGATTTAATCAATGTCCAAAATAATGATGGTACTGATGCTGTTATTAAACTTGCTAAGTATAAGCCTGAGCTATTAAATTCTATTCTTAAAGAATTGAAAGGAAAGTATGATTTCACACATGTGGACAAATTCGGAAACCGTGCCGTTGTCTTAGCAGACGTAACAACTCCACGTGCAAATCCTGCAGAGGTTGGAGCGACTTTAAATGAATTACCTAGAGTTGATTCAGCACAATTAAATACACCTAATCTAAATGCTGATATTAAAACTGTTGACCAAGTTGCTAAGGACTTAAACAGTATCGACTCTTATATCGGCGATCGTTTATTTGACAGATTTGTTAATGATAACGTTGATGCATATATTGCAAAATCAGTATCTAATTTTAAATCACATATCCTAAAATTAAAATCAGTTGAAGATGAAGACTTTTCTTTTGCATTAAAAGAAATTGAAGATCTTAAATCGAATTTGAGAAATACACAGAATTCTTTAAATGCTATAAAACTAAAGAAGATTGAAACAGTCGCATCTTATCAAAAGCTTAAGGCCAGTCTAGATGGTTTTGATAGTGAGGGTTTTAATCGAACGATTAATTCTAGTGTTTCTCAGTTAAAAGGGGAACTCAGTAATATCATCAACTTTGTAAATGATGTTAATTTTGAATTGAAAGAGTTTAGCTCTCATCGTAATGAGCTAGAAGGTGTTCTTAAGCAATTTAAAGAGGGCAAAGATAAAATCTCTCTTGAAATTGATATCGTTAGACAAGAATTTACTCAAACTAAGAAGCAACTTTTAGCTTCTATTGAAGAAACTAAGTTTTACTATAGTGGTGAATTATTATCTCTCGAATCTAATGTACGACATGAAAAAGGTAAGCTAGATCATGCTAAATCAAATCTGGATGAAGATGACAAGCTAATACGACAGGCGAATGCGAACATAGCTTCTGCTGTTAGGAGTAAAGAAGATTATAAGAGAAGAGAAAATCACCCGGGGCATGACCCAAATACTTGCCAGTGGACGACAAAACGTAAGGCAATGGTTAAGCGAATTGAAGAATTAGATAAACAAATTGAAAATTTAAATGAGAAGCGTAGAAGATCAAGCCGAATATTTAACGATATGTTAAAGAATTATAATTTTACAAAGAATGAATATGCAAAATTTAAAGCATTTTCTAGTCAGAAAATACAAGAGTTTAGAACAAAAATTAATAATGAAATCAAATTAAAAGAAAATAATGTTAGAAATGAACTTGCTGCTCTTGAATATGGGAGAGACCTAGAGTTTGATGATGTAAGGATAGAAGTCGAAGGCTTAAAGAATGAAATAGAGAAGCGTTTTGGGGATATTTCTAGTGTTGAAAATACTTGGAATAGTCTTTATTCTTCTGTGCAGAAACTAAACTCAATAGCATCTTTAAAGGATGCTATGAGGTGTGGGATGTTGGGGTGTGCTCCAAGCATTTTACTTCCTGATAATGGTACTAAGCTCGCAAAAGATTTCAATGATAAAGTTATGTCCCTTTCATTGAAATATGCAAGTTATTCTTCGGTTTATGATTCACAACATACATATCGTTATCAAGTTAATAATCTTGATAAAATGGCCCTTGAAATTGAAAACCTTAAGACACAAGAAGCTTCTTTATTAGATAGGGCCAGAATAATAAGTAATGATATAGTTTTAAAATCAAAAGAATTAAAAGAGATTAAGTCTCCAGATAATCAAGTATTAAATGAGCTAATTTCAATTGAGGAACTAGTTTTTAAGAATCAATTTCTAAAAACGACGGTAGAAGTTAATGCTAGTGAGCGAAGTGAATTAAAAGATGAGTTAGGAATCGATAGAGAGCTCACTGTTGAGTCTTTGATCGTTAAAGAAGAGCATAAATATGCCCCTTTAGTAATAAATTCAATATCTCTTAACTTCGAGAATTTAGAAACGCTTGAATCTTATTCTAAAGAAAATATTCCTTCATTATTAGGTCAGTGGTTCGATGTTTTAGCTACAAATATGAAGGACTCTCTGGGTCTTTATACTATTGAAGGTCGTGATTTATTTATTCGTTCTTTAAAGGATAAAGTGACAATTGAAAAGGTAACAGATGGTGAACTTACTTCAGTTAAGATCCTTACTAGCTATGGTGATTTTGTTGTAGATGAATCAGGAATGCCAATTTCTGTAGATGAAGAGGATAAGTCTCCACTAGATTTTGAACTTACTTCAACAGGTATCGTAAGAGAGCGTATTTTAGAAGTAATTTCAAGATTTCGTAAGATCTACCCTGATGCTAAAATGGAGGATTTAAAGCAAAATCAAAATCTTTCAATTATTGTTTCTCTGTTAAAAATGGCCGATCAGATTAACGATGCAAAAAGAGCTGAAGAGATAATTGATGTAATATTTGTTATTGCTAATCCTATTCTTCATGCTGTTCCAGGTGGGCCAGTTGTTGCAAAAAGTCTTGGTATGCTTAAATGTAGTTATGAGTATTTCAACCGCATTCGCTTAGGGATACACACTTCATCTCTTGAAGATGGTACGCGAATCGTTTCATGTTTGAGTGACGTGATATTATCGATTCCTTTTAGTAAACAGTTTAAGGGGCAACTATCAAGTTTTTTTGATGATGTAATCCCATCTAAGCTATTAGTTAATTTAACAAAAACCATTTTTGGAAGTGGTGCTGATAAGTTATTTTCAGTTAAATCAATAGAGATTCTTTTTGAAGGCATCTTTGGTTTAGCTGTTTCTGATTTAAATGAAAAACTGTTTGTTGAAAATGGTAATGTGTTTAAGAACATTGTATCTTCTTATCATTTTTACGATAGTGGAGTATCATTCAAGGGTGAAGCTGAAATAGTGAAGGCCGGACTCAAATTCAAAGCATTAGAAATGTTGTTAACATCCAATTTCAATGGTTCAGTTTATATTATAAATAGAAGTTTGAAGATTCTGAATGTTTGTAATTATAGTAAATCTCAAATAACTGAAAAAGTTTCCGAAAGTCTAGATGTGAAGATTAGTACAGTAGAGTTAAATCCTTCTGTAGTTCTAAATAATGGTGACAGTTCTTATTTGATAAAAGGAAGTTTATGTCTATTAGTAATCGACTAATTAAAGTTTTGAAAATTATCTTGTATTTGATTGGTTTTTATAACTTCTTCTATTTATCGACATTTGCTAACTTCGTGTGGCCCTATGTTATTGTTTACTTAAGTTTTCACTACATTTTGGGAAAGTATTTGCAGAAAAATGGATCTGCACAGTTCGAAACGATAAGGATTATAAGTACGAATATATTTTATATATTACCAATCATTATCTATTTCTCAATGGAGAATACTGATAAGTCTATTTATGACTTCTTATTCAGTGCAAATTTCTACAAAAATATTTATACAATTATAAAAAGTATGTTTTAGGTAGAACAGAATCTATATGTTCAATAAGAGAAGGTCTCTGTATTGAGAAATTGGCATTTTCATTTCCTTCTTAAAGAAACGTCTAAAGCTCATATCATCTATAAAACCGAGTCTGAAAGAGATTTCTTTTATAGGAATATTTTTTAGAATATATTCTTGAACTTTCTTTAGACGATATTTTTTTAGGCTGTCGCGAAAAGTTATTCCGTACTTCTCATTAAGATGGCGTTGAAAAGCTCGAGGTGACATACCCATGTCTTGTGCAATATTTGTTAAGGAAATATCTTCGCCTTTTAGCTTG
Organism: Halobacteriovorax sp. DA5; assembly: GCF_002903145.1. Taxonomy (NCBI): domain Bacteria; kingdom Pseudomonadati; phylum Bdellovibrionota; class Bacteriovoracia; order Bacteriovoracales; family Halobacteriovoraceae; genus Halobacteriovorax; species Halobacteriovorax sp. DA5. Next base: position 233,774 of record NZ_PPDJ01000007.1, on the reverse strand, counting down.
TCGTATATTGCAAACAAATTATTTAACTCAGGATTACCATCTCTTTTCTGCTTTGGTATTTGATACTCACGAATCCCTGGCCCTTGGATAATTTCGTTATACTTTCTGGCTGTCTTTTTCCCCAGCTCTTTCTTTATTATTAGGCAAATGACATCAAGGTAACTAAGAACTCCGCCTGCCGTAATAATCTTTCCTGATTCAATGATTGTTCTGTGGGCCTCGACATTAACTTTTGGATACTCTGTTTTTAACTTCTTTTCAAATAGCCAATGTGTTGTTGCTTTTCTTCTATCAAGTGCTCCTGTGGATGCTAGTTTTAGTGCTCCACCACAGCATGCTACTATTTTTGATTTTTCTGATGATATATGGGCACTTATTATTCTAGCTTCCTCTTTTGTGGCCTTTTGAGGCTTGTAGCAAGGGGGAAGGATAAGGTAGTCCGCTACTTTTCCTGCTGTTATTTTTGTGTTCATTTGGTTAGTGATATTAAATATAACCTTATCATTTATATATCTTAGTATTTCAAAGTAATCGATAAAGTTTTGTGTTGTGCTTTTTAAAGAATCTTTACAATCTAGAATATGAATATTTAATGTTGTCGTATTTTGCATAGTTTATGTCATAAGTGACAATGTAGTTTAAGTCAAGACTTAGGTATAGTTTACTTAAGGAGTTACTATGAACACAATTAAACCTCCTCACAAGTGTGGGGTAATCAAGAGCTTAATCAAATATGACTTAAAAGAAACTATTTATCGTAGCAAGATGGCGTTAACGAGAAGAAGTGCGAGCTATATCAATTCCGTTGAGTGGAGTATTCCAAAGAGCGAAAAGGTACAAAATATTATTGCTCTTGCTGATAAGCTCTATGATGGACCGCTCTTCAATCATGGAATAAGAAGTTACGCCTTTGGAAAGATTTTAATGAGTTTAAATGATGAAAAGGTTGATAACGAAGTTTTCTTTATTGGATCGCTTCTGCATGATCTGGGGCTAATCAAGGATTGTACTGGTACGACTTTTGAGCTTGTTGGTGCAGATGATGCATGTGCTCATTGTAAGGATATCTTAACACCAAGGCAGCTTGATATTATTCATGAAATGATTCTTCTTCACGGAGCGATAGGGCATGCAGAGAATAAAAGTAACGAACTTAAATATCTGCACTATGGGGCTGGTGTGGACGTTGCAGATTTGTGGAGTCATCGCTTGAATGAAAAAAATTATTCTGAAGTATATGCTAAGTATCCTTCTCAGGGTCATATTCCGTATATGATTGATCTTCTCAAAAAGAGAATGAACGAAAACCCAAATATGTACCTGTCTACAGTCATTAATTTAGGTTTCTTAGGTAAAATGAAAAGCAAGGAGCGCTCCTAGAAGGGGCGCGGGTACTTTTCGAGATTACGAAGAGTTATATATGCCTTTAAAAGTCATTTGAGGGTCCATATTTGCTAGATTACTAAAGTTTCAATGGATAATTGTCGTGAAATGGGTCGGGATTACGTGTAAGTACCTAAAATTTCCATTTGTACCCGCGCCCTTTTCACAGGGGATTGCTTACCAGTTGGCGAAGTACATCAACGCAATTATTGCTTGTCTCAATGTCCAAGCGTTCGCGCTTTATCCACGCCTTTGCATAGCTTGTAACAAAGTTATGATCGAGAAGCTTCCTATAAAGATTGATAGGTGTGTTGGAGTCACTATTTGTGATGATCTTTTGAATTTTCATTTCAAGATTCCAATCGATCTTCATGCCAAGGTTGTCTTTCAAATTTAGAAGTGTCACAAGATCATCAATTGAGTCTGTGCGCTCAAGAAATCTCTCCAAGAGGTATTTAAAGTCTCCATGGTTGGCAATAAGATATTCGGGCAATTCATTTGGTACGTTCATTAATGAGAGACGATCGATTATCCCTAGTGTCAGGTTGTTTGAGTAACCTTTGGGAGGATTTTGAATTGCACTCATAAATTCTTCTGTACTAAGTGAACTTAGGCTTTCTAGGAAGAGCTTATCATTATCCAAAATAGTATTTCGTTTATTCTGCATACGTGATTCAATTCTTTTAAAAAGATCTTTAAACTCCTCAGTTAATTTAAATGTCTTCTCATATTTTTCAGCTTGAATTTTTACCGAATCAACTGTGAATGGAAGCTTGTCTTGGCCATCTTTAAATAGTTCATGTGAGTGGGTCCAGTCCATGAGAATCCACCTTCCATCATGAGGAGAGTAGACGAGTTGACCGAGGTGGAAATCTTTCACTAATGTGTAGGCCGCAATCGATTCGAAAAAGTCTGGAAGTTTATCTAAGGCCTTTGCAAAATCTTCTGGATTTATTGTTTCTTTGTTTAAGAAGAATGCATCAAGGTCAAAAGAATCTTTGAGATTCAATTTTTCAACGAGTAGGTAATTCTCTTTCTCATATGCATAGATCTCAGGAATTGAAACTCCTTGGCTTTCAAGACTCGCATGTCCTAGATAGAAGGCATCGATATAATTTGAATATTTTGAAAATGTATTAAATGCTCCGTGATATTTTGGCACTCTTAAGGCGTAGATATTATTCCCTGATTTTACTTCATGGATGGTTGTTGTATTTCCAGCACCAAGGGTTTTGATAAACTCGACCTTTTCACCATTCATAAGTTCAATGATTTGTCCTGAAACGAGGTCCTTACCACGGGATTCAATTAGGTCATTAAGACTTATATCAGAGGCAATGCTCGACGTTGCGAAGAAAGCCGCTAGTAGTAAATATCTAAATAGTCTTATAAACATGAGATTTATAGAGCAACTTAAATGCCAACGGTTATGGTTTAAGTTATTAAAATCACAAAAGCCGGGGTGTCATTTTCTGTATATTTGAAGAAAGTTTAAACGACTTTTGATTTCAATTATCTCGCAGGAAGATTTTTAAAAATAATAAAGACTAGGTTGGGCCGGTAAGGAATATCAGTGAGAACAAGAATAAATATTGGATTGAGTAGTATAAATATATACTTAAATGAAATTAGATATGTGATAAGATTGGTCTTTAAATGTATATCATCCGATAAGTGTCCAGGAGACATATGAGTCAGCAACAATTTATTTTTATTTGTACGAACCCAGGTAATGAAATTCTTTTAAAAGAAGAAGTTAAAAACTTCTATCCAGAATTTACCTTTAGCTTTTCAAAGAAGGGCTTTGTTACATTTAAAAATACTGGTGTCGTTTATGACTTAAAAACCATCTCTCAACTACAGCTTACTTTTGCTACACGTTGTGGGATTTTTTATGGAAAGTCGAAACCGGAGACGATCGTTGAAGATGTAAAGAGTAGCGGCCTTGATATCGAAAATTTTATGATTCATAGCTTTGCAATTGGCTGCGAAACTGACTTTGATGCCGAGGCGGTTTTTGGACGAGAAGTGAATGCTTACAGTGCTGAAGGAAAGACTGTTATTGATTTAATTAGTCTTGGCCCTGATGAAATTTGGTTTGGTGCCCACTCTGTTGCAAGTGGTTGTACTCGCTATCCTAATTCAATGGTGGAAGTTGATGTTCCTGAGAATGCAGTTTCTAAAGGATATTTAAAACTTGCTCAAATTGTAAAACTCTATGCCGTTAAATTATTCAAAGGTGATTTATGGCTAGACTTTGGTTGTGCCCCTGGTGGAGCGTCACAGTTTCTTTTGAATGAAGGCTGCAAGGTTGTGGGAATTGATCCTGCAAAAAATGATCCAAGTTTAGCTAATAATAAAAACTTCTCACACATCAAAAGATCGGTTCAAGACCTTTCTCATGAAGACCTGCCAGAAGAGGTTCGCTGGATTCATGCAGATATTAATATTAATCCGAAGCAATCCATTAAAGAGGTTTTACGTCTTGCTAAGAAGTATAACCGCACACTAAAAGGTGTTATTTTCACCGTTCAGGTTGTGAAGATGGAATATATTGAGAATATCGAATCATTTGAAGATCAATTCTATGATTGGGGATTTAACAATATTATTAGCCGCCAAGTTCCATCACATAAGAAAGAGTATATTATCTTAGCTACAAGATAGATCTCCTTTCTTATTTGAAATTTATAATATTAGTCATGATTAAAGTAAGTGTTGAGATTGCTGTGAAACACCAAAGTATCACACCTTGAAGCATAGGCTTAATTCCTGCCTCTTTAATATGATCTAATGTAATACTCGAACCGATATAAAAGAGAGTTAAAACCATAAGCTTTTTTGCTCCGGCGTAAATCATTAGTCCTGGCGACTTTAATTCTGGGATAAAAGTGACAAGTGCTGCTGCCGTGATGAATCCTAAAATAAACCAAGGCTTCTTTGTTTTTGTTTGAACAGATGCACCTTGCTTTTTAAGTTGCATGGCAGTTGTAACACTAAAGATAAGTGCTAATGGAATAATCCATAGTGCACGAACTAATTTGACAATTGTTCCAACCTCAAGTGCCTGCGGTCCATAACTCAGTGATGCTCCAACAACAGAGCTTGTATCGTGAATCGCCAAAGCCGACCAAAGTCCAAATGATGTCTGATCTATTTTTAATAAGTGACCAACCCATGGAAAAACAAAGAGAGCAACGGCGTTTAATGTAAATACCACGGCCAATGAGACTGTTACCTCATGATTCTTTGCTTTGATAACAGGAGCGACAGCTGCAATTGCACTACCTCCACATATGGCCGTTCCGGAGTTTATTAAAAGTGTTGTATTTAGCGGTGTTTTAAAAAGTTTTCCTAGTAAAGTTCCTACAACAAATACTGCCAGTATACTAAGTGCCGTAAACCCAACTGACTGCAATCCAACTTTTGTCACTACATTCAAATCCATTCCCGCTCCTAGACCAATTACAGCTAGGGCCAATAACTTCTTTACTGCTTTAGTAGTCCATTCTTGAAATGGATTTCCTATAAATAGTGAGAATATGATTCCTGCAAAAAGGGCCGTCGCTGAAGACACCCACGGACTTAAACATAGGATAGAGAGGACGATGAATAGTAATTTCTTTACGCTTTGATTTTTCATAACTTTACTATCGCACTCTTTTTATGATTATGCTAAGTTCGCTTCATGGAAAATAAGATAGAATTAGTAGAATATAATGATTTTTGGTTAAAAGTATTTGAAAAAGAGAGTCAGTCTCTGGCAAAGCTTTTGAGAAATAATTTAATGGGTTGTGAGCATATTGGCTCGACTGCTATGCCAAAAGTTGTTGCTCGTCCAACCCTTGATATTCTATGTATTGTCCATACTCTTGATGGCATTGAAATGTTTCGAAATGAATTCAAGGCCCAAGGATTTTCCCTAACTTCAAATGATTCAAAACACTTCTTATTTGAGCGTAAAGCACCTGAAGGCAATAGAGTGCTGACAAGTGTGCGTATTCTTAAAAAAGGTGATGAAAGTATCAGTGATATCTTAGACTTTAGAGATTATTTAAATGCAGAGCCTATGATTGCGACTGAGTATAAGAATGCAAAGTTGAATCTCATACAAAATCACTCAAATGATATTGCTCTTTATGAAGAAATGAAGACAAGATTTATTGAGGCCGTATTATCTAAGATCAGTTAGAAATTATTGAGTTTTTAAGTTAAGAGTTGGTTAAGATTTTTTGGTAAAATCCGATAAGTTTGCTATGCTTATTAGTAAGATGTCGAAATTATTTATTAGCTTAATTCTATTAAGTGGCCTTACTGGCTGCCAACAAGTTTATGTGTCTCAAAATGTAGAAGCATCTAGCTCTACTACTATGATTCCTAAGAGTCCTCTTATTCATACAACTATTGTTAAGAAGGGTGAGATCAAAAGAGGCCAAGGTCTATATCAGGCACTACAAAATATTAATATCGATAATAAGCAGGCCCTTAATCTAATCAATCAACTTAGAGATGAAGTTGAGTTTTCAAAGCTGAAAGTAGGGGATCGATTAGAAGCAACATTCGACGAATACAACAAACTTATTAAATTTTCTTTTGCTCAAAATGATTATGAAACACATGTCGTTTCTTTAAATGAAGATACTGGTAAGTGGGATTACTCATTAAGTGAGTTAGATACGTATTGGCAACCTCGTATGATCGAGGGACAACTAAACTCTGGCTCGACACTACAAGATGATCTTTTGGCCATGGGGCTAGAAAGATCAGTTGTTAATGAAGTTGTTAACGTTTTACTTTGCAAGGTTAACTTTAGAATGAATGCTCGTGCGGGAGACAACTACAGAGTTCTTCTTAGTGAAAGAAAACATTCTAAAAAAACAGTTCAAACGAAAGTTCTTTTTACTTCTTATAGTGGAGTAAAAGCTGGCAGTCATGAAGCTTATTTCTATGAAGACCAAGAGAAAAGTTCGACTTATACAGCACACTATACACCAAATGGTCAGGCCCTAATTAATTCTGGGCTTCGCTATCCACTTCCAAGACTTCACATTCGTTCAAGCTATGGCTGGCGTATGCACCCTGTAACGGGTAAGCGAGCTATGCACAGAGGAATTGATTTAAGAGGAAGAACTGGAGAGAGGGTTCATGCCGTTGCAGCTGGAAAAGTAATCATGTCTACTTACAATGAATTTGCGGGAAATAAGATTGGGATTAGACATAGAGATGGATCAACTTCTCTTTACTATCACCTTCACCGCCGTAATGTGAAAGTAGGTGCATGGGTTAGGTCTCATGAAGTGATTGGAACAGTAGGAGCTACTGGAAGAGTTACTGGGCCACACCTACATTTTGGATTTAAAGATTCGAGAGGTAGATGGCTGAATCCTTTAAATAAAAGAATGATCGCAACTCCTAAGCTTACTGGAGAGCGCCTTGCTAATTTACAAAATCAAGTGAGTAAAATTATAGGTGTGGTTGCTGATTTACAAATTAGTAAAGAATCAAAATATCTTGTCGCTAATTTAGATAAGATCAAGCGTTTCCCGAGTGCTCTTGATAATTTTAGCTTTTTACCTAAAGAATAAGCTCAACTATTATTAAAGATTGTCGATAAACGTTCATATGCGTTTAAAGCTCTTTGTACTATCAATTCAATCTATAGTTCTTTTTTGCCTTGTTGGCCTAGGTTTTTATTCTTCTAATATTAAAGAAGGCCAACGATCAATAAGCTCTTACTCAACTTCAAGATCAGTTTCTGAAATAAGTTGTTCAAGTGCTCTTCGAACTTTTCTTTCTCCCTTAAATATTGAAGAGAATATTATGCTATGGCATATCTTTAAAGAGCAGGGAGCATCTGTGAACCCAAAGTATCTTTCACATGAAGACTTTGATTCTCTCGCATCAGATCCGGACCATAACTTTAAGCAAACTCAGACGAGTCAGCTAGAGGCCGTAAGTGGTCTTTATGCTCAAGAGAGGGGAATTATTGCTGCAGGAATTGAAAGAGGTCCTGAGGGAACGGAGTTTGTTGATGGTAATGGCATCTTCTGGGATGTCAAAACTCCAATTTCTCCACTTCTAACTCATTCATGGCGCTTTAATATTGAAAATGCTGGCAACAGTATTAAGCATAAGCTTGAGGCCGTAGGCAATATCCACATTCTTGTGGATCTCTCTTATATGAGACAGAGAAATGTAAGTGACCTAAAGAAATGGATTAAAAATAATATCTCTCAAGATCTACAACATAGAATTCGTTATGTTACAGTTCCTGATGCAATTGTTGATTAAAGCTTAGCAAAAATTATTACGATAAGTAGGTATGAGATTAATTAAAACACTTCTCATATTTCAATTTGTATTCTTTGGTCTTGCTGATGAGACCGAAATGAATACATTAACAATTCGCACCTCTAGCGAAAAGAGTAAGACTTATAAGATTAAAAAAATTGTTAAGACTAGGCTTTCAGCAGATAGTGGGCGTGTCATCGTTATAGAAACCTATGGAAAAGATAAATGTGTTATTCCCTTGGATAAGGTTGTGAATACTCCACGACCAAATTATGAAGGCTGTACACATTGCTTTGCCGATGATGCTGAGGTCGAAAATTATTATACTCAAATGTTTTTAAATCGCAGGAATCCTAGGATTACTTGTGATATTACGAATGGGGAAGCAGTTGGATTCAATTTTATTGGTGGAACAACTATTAACGGCGAATCAAAACTTGTTTCTTCTGGCCTTGTTCTAGAGTCTGCAGTTTATTCCGATGGACCATTTCTTCACAAAGAGACGAAACCTAATGCTCTTGAGAGGTTATTGGATGGAACAGCCGATCTTCTTCTCGACGCTGCATTTTAATATATTTTTTTTCTTTTTAAGTTTTATTAGTTCTTATAAGTATTCATGCACATTCATCATTTTAATCTTTAGATAACCTAAAGAATCACGTCTTATTCTGTCTCTTATGCATTTTTAGACGGTTGACAAAGCTTCTTACCGGCCAGTATTGGTGTCATCTATATTTATTTACAGAGAAATTTATCGGAGAGAAAAATGTTTCGTAGCTTATTAACGATTATGATTACTATTGCCTTTGCATCATCTGTTGTTGCACAAACTCAAGTACCAGCTGAGTTTGAAAAGATTAACACTTACAGAGAAATGAAGAATTATGCGCAAAATAACTTCGCCGCAAATACAACGTGTATGGATGAATATCATCAAAGAGTTAGGAAGCTTAGAAAAGATCTACTTATGCAACCAGTGAAGCTTACACTGGGGCTAGTTCAACTTCCAATTGTTGCGACAATCGGTGGATTTGTTCTTGGTGGTATTGCAGATGGTGGTCCAATTACTGAGTTCGGTGAAAAAATTCTAGAACTACTTGATATTGATTTAACAGAGACGATTGACGCTGAAACGGCCCAAAAGATTATGGATGATTTTGGAATTAAGCCAATTGAAGCAATTCAAACTGGAGCTGGTGCAGGGATTGGTGCTATTGGTATTGTTCTTGTATATAACGTTGTAAAGTTTGGTGTTATTAGCTCTAAAATTATTGCTGCTAAGAATGCCGCTAAAATGTCATTTACTGGTTATATTGGCGGTGGAAAGAAGTTTGATAAACTTGTTGCTAAGGTTAATAGAAGAGTAAATCGCGTTCTAAAAAAAGAAGGACTTGAAGAAATTGAGATTGCACCAGAAAGAATCTCTGATCTACTTATTGAAGCAGATCAAAAATCATTGTTTTGTACTGGAGAGCTTAGAAGGTCAAAGAGTGCAAAGAAGTTTGGAGCACCTCTTAGAAAGAGACTTGCAAAGAAGTCTGATATTTATCGTTACCTAAAGAATACAATTTTAGCAGAGTGCGGAATTACTAAGTAATTTATGCGGGCAAGCACTTGGTTTAACGACGACGGTGTTTGCCTTTAGCATTTTGCTTGCGCTTCTCTTCACGTTTTGTTGTCTTACCACTGAAGTTAAACTCCTTATCTAAATCTTTAAAGAGTTTGTCATACTTACTTTTTTTCTTTTTCTGTGGCTGTTGCGGTTTCTTAGCAGGAGCTTTTTTAATAGCTTTTGCATCTTCTGATGAAGAACCCTCAATTAATTTGTAGAGAGTCGCAATTTCTCTCTCATTTAACTCACGCCAGTCTCCAACTCCAAGGCCATCAAGACTTACATTCATGATACGAACACGATCAAGCTTAGTGACATTGTAGCCAAAGTATTCACACATACGACGAATCTGACGATTTAGCCCCTGAACAAGAGTAATTTTAAAAACCATTAAACTCATTTGTTCAACTTTACATTTCTTCGTCATCGTTCCTAGAATTGGAACACCTGCGCCCATACCATTAATGAAGTTATCATTGATTGGTTTATCAACTGTGACGACATACTCTTTTTCGTGATTATTTCCAGCACGTAAGATTTTGTTAACGATGTCACCGTTATTTGTTAGAAAGATGAGTCCTTGTGAGTCCTTGTCTAGGCGTCCAATAGGAAAGATTCTTTCCACGTGATTAACGTAGTCGACAATATTGTCTTTCTCACTACTTTCAGTTGTTGAGACAATACCGCGAGGCTTATTTAGAGCAATAATAATTTCTTTTTCAGCAACCTTTGGTTTAACGACCTGGCCACGAACTTCAACAATATCTCCTTCATTAACTGTGGCACCGATGTCTGCAAGAACACCGTTGATCTTAACAACTTGCTGTTCAATTAATTCGTCAACTTCACGACGAGAGCAGATACCACTTTGGCTAATGTATTTATTGATTCTCATTGCTGAATAAACCTTATCTAAGTAAATAATTGTGGGCCAATCTATCACATTTTTATGTCATAAATATAGCATCTTGAAATAATTCTCTCTTTTTGTGATCAATATGTTATCAAGAGCTTATGAGTAAAAAGAAAAAGACAACAATGGCATTACAAGGTGTAGGTATTGCACCAAATATTCTTCTCCAACATGTTGAAAATACAGCTCCTTTCTTATTCCAGGGAGAGCTCGATACGACAGGGGACAAACGTGCATTCCTTGAGAAGCTAAGGTTTTATAAGAAGAACCTTAAACAGCTAAATAATATCAATCTAGCAGAATACTTTCATATTTGTATCAGTGCTCACTGGGCAACGGCGGGAACATTTGTTCCTACAGATGTGGACAATCAGATTAGAGAGTCTTTGTGGAAGCATGGGCACATCTCAAAGCATATTGATAAGATGGCCAGGCTTACAATTGAGTCTTGGACTTGGGACTACTCTCAGGTAACGAGTCGCAAGGCCTATAATAACGATAATAATACTGTCATGAGTACCCACGAAGGAACATGGTTAAGTGTTGCTATTGGTGCTTACTGTGCTCTTGTTAAAAATCGTAAGACTGAGCTTGCTCAGGAGATGGCCGATGTCATCTTAGAAGAGATTAAAAAAGAAGAGCTAATTATGCAAAAGCTTCGTGAGGAAAGAGATCATATCAATTTTCTAAGAGCTGCTCCTCTAATGGCCCATAATTTTGGGGATCTGGACCGAGTGATGGTTCAGTGGAATATGAACCCTGAAGATGCTTTCTATAAGCGTATCTTTAAATTAGGTCATCAACTAAATGAAAATTACGATCCAATTCTTGTGTATACAGGAAAGGTGAATAAAGAGTTTTCTTCAAAAGAAAACCACCGTCACATGGCAATGAGACAGCCTAAGTGTTTAAGAAAATCTTCTAAGTTTTTAATTCCAGTTGGGCCATTTATGGATGACTGGGGAAGAATTCTTGGGGAGAGTGATCTTCTTTCGATGGAAGAGAAGGCCGAGATTGTAACGGCTTTCTATGATGGTTATAAGAGACAAGATGAAGCCTTTGGTTATATTCGCGGGTATAAGAATCTTGTTGATTCTATCGATGGAGGACTTGCTGCTTTAGAGATGTATCTTCCATTTGATCTTGTGGCAGAAATGAAGAAGTCAGAGTTTAGCGAACTCGCTAAATTATCTCGTGAAGAGTTTGAGGCAGACTACAAGAAGCGTCTTGAAGAATTCATCTGCCCCGTAACTAATTTAAAGTTTTAATCTTCACGTCTTTTTAAAAGAAAGCGCTGAATCTTCCCACTTGGAGTTTTTGGAAGTTCGTCAATGAACTCTATTTCACGTGGGTAGGCATGGGCAGCTAGTCCTTTTTTTACAAATTGACTTAATTCATCTTCTAATTCTTTTGACGCCACAAAGCCTTTGTTTAAGACAACAAATGCTTTAACGATTTCAGTTCTTTTTGGATCAGGCTTTCCAATGACGGCCGTCTCTAAAACACAAGGATGCTCAAGAAGAACACTTTCAACATCAAATGGCCCAATTCGATAACCTGATGAAGTGATAACATCATCGTTTCGACCGACATAAGTTATACGTCCATCTTCTGTTTGTTCTGCCGTATCACCAGTTGTGTAAAAACCATTTGCGATGGCCGGTGTGTCGGCCTTTAGATAACCTTTAAACCACATAATGGGAGAGTTTGCGATATCAACAGCAATGACTCCTGGAGTATTTGGTGGTGCAACTTTTCCGTTCTCATCAAGGATGACAACGGTATAGCCAGGCATAGCATAGCCCATACTTCCTGGCTTAATTTCATGCTCGAGTTCATGGTGATTATTTACCGTCATTCCGGTTTCAGTTTGGCCGTAGTGATCGTTAATAACAACATCAAGCTTATCTTTAAACCAGTTTATAACTTCTGGGTTAAGAGGTTCTCCAGCACTACTGACAGCTCTTAACTGTCCCTTTATCGCCTTTGATACTTCTTCTCCATTTCCGATTAATAACCTAAAGGCCGTTGGAGAGCCTGCTAAATTTGTTATCTTATATTTTTGAATTACTCTAACTGTACTTTCAGCACTAAACCCACCTTCATAAAAAAGCAGTGCATTTCCATTTACAAGTGGACCAATAACTGAATAATAAAGTCCATAGGCCCAGCCTGGATCGGCCAGGTTCCAAAAGCGATCAGTTGGTTTTAGGTCAACTGCAAGATCCATATATTGCTTAAACGAAGAGAGGGCAAATAGTGGAACAGGTACAGCCTTTGGCAGTCCTGTGGTTCCAGAAGTTGAAAGAAGACAGAAAGTATCTTCGCCCTTTCTCATGACTGGTGCAAAATTTGTACTTTGCTCATCCATGGCCTTCTTAAAATTAATATCGTCTTGTGCCAATTGGTAATCATCAGATCGAACAAGCACACACTTCTTAGGATTCATCGGTAGTTCATCTAATTTTGCACGATTGGTATCATCGGTAAAAACGATATTGGCCTGACTTGAATTTAGTCTTTGCTCAATAGCCTTCGGACCAAAAGCTGTAAAGAGTGGTTGATAGACAACACCAGCTTTCCACGCACCTAGGATTGTATAAAGAAGCTCTGGAGTTCGTGGCAGAAGTCCTGAAATGACGTCTCCTGGTTTTACTCCTTGGGCCACAAGAAAGTTTGCAAGTCTGGAAGTTTCTTCTTTTAACTTCTTAAATGTGATGACTTCTTCCTCACCATTAACTCCCTCCCAGTAGAGAGCAACCTTATCTGTAGCCGCATAGCGATCACAACACTCGACAGCAGCATTGATTGAGTTATTGATATCTCCATCGAAGAACTTATTAAACTCATTAATGTTGAAACTACTATAGTGATCTACGTATTTTCTTTTCATAACTTCTCCTTAAGGTATTAGTTTAATTATAAGGGGAAATTGATCTGTGTAAAACTTAATATGGTTAAGATGGTTAACTTTAAACTGTATTATTAGTGGTTAGTGAAGATTTCTCCTTGTTATAAAATTATCTTATTAAATATTACTCATAAATTTATTGTATTTATTAAGTATGATTCTCTATCTTACTCTTAACCGAAGGGAGGAGAGATGAAGAATTTTCTACTAATCACACTTACAGTTTTTACGTCTGCAAGTCTGCTCGCAAGTGATGGGAGTATCGCTCGCAAAGATTTTAAGGTTCAAAACTATGCTTGTTACACAGATAGTATCGGGGCGCTAAGCGGTGCTGTGGATATGATTCTACATGATGCTCAGAAATGGTGTGATAGCTTAAATGGAGAGCTAAGCCGCCTGAATAGTAATGATCTAGAGGTCGTTGTTCACAATGAATCGCCATTTCCTGGTGGATGTAGTGGTGATGTTACTGTGAAATCGACATTTACTTGCTTTGCTAATGGGAAAATTACTATAATCGAATAGAAGACTTGAAGAAAAGGCCTATATGAAATCGATTAATGTTGAAAAGATAAACTCTGAAGTAAGTAAATTTATAAGTGAGAGAGATTGGGATCAATTTCACTCAATTAAAAATTTAGCAATGGCACTTAGTGTGGAGACTTCTGAACTTGTGGAAATCTTTCAATGGCTAAAGGAATGCGAATCCAATGATATTGCTTCTAATTCAATTCTCAAAGAAAAGCTAGAGGATGAGATTGCTGATATCTTTGTTTACCTGATGAGAATTGCAATTAAGGCCGATATTGATATTGAAGAGGTGACTCTTAGAAAAATACAAAAGAATGCGAAGAAATATCCAATTGAAAAAGCGAAGGGCTCAGCAAAGAAATATACTGAGCTCTAAGCCTATTTTTATTTTAAGTTTACTTCAAAGTACTTTTTATCTGGATCAATATTTACTTGATCTGTAACTTCATCAATTGTGAAGTATTCATTCACAAGCTTTTTATACTTAGACTTAAAGATGGTAATTGGACCACGACCTTTTAATTCATCAATTAAGTCTTGATTGAATAATTCTTTGTCGTAATTAACTCTAACTTCAGCGTATTTTCCATACATCAGTTTATTAGCATCCTTTTCACTTAAGAAAGGATCAAATTTTGTAACTCGTTTTTGATAGATAACTGTCAGTTCAATCTTATCTTTATTCCTAGAGAGCTTGATGTCTCCGAGCTGAACAGAGTGGTCGAGTTTGTTTAGTGCTACAACTTTAGGGCCACCACCATAGTCTCCACCAGCTAATATAGTCGTTGCTAAACTTGCTAGGATTATCCATTTTAAAACTTTCATAATTCACTCTTTGTAAATGTATCAGTCGTCATATAAGTAAAGACCCTCTTGCCTTTTACATTAGTGCGATACTGCTTCGCTATTTCAGCTTTTTTTATAAATGCTTCTTTATCGATCTCAAGCCATTTCTGATAAGCTTCCTCTGGTAGCGAATCAACATAAAGTCCGATGAAGTTATCACCAGTAATTTCACAGTTTTGGTGTTTAGAATACTTCTGCGATAGAGTTAAGCCGGCCTTCTTAATTATTTCAGCATCTAGCTGCACCCTAGATGTTCCAAGAGCGATCGCTCCATCATCGAGGTATTTAATAGCATTAAGAGAAAACATATTATCAAGAATATGTAGTCCATGCTCTCCGTATTTGAACATAATGAGATCACGAGTAACAGGTGCTGTATCAATTAAAAAGTAAATCTCGCAAAAGACATCATTCTTTAGGATTTCACTTTTAATCACTGCTGAGTAATCAACGTCAGTTTCAGGTAGATCGATTCCATCTTTAAGTACAACTTCTTTGATTGCAGTTGGAAGTAGGGGAAGTAGTTTTGAAGTATTACTTTCTCCAAGAAGGACGCGGTAAATTTTTAGAATTGTAATATGCCCTGGAGTATTCTCTTGGCGACAGATTCTTTGGATCGTCTTTGGATGAATATCAGCACTTTCAGCAAGCTTTCTTTGCCCAATCTTAGCATCCTTGAAGTTCACAAGGTAGCGATTGATATCGGCTTGTACTTGTGCCCTAAGGCCAAGCTTTGAATGGGAAGTAGAAATGCTATTTTGCATGGATATATAACTATCGTTCACTATTCATTTAATCAATAATTGTTGTGAAACTATGAAAATTTTGGACAAAAACATAGGATTTGTCCGTTCTAGGGCCTTGAAATTACAATATTGGACAAATGTCTTTGAAAATTTGGACAAAATTTGAAGAATATATATTTTTTGTCGTGCTTAGTTCAAATTACCCCCATAGAAAACATTGCTAACCAATTCTTGGAGGATTTATGAAAAACTTATTAATCGCACTTACACTAATCGCTGGACTTTCAACTCAAGCAAAAACAATCTCATACGATGTATTCGCAACTGAGAAAACTGTTGAATCTTCTAGAAAAGTAAACGTAAACGTATTTGACTTCAAACTAACTGAAGTTGTTGAATCAAAGAATGTTGTTGTTACTAACTGTAACTCAAATGGTCCAGTTAGAGATAGAGCTCAAACTGGTCTTTGTAGCGAAGTAACTCTTTCAAAAGTTCAAGTTGCTCAAGTTATTCTTAGCTTCAAGCCATTTGGTACAGCTGATCGTCACGGTGAAGTAAATAACGGAAAAAGAACTGAATTTGTAGCTTTCAATATCTCTCTAGATAAGCTATCAAGCTCTGACTTAGAAATCCTATCAAATGCTAAGAGATCTGATCGTAAAGCTCTTGCTCTTGAAATGTTTGAATTTGAAGTTGTTAGAGAAGGTGCTGTTCACACAATCATCCTTCTTTAATACATATGTCCATACCTTGATTTCCCTAAGGTCAAGGTATGGACTTCTAAAATTTCCAAGCAAGAATATGAGCAATCTTGTGTCCATGAATCATTTCAATAACTCGACTATCGCTTACACCTTGTCTCTTAAGCTCTTTATTTAAATCAACTAGATTCTCTTTTTGAGAAATAAGAGTCGTAAACCAGTGACATTGTTGCTTAAATTCAACACTTTCTTGAATCATATTTGTGACAAATGCTTTCTCTCCACCTTCACACCAGAGCTCATTTTTTACTCCACCAAAATTCGATTTTGCCGTGGGGTTATGTCCTTTCTTGATTTTGTTTGCATTCAGATTTTTAAGCTTCTTAGCTCTCTCTTTATCGGCTTCTTCTTGTGATGAATAAAAAGGTGGATTACACATCGTAAAATCAAACTTCTCATCACTTTTAATTAGTTCTTTAAAGATATGTTGAGGTGATTTTTGAAAGCGTGCCTTAATATTCTTTTTTAAAGATGAATTTGCTTTAAGAATTGTATTGGCATGATTTATTGCTTCAGAGCTAATATCACTTCCAACAAATTTCCAACCATAGATACTATTACCAAGAATAGGGTAGATACAACTCGTTCCAGTTCCAATATCTAGTCCTTTTATTTTTGGACCAACTGGAACTTTTCCATTATTGTCCTCTGCTAAAAGGTCGGCAATATAATGAATATAGTCGACTCGTCCTGGAATAGGCGGTACAAGATTTCCTTGGGGAACACTCCAATTAGTCACTTTATAGTAATGAGCTAAAAGTGCCTGATTAAGACATAAAAGTGCTCCAGCATCAGAGAAGTTTACACTTTGATTTCCGTATTGATTTGCTTTTACATAACTTTCAAGAGTCGGAAAGCTCTTTATTAAAGCATTAAAATCATAGCTCTTGTTGTGAAGATTTCTTGGATGTAGTTCTTTGTTATCTGTTTTCATTCAATATTTTTAACATACTTTTAACAGTTTATAAGAAAAAAGAACCTGCTCTGAAATTAGGAACAGTTCACATGGAGTTGTGATAAGAAATATTTACTATTTATTTGTTGGAATTATTTTTGAATTAGGGCGATGATAAAAAAAATATCTCGTGGAGGTAGATATGCATCGATCATGGGTTGTTGTTGCAAGCAAGTCTAATGCACGTATTTATGAGCGAAAAAAAAGAAATACCTTAAAGCTTATTAAATCCCTTGAAAATCCTAGGATTAAATTAAAAGAGGGAGAGGTGAATTCGGACCGCCATGGCTCAATGGCCAATAGTAGTGCTCACGGTTATCAATCTTTTACACCTAAGAAAACAAATAAGCAGCATCGTGAAGAATTATTTGCAAAAGAGATTAATCAGTTCTTAAATCAAAATCATGATAAGCATAATTTTGATGAGCTTGTGATAGTAGCGGAGAACTCTTTTTTAGGAGTGATAAGAAATAACTTGAATAGCAAGTTGAATAAGCAGGTTAGCAATTATTTAAATAAGGACCTCGGAAACTTGCCTGATAGTGAAATTGAAAAAATTATGGCCGCTTAGTGCAGCGTAATGGTTATAAAATTGTAAAACAAAAGGGTCAGGTAATGGCCCTTCTTTTTATTCTCTGATTACCTCGTCTTATCTCTATTTATTGACTTTAGTTATTTTTGTTAAATCTTTTATCGTAGTGTGAAATCTTCGTAAGGTCCCTATATATAAGTGGTTTCAAGTGTTATCTTTTTGAAAGAGACTTAACAAGGGAATAGATATGAAGAAACTTATACTGTGTTGTGCTGTACTTTTATCAATGACTTCTATTGCTTCGCAGGAGAAGGTAAAAGAAGTAAAAAAAGAAAAGGTTAACAAAGATTCATCAAAAGATTGTAAAAGTCACAATAAAGCTGGAATTAAAGAATATCGAAGTGAGTTTTTTGGAAAATAATTTGGAGGTTTAACATCCAAATTTAAGAGAGGTTAAATATCTTTCTATTCAATTATATGTTTAAATTAAAATACTCGGAGAGGTGCTGACTTAAGGAGATGAAAGTGAAAAAACTTGCAATCGTTCAGCTTCCACCTGTATTTTTAAATTTAACGAAATCAATCGAAATAGCTTGTGATTCTATCACTGAAGCAGCTAGAGAAGGCGCTCAGCTAGTCATGTTCCCTGAGGCATATTTACCAGGTTATCCTTCTTGGGTATGGCGGCTTCGACCTGGTGGAGATATGCTGATGTTTAAAGAACTTCACCATGTTCTTTTTAAAAACTCAATTGATCTCTCTAAAAATCAACTATCAGATATTCAAGAAACAGCTAAGAAGAAAAACGTAACCGTTGCAATTGGCTTTAATGAAATTAACTCTGAAGCAAGTGGCTCAACACTATTTAATTCATATGCCATTATTGGCCCAGATGGTGAAATTCTAAATCTACATCGAAAGTTAATTCCAACTAACCCTGAACGCATGGTTTGGGGCTGGGGAGATGCTCGTGGCCTAAATGTTGTGGATACTCCGGCCGGAAAAATTGGAAGCCTCATATGTTGGGAAAATTATATGCCACTTTCTCGCTTTAGTTTATATGCCCAAGGGGTCGAGGTTTACTTGGCCCCAACTTGGGACTGTGGGGAATCTTGGCTTGGAACTCTTAAGCATATAGCTAGAGAGGGAGGCTGCTGGGTCGCAGGATGTTCTACAGCTATTCAATGTTGTGATATTCCTGATGATGTACCTTTTAAAGATGATGTTTTCCCAGAGCCTGATGATTGGTTATCTGATGGTGATGCTGTTTTATTTAAACCTTTTGGAGGTGCCGTTGCTGGTCCAATGTCACGGGAAAAAGGAATTCTTTATGCAGAATATGATTTAGAGGAAGTTATTGATGCAAGAAGATCTCTTGATATTGGAGGTCATTATTCTCGACCAGACATTTTTAATTTAACAGTAGATAAAAGCAAAATGGATTCATTTCATTTGAAAAAAGCAAGTTAGTATAGGTCCTTTATTAAAGGACCTACGTGATCATACTTGGGCCTTAAGTGAGTATTTCTTACGATGAAAAACGATAAGGATAATTAAGCAAATGATTCCAACTATAACTCCAATTGGCTGGGCCTGCTCTTTTGAAAGATTAACTCCTATAGGAGCAGTCAGAATATATGAAATTGTAACTGCCGTTCCAACAATTGCTGGTAAGCTAACTATCCAGTGTATTGCTTTGCGATCAAATAAATACTTCGTTGCAAGCCAGAGAACACTTGTTGATAAGAGCATATTTGAAAAGGCAAAGTAGCGCCAAATAAGAGAGAAGTCGATTTTTGTCATAAAGTAGGCGACAGTTAGAATTGGTATTGAAACCAATAGTCGATTCCTTATGCTTTGATGAATATTAAATGCATCAATAATCGTTAATCTTAATGAGCGAAATGCAGTATCTCCTGAAGTTATAGGGAAGACTGCAACCGCCAAAACGGCCATAACACCACCAAGAGCACCTAGGTATGTTGAGGAGATCTGTTTCACGACTAGCCCTGGACCACCTTGTGCAATAACGGCCTTTAGTTGTACGTAACCTTCTGGAAACGCAGATATTCCGGCAAGGGCCCAAACACATGCCACAACACCTTCAGCTAACATCGCTCCATAGTAAACTGGCCTTACATATTTTTCATTTCCAAGACATCTTGCAATGATTGGAGCTTGTGTTGAATGAAATCCACTAATTGCACCACAAGTAATTGTCACGAATAAGAGTGGCCATACAGGGGGTCCATTAGGATCTCTGTTTAATAATTCATAGTTAATATGTGAATGCGATATGTATGCAAAGATATTCTCTATTTTTGGTAACATTGGTGCGTGAAGAATTAATGAAATTGCTATCAAGACGGTCATTACAACCATTAATAGACCAAATAATGGATAAAATTTTGTAATAATTTTATCGATAGGAAGTAGTGTCGCTAGTAGATAGTAAGCGAGAATGACTAGTACCCAGAAGTTATTACTGGCAAACATCGTGTCTTTAAAGGCATCGAGATTGCTGATTAGGCCGGCGGGGCTCATGATAAATACAACACCAACAAAGAAGAGGAGCATTGCTGTAAAAAGTAGCATGATCGCTTTGAAGTATGTGTTTAAATAGTGACCTGCTATTTCAGGTAAACTTTTTCCATCCTCCTTAATACTAAGTACTCCCGAGTAGAAGTCATGGACAGAGCCTCCAATGATATTTCCCAATACAATCCAAACGAGTGCGATAGGTCCATAAATAGCACCTAGAATTGGTCCAAAAATAGGGCCAACTCCCGCGATATTTAGAAATTGAATTAGGAACGCCTTTGTAGGTGATACTTCAACATAATCAACACCATCTTCAAATTTTTTAACTGGTGTTAGATTCTGAGAGTCGATACCTGCTTGTTTTTCAACAAATGGGCTATAGAATTTATAAGCAAAAGCAAGCATCAAAAGACAAATGATAAAAATAAGCACTTAACACATCCATGGTTAAAAGTTTTCTTTATTCATTATAACTGGATAATAGTAATTATTTGGTAAATTCTAAAAGTAAATTTTATTGAAATATATGCTAAACTCTTTATAGAGGAAAATATGACAAATGAATTTATCTATATTGACTACCTTGGTACCTTTGCCTTCGCTGTTACAGGTGCTTCAGTTGGTGGAAAATCAAAGCTTGATCTATTTGGAATGCTATTCTTGGCCTTCCTAACTGCTGTTGGGGGAGGTACGGTAAGAGACCTTATTATAGCTGAGCCTGTTTTTTGGACTAAGAACCCAATTTATCTTTATATCATTATCATTGCAACTCTCTCGACTTTTTTCATGAGAAAGTTTTATGAGCGCCAAAGTTCATTACTATTATTTCTGGATACACTAGGACTTGGTTTCTTCGTTGTAATTGGAACTCAAAAGACTTTGCTTTTGGGATTTAATAATGAAACGTCATTATTGATGGGAGTTGTGACTGCAGTGCTAGGAGGGATCTTACGATCGGCATTCAGCGGAGAATTATCAATTCTCTATCAGAAGGAACTATATGCGACAGTAGCTGCGATTTCGTCTGTCGTCTTCATCATTCTTTCTCAAATTGATTTTGATCCTCTATACCCAGCGCTGGCAGTAATGATCACAACATTTGTTCTAAGGTATGGTGCTATTAAATTTGGCTTGAAGCTCCCAACGATGAAAGAATAGCTCAATTCCATTTTGGATAATAGCCAAGTGATTCATGCACGTAGAAGTCGTGTGTTGGTACAATGATGTAGCCTTTTTGTTGCATTAGTTTTACGATCTCAATTTTCTTACGTGCCATCGCCTTGTCTGTATCAACTAACTTAGAAGAAAGATAGGGCTTGTTTTGAAGTGGACTAAGTTGTCTTGTTGTCCAAATAGCATCGCCGACAAAGAAATACTTCTTACCATCTTTAGCATTATTGAGAATAATTCCAAGTGAGCCATGGGTATGTCCAAAAAGAGGTACAATTATGACATTCCTGTCCCCAAATACATCATAGTATTTGTGAAAACTAAGGTATTCTTCTTCTTTCCATTTAAAAGCTTTTGTTTTGATATTTTTAAATTGAGAAGGAAATGTACGATTTGGAGTAGGGTGAATTACTTCATGCATTTCTTCTTCGCTTACAAGTGTTGTAATTTCTGGATAATCGATAAGGCCACTAGCATGGTCCCAATGAGCATGAGAAAGAATAATATTTTCAATCTTATAGTGATCCTTGATTTGATCTTTAATTGAATCA
Source organism: Halobacteriovorax sp. DA5 (assembly GCF_002903145.1). Lineage (NCBI taxonomy): Bacteria > Pseudomonadati > Bdellovibrionota > Bacteriovoracia > Bacteriovoracales > Halobacteriovoraceae > Halobacteriovorax > Halobacteriovorax sp. DA5. The sequence continues at coordinate 212,031 of NZ_PPDJ01000007.1, read as the reverse complement.
AGCTTATGGTAAGCAAATATAGGCTTTGCCCACCAAGACATATCGAGTGCAAATTGATCATGCACATCATCGCCTAGGCCAGTTTCAAAAAGAATATACTTACCTTTATTCTCTATGAGAAAACCGGCATGATTCACCATCATTGTTTTAAAAAGACTACCTTCTTCATAAATTAGGGCCTCTAATGTCTTTGCTGTGCCTGTTTGAATAATTGAAAAGCGAGGAGCTTCACTTGCCGCTAGAATATTAAATGCTAATAGTACTGTAAAAAAATATTTCACTTGTTTTCCTTTTTATGATTAGTTTAGATTAGTATAAACCTTAAACCATACTTTAAGGTCAAGCTCTGGAGTAAAAAAATGAAAATAGGTGATTTATCTAAGCAGACGGGAATACCTTCATCGGCCATTCGTTATTATGAAAAGATGGAGCTTCTTGTTCCTAAAAGAGGTGATAATGGCTATCGAGTTTATCCTGTTGAAGCTGTCGAACTTTTAAAACTAATTGTGCAGGCAAAAGAGCTTGGTTTTTCACTTTCTGAAATTAAGTCAATGGCAAAAGTACTCGCCTCTAAAAATCCAAATGGTAGACTTCGAAAACAACTTGAAGAAAAATTAACTCAACTAGATGAGCAAATAAAAGTTATCAGAAAATTTCAAAAGAATATTAGGGGACTGTTAGAGTCTAATTGTCCGCTGTAAAGATTTCGACTAATTTTGCTTTATTAGAAATAAGATCGTCCAATGTGTATTCATTGAGTGCTTCATAGAATTTATTTTGAGCAATTATCAGTGCACTCTTTAACTTACAAGTTGGATTAATTATACAATTTCCTGAATTACCAAAGCACTCAACAAGTGGAGAGTCCTCTTCTAATTGGCGTACTAAGTTTCCAATTACTATTTGGCCAGGTGCAGTAGAAAGCGTGATGCCTCCACCTTTTCCTTTATAGGAGTCAATGATTCCCATTGAGGAAAGATTGTGAACGACTTTCACAAGATGATTTCTTGAGATTTTATACTTGTCGGCTATCTCTGCTACAGTAGAGCGTTCATCGCCCTTTAGAGCGATATATATAAGTACTCGTAAACTATAATCTGTAAAACTGGCCAAACGCATATTAATTTTCCTGTTTACTTTAATACCATTTAAGTCTAGCATACATAATATGTATTTCAGATATATATTAAGGAGATGAAATGACAAAGTTATTTGAAAGAATTGGTGGTAGAGAAGCAGTTAACGCAGCTGTCGATGTTTTTTATAATAAGGTTCTAGCTGATGAGCGCATTAGGCACTTTTTTGAAGGAATCGATATGGCCGCTCAAAGAAGAAAGCAAATTATGTTTTTAACTTATGCCTTTGGTGGTCCAAATACATATGATGGAAAGGGAATGAGAGAAGCTCACGAGGCCCTTGTTGCTCAAGGATTAAATGATGAGCATTTCAATGCCGTTGTTGAAAATCTTGGCGCTACTTTACAAGAGCTGGGTGTGGCAGATGAGCTAATTAAAGAAGCTGCAGCAATTGCTGAGTCGACTAGGGCCGACGTTCTTCTTAAGTAAGCAGAGAGAGTGATGGGATTAAGAGCACTATTTTCAATCAGTTTTAGGCCATTTTTTCTTATGGCCGGATTAATGGCGGCCCTTAATCCCATTATTTGGGTTCTTTCTTATCTTGGGCACATCGATGTACCACTGAACTCGCTTGATACGATATTTTGGCACTCGCATGAAATGCTCTTTGGTTTTTGTGGTGCCTTGATCGCTGGATTTTTGTTAACAGCAAGTGCTAATTGGACTGGTTCTAGGCCTTATCAAGGAAAGTGGTTGGCTTTCTTACTTCTCATTTGGGGCCTTGAAAGGTTGGCCTATTTTATTCCTCTTGGGCCCTCTAGCTTGCTTATTAACTTAAATCTTTTTTTCCCTATATTATTAATAATGCTTTTAGTTAAACTTTGGCATTTTCCAAAGCAGAAATTTGTTTTTATTCCTCTACTATTAGGCTTTTCTTTGAGTAGTTTTTTGCACACGTGGGGAAATTTATTTCAAGAAGCTGTCGTGGCAGATTATGGAAGAGACCTTGCGATTGGGCTAATACGTTTTATTATTTTGTTGATCGCTGGAAGGGTAATACCTTTCTTTTCCAGAAGTAAAATATCAAATATTAGTATTGATGTTCCTAATTGGCTAAACCTTCTTAGCTTAGCTTCTGTTTTGATGCTGGCCGTTTTATGGAATCAAGACAATCTTTCAGCTATTAACCTCGCAATTCTTATTATTGCTATTGTCTCAAATTGCTTTAGACAATATTTATGGCGTCCTTTAGCAACTATAAGCATTCCGATCCTCTTTATTCTGCACATAGGAATTGCACTAATTAATCTTGAGTTAATTCTACGATTTGTAGGTATTTTTAATATGCGTGTTAATGAGACAAATGCAGCCTTACATCTACTTCTTGCTGGGGGGCTAGCAGTCGTTGCAATAGGGATAATGACACGTGTTTCGCTAGGACATACTGGTCGATCAATTCAAGCAGATACTTGGACGAAGTTATCTTATCTACTAATCATAATTGGTGCACTAACACGTTCGTTAATTCCAATCATATCGTTACAGTATTATTTTACTAGTTTGTATGTGGCCGTATTATTTTGGTGTGGTGGGTTTGCTATTTTTCTTCTTAAGTACTTTAAAATTCTAATAGCACCAAGACCAGATGGAAGAGAGTATTAGCTTGCTTCACGGGTTTCAACAATTTCCTCTTCTCTAACTTTTTCTTCTTTTCGAATTTCTGCTAATTTTTCGATGGCCTCTTTTCGTTCTGTATCACCAATATCAACTGTTCTCGTACTTATCTCACTAAGCATATCTGCTCTTCCGTATAAAATGGCCGTATCACCAGTCGTTATGACATAGTCTTTTGAGGGAAGTCCTAAGTATTCTCCGTTAGCAACTTGCACTCCGAGGACAATAAGTCCCTCTCTCGGAAGTGAGAGCTCTCTTACAGTTTTATTAGCAAACCAGTGATTATCTGAAACATACACTTCTCCAATACCAAAACTATCTCCAAGATGTAGGAGATTTGCGTAATCCACGAGTTCCACATTTGATAGTTTTCCTAAGTAAACTTTAAGTTTCTTATTAAGCCACTTATTAAAGAAATTGCTTTGTGTGATGTATATAATTATTGAAAAAAGAGTGATCGCAACTGCAAAACGACTAAGTCCTTCAACTGTTGTATCGATATTAACAAATGATAAAATAGCGGTTGATATAACAGAGATTATACCTACATTACTAATAGTCATTAGAAAACTGAGAACGCGCCTTCTCAAAGGATGATTAACAAGACTTTCAGACTCACTGGTCGTGTATCCTGTTCCAGTAAGAGCTGACTTTGCCTGAAATCTTGCCACCTCATCACTTAATCCCGTCAATACCAGTATTTTTGTGGCAACTTTCACAATGGTTATTGAAGTAAATAAAATGATCGTTAACGTAAGTAAGGCCAGCATGATAAAACTCCACTTTTCATTATAGAGAAAAAACAGCTAAACTTATCTATAAATGAAGTTAAATATACTTAAGGAAGACTAATGAATCATCGCAATTTAAAATTCTCAATTTTAAGCCTAATTTCTCTTAGCTCGTTTGCCAATTGCCCAGCACTTACTGGTACATGGGAAGGGCTTTGTGATCGAGATGGATCAGTTAAAGTTGAAAAACTCTACATTAAGCAGGAGAGCTGTGAGCACATAAATTTTTATGGGATGGATTATAAGATAGGTAAGCCTTATAGTGAACAATATGAGAATAAATATGAAAAGACATTTAATGTTCACAACCTATACTGGGGCAGAGATGGGCAGAGTCTTTACTTTAATGTCGATCGTGTTCAATGGATGAAAGATCGTAATCAAACTTCCAATGCACAGGGAGTGGGATTTCTTAAAGTCGATGGTGAGGAAATGAGCTATTCAAGAATCTATAGTGGAAGAAATCGTGATGGCCAGTATTTTAAGAAAACAAGAATGTGTAATTTTACACGAATTTAAAAATGAGAATTAAATGAATATAAAAGACCTTTTGAATATTGGAAAAGAAATAGAAGCCTTGAGGCCAAGTGAAGAAGACTTTTCAAGAGTATGTACTGATTATCTTTTGAAGTCTAAGTTTGATTTTGAACTTGAAGAGATTGAATCATTTATTGCGCAGTGGAGTTTAGAGCAAGAGACTCTTCCTGAGCAAGTTAATGTTTATAACGGATTTGGTCAGCCACCTGTTACAATCTTCAATAATGGACACTTTGTTGTTGATCTATATTTCTGGCAGACTTTAGATACTTCAATCCATTCACATTCTTTTTGTGGAGCTTTTCAAGTTGTGGCCGGAGAGTCAAGACATGAAGTATTTAAGGTTCATATGAAAGAAGAATTCTTTCCTGATATCTACACAAGTGAAATCGAATGTGTAATCGATGAAACTTTGGTTAAGGGTGATATCCGTGAGATTAAAAGAGGGCTGGAGTTCTCACATCGTGTACTTCACGAGCAAAACCCAACCGTTACCCTTTGTATTCGAACAGTAAATGATAAAACTCCTCAATGGCATCACTTTGATAATGGACTTAGTATTCAAAAACGCTCTGCAGAGGCATGTGATATTAAAAGATTATCAATCTATGATTATCTTCTTACACGCAATCCTCAACAAGGCTTAGCTTATCTAGAAAAACTTATGGATTCATTTACACCAAGTCTTATCATGAATCTTTATGAGCAGCTTTCATATGACCAAATGGGCCTAACTGAAGAAGGTGTTGAAGTCTTCTTTGATAAAGTAGTTGAGCGCTTTGGAGATACTCCTTGGTTTAAGGTGTATATGGACTTTTTTAATTAATTCCTTTTCGTGCTTGATTGTAATTATTGAGCACAGAAAGTTTTCTCTCATATTCAGAGTCCATTAAACTTGAGTTGATGAAATAGTCAGCGCTTGTTTGATTGCAGGCCATTGGGATATTGTAAAGTGTAGCAATTCTTAGCAAGGCCTTGATATCTGGATCGTGTGCCATTGACTCTAATGGGTCCCAAAAGAAAATAAGCATATCAACTTGATCTTCAACAATTGCACTTCCAATTTGAAAGTCTCCGCCAATAGGCCCACTTAGGTACTTATGAATATTAATGCCTAATTTTTCTTCTAAAAGTCTTCCAGTTGTTCCCGTTGCACAAAGATTATGATTAGTTAGTTTATCTTTGTGATCTAAAGTCCATTGGATTAGGTCATTCTTTCTACTATCGTGTGCCACGAGGGCAATAGTTTTTTTCTTCATAGTCTTATTCTATTCCTGTCCTTAATTTAAGTAAAGTGAACTAGGTTGTGATTAATAGGGTGTGTTCCGAGATTTTCCATGCTAAAAGCTTCTATTACATATAAATAGTGAGATTAAAGTGAAGAAAACATTTAAATTAGTGGATGAAAAGCGCTCAGCTGAAAGAGTCGCAGATAAAATTAAATTTGAAGTAAAGAAGTATATTAAAAGAGAGCGTCGAAAAGAGTTGCCTGAAGGTTCTGACTTTTGGGATTTCGACTGTCGTATTGGTGAAAGTGCAGAATCTGCTCAAGCGATTCATGAAAAAGAAATCAACAAAAAGATTGATTTACTCGTGAGTGAAAAAGCTGAGTCATTCTATTTAGAAATTATGGCAAAACAAGCTCGCCGTAATCCTCGTTCAAAAGAATAGATCTAATTAAGTTCCAGGAACCATAATTGGTTCCTGGAGATGTCAGGAGTTTTGCCAAGGGATAAATTACGCGACTTGCGGTCCACGTAAATTACTTGCTAAGCTATTACTAAATCTTTCTCTTTTCCATTTTAATAATTGCTCATCGATTTCCTCCTCTAAAAGGAGAAATGCCTGATATGGGGTATGTGCAACTTTTTTTGCATAGAAGTTTTTCGAATAGGACTTAATACTGAGCTGAGCTATATAATTAGACTCATGCTTCTTAAATTCAAGCTGATAGTGGCCATGATTAGGGCATCGGTCCATAAGCCTATCGAGTCGTGCTTTTATTTTCTGATGCTGTTCATATGTCAGCTCAATACCGAAGTCAGAAAATAAAGGTTTTGAAAAATCACATAAATTAGTTTTCTTTAACATAAAGTCTCCTTGATACGGTTTGTAGTAAAAAAGATTCTTTAGAGGTCGAAAAATTAGTTATTTACCTCTCGTAATAAAAAAATGGTAGCAAAAAAAATAGTGTCAATGCTAGCTAGGAAAATTTTTGTATTTTTCTCTAAAGCCAACTTGGTGGGCGATCGGCCTTTGCATAGCTGAGGCGACCTAGAGCACTCGTCGTAAAGTAAGCATCTAGACCTGACACACAGATTGTAGAGGCTTTATGAATATCGATATGGCCATCTTCCTCAAGGCAATCTTGTGGTAAGTGAACACTTTTAATTTCACCAATTAAAAAATGTGTACCATTTTCCTCGATTTTAATTTCACGCACAAATTTTATCGCCATTTTAATATTTGCTTCTAAAACAAATGGTGCAAGAAATTTATCTTTGTACTCTTCAGTTAGGCCACAGGCATCAAATTCACTTTGATCTTGAGGATAGCGGGCACTTGTTTGATGGGCCTTTTCTACAATTGTTTCATTAACATGGTTAATCGTAAAAAAGCCATTTTCACGAATATTTTCTAGTGTATCTCTTCTGGCCGTATCAGGTCTAATCACGAGGCCAATAAGAGCTGGAGACGCACCTAGATGAACGACAGAACTGATAATTGAAAGATTAGTTTGTCCTTCATTATTGATTGTACCGACAAGATTTGCTGACTTAAATCCTGATAAAGCATTTATGAATTTTATTCTCTTTCTCTCATCAAAGTTTTTAAAATCAGTATCATTAATTGTTGTCGTTACCATGGAATTTCTCCGCCGTCCCAAGATAGAAACTTTCCAGTTTCACTAAGTTCTCTATTATTAATGGTATTAAGTATATTAGAAGCTGTTTCGTGTGTCTCGTGAATTATGTAGGAAGTTCTACCTATAAATGGTTCGGATAATATTGTTTTAGTCGTTCCTGGATGAATAGCAAGAACTACACATTTTTTTCTCTTTCTTTCGAATTCGATAGAGATATTTTTTATAAGCATATTCAGTGCCGCTTTTGAAGTTCGGTAGCTGTACCAACCACCAATCTTATTATCTTCGATACTTCCTACTTTTGCTGAAATACTTGCAAAAAGGCTAGGAGTATTACTTAGATTCTTTTCAAAATACTTTCCAATGAGTGGTGTAACCATTGCGTTCACTTGAATAATTCTAATAAAATTCTCAGGATCAAATTCTTTAAGAGATTTTTCTGGATTAAGTTCTATGTCATGAAGCATTCCGACGCTATTAATTATCAGATCAAAAGAGCTATCAACAAGTTCTAGGGCCATGTTTTTTATCTGCTCTTCTTTAGTAGGATCTAACTGGTATACATGTAAGTTATTAGGAAATAACTTTTCTAGGCTTAATAAATCTAAGGCACTTTCTCTTTTTCGATAGGTTGCTGTGACGTGCATACCTGAGTAGTTCTCTAATAAATTTTGCACTATCCCAAGTCCAATTCCATGACCGGCACCAATTATTAGGGCATGCTTACAGTTATTGAGTCGAAAATACATCCATTCTCCTTTAGTTAATGTTAGAATAAGAATGCTAATGAAGAAAATAAATAAAATAAAAAATAAGTTCATCTCAAGACAAGTAGGGGTTGCAAAACTCGCTTTAAAAATGGGAAAAGACGTTTGGTCTAAACGTAATGAAGATTTAAAAAATAAATTGAGTGGTGGTATTGGTCCTCACGTGGAACTCATTGTAAATGAGCTCGGTGTGATGAAGGGCTCTCTCATGAAAGCTGGTCAATTACTATCGACTTATGCAAGTGCGTTTCTACCGCCTGAAGCGCAAAAAGTATTAAAGCAGTTAGAGAGTCAGTCTTACTATCTAGAGTGGGAACAAATTAAAGATCAAGTTCCTAAAAGTTTTTTAGAACAACTTGAGATAGAAGAGAAACCAATCGCGGCTGCAAGTCTTGGCCAAGTTCATCTTGCTCACTATAACGGTGTTGATTACGCCATGAAGATTCAGTACAAGGGTGTCAGAAAGGCAATCAAGAATGATGTGAAGGCCCTAAAAATCTTAATGAAGTTACTCAATGTCATACCAAAAGAAGTAGACTTAAAAGAAATCTATAGTGAAATTGAAGAGATGCTCTTTCTTGAAACTGATTATCAAGCAGAGGCTAAGTCTATAAATGAGTTTCGAAAATTATTAAGTGAATACCCGCAATACAAAATACCTGAAGTCTTAGAGGATTTTAGTAATGAGCAGGTTTTAACGATGGAATATCTTGATGGCCATAGCCTAAGAGATCTTGACCAATTAAATCTATCTCAAGAAGATCGAAACGAGCTTGGTAGAGATTTCATGAGACTTATGTTCTTAGAGCTTTTCCAGTTTAAAAAAGTTCAGACAGATGTTCATATGGGTAATTATATTTTATTACCAAATAACCGCTGGGGTTTAATTGATTTTGGTGCTTCAAAAACTCCACCAGACAATTTCTTGAAGGGCTATCAAACTCTAATCATCGCCTGCGCTAATCTTGATCGCGAGTTATTCTTCTCAAACCTCTATGAGATGGAATACCTATCTAAGAATAAAAAAACAAATGAAGACTTCTTCTGGGAGTATGCCAAAATTATAGCTGCACCTTTTCAGGGTGGGGTCTATGATTGGGGTCGCTCCAACGTTGCAGATAAGGTTATGGAAATGGCCCCTCAGCTAATGAAGGAGGTCGCCGTAGGAAATCCTTCAAGACATACCGTTTTTCTAGATCGAAAGATAGGTGGTGTTTTCTTTGTTCTTCACAAACTAGGTGCTCAATTTGATGTACGTGCCCTGCTTGATGAGTGTCTTCTTTAGTTTCAGATAGTTAGGCTCATTTTAAAAAAATTTATCAAAGCAAAGAGAATTTGTTCATAATTCTATAGAGACTACCGATAAGTTATTTAATTAATTTGCCTTAGGGTGAGTTGGTAGATGTTGATTAATTTAGGGGTTTTCATCATTGCACTTGGCCTAAATTTTAGGCGCGCTTTTTTTAAAGAGAGCGAATGATTTTAATTACTTAGCTACAAAATTAGTTTGATTTTTAGCCTTAAGTTATTATTTTTGTAGTGCACATTAAATTTTCTTTAGCATAGAAAATTTAGTGCAGTAGGTGGGGGATCTTTAAATTGAGGAATAATTCAAGATTATTCAAATTCTCATTTATCGCATCGGCTATTTTCTTAGTTTATTATTTCTCATTTTCATTCAACGAAAATCAATCTGTAAAATCTAAAGAAGAAGTTAATCAAGAAGTAACAAATAACTCAAAGCTTTCCTTAAAGAACGAGCAAAAAAATCAAAGCTATCCATTCAAGGATATCTCTCAATCTTCACAGGATGAATTCAAGAAAGAGCAAGATCGTAATGTGGCCAGTACATTAGTGGCCGAGCAGTATAACGAAGAGGAAAATATCGGATACTATTCGATTGGACAAAAGCAGGGCGGCTATAGTTCTGCATTAAGTAGTGATCCTGTAAAAAAAGTCTCTTCATTGGATGAACGTTTTTTTGAAACTCCGCCGCAAGATTTTGATTCGCCAAGTTTTGCTCCAAGTAATAAAAATAAAGAAGAGAAAGAACTTGGGATTAAAGTGACAAGTGTCTTCAATCCTTCTGAAGATTCTGTAGCAGACAATAGTGAAGAAAGTTCAAGTAATTCTTCTGGAAGCTCAAATACTTTTATCGGAAGAGTGAATCTAACTCTTTCAACGAACTCTATTAGTAACTTAAATATTTCAGGAGGAGCTTCTCCTGGACCTAGTGAAACGCTAACGTTAAAAAATTCAGGAACTGTTAAGAGTGCTGCGCTGATGGCACCAGTTATCGTTGGTGCGGATGCTGAGCATATTGAAGTTATCAATGATAATTGTGAGGGAGTTGTCTTAGCTCCTAATGATACATGTACTTTCGATATAAGGCCTGTTGCCTCAAATAATGGAAGTTATAGTGTTTCAATGTATACAAGTGACTCTAAGGAGAGTTCTGATATTGCCACAGTAAGTGGTACGCTTTCAGGCTTTGTTCCTCCTGTTGTTGATGTTATTGCTGATCAAGGGCCAATTGCGGAAGGAAGTCCAATTGCAACTATTGATGCCGGTGATGGTGGAGACGATTTTGATAGTGGAGGTGAGCCTCTTACTTATACATGTACTTATGACATGATTGCTGACGGAAATGTGAATTCGGGAATTGATTGTACTACGATAGCCGGAGTTTCATTAAATCCTTCTTCTGGTGTTATCGATTGGACGCCAAATTACTTTCAAAGTGGAAGTTACGAGTTTATGGTTGTCGCCTCAGATGGAAACCTTGTAGATGATGAGATTTTCGTTATAAATGTTGCCAATAATAATCGTGCACCTGTCATTGATAGTATTGCAAACCTAACTGTAAATGAAAATTCGGCAATGACAACTATTGACGTAGCTGATGGTGGGGATGATCTTGATATTGATCTTGAGGCCATCACTTATTCGTGTGAATTTGATACTGTTGTGGATGGAAGTGTTTCAGGGACAAGTTGTTCAACACTTTCTGGGTTTAATCTCGATCCAGCGACTGGAATTGTTAACTGGACGCCTAGTTTTATCCAGGCCGGTGGTTATGAATTTAAGATCATTGCGAGTGATGGAAGTCTTAGTGATGAAGAGATATTTACAGTCACTGTTAACAATGTGAATCGTGCACCAGTATTGGATCCTATCTCAAATATCATAGTTGCTGAAAATAGTGCCATAGCAACAGTTAATGCTGGTGATGGTGGTGATGATTTTGATATTGATCTCGAAACAATTACTTATTCTTGTTCATTTGATACTACAATTGATGGGAGTGTTACTGGAGCTGACTGTTCAACATTAACAGGGATTTCGTTTGATATTAACTCTGGAGAGTTTGACTGGACACCAAGTTACTCTCAATCAGGTGATTATGAATTTAAGATTACGGGAGCAGATGGTGGCCTTAGTGACGATGAAATCTTTTCGATTGTTGTAAATGATGTAAATGTTGCTCCAGTATTAGATGCTATTTCAGACATTATCGTAAGTGAAAATAATGCTATCACAACTGTTGATGCGGGAGATGGTGGGGACGATCTCGATTTTGATTTAAATACGATTTCTTATTCGTGTTCATTTGATACTACAATTGATGGAAGTGTTATTGGAGCTGACTGTTCAACGTTAACAGGAGTATCGTTTAATTCTGTTAATGGTGAATTAGATTGGACTCCTGATTTTGATCAAGAAGGAACTTACGAATTTAAGATCACGGGAGGTGATGGCAGCTTAAGTGATGATGAAATCTTTGTGGTTACTGTTACAAATACTAATCGTGCTCCTGTGCTTGATGCTATTGCCGATTTTAGTGTCACTGAAAACTCTGCCATAACTACAGTTGATGCAGGTGATGGAGGCGATGATAGTGATATTGATTTAGATACAATTTCATACACTTGCTTTTATGATACAACAGTTGATGGTAGTGTTGGTTCAACTAGTTGTCTAAGTCTTTCAGGAGTATCATTTAATACGACAACAGGAGAGCTTGATTGGACGACTGATTTTACTCAGAGTGGATTATATGAGTTTAGAATCAATGGTAGCGACGCAAGTTTAAGTGATGATGAGATTTTTGTCATTACAGTCAATAATGTTAATCAAGCTCCTGTCCTTGATGCTATTTCTGACTTTAGTATTGCTGAGAATGCTTCAATAACAACTGTTAATGCAAATGATTCAGGTGACGATTTAGATGGTGATTTTGAGGCCATAACATATTCGTGTTTATATGACACCGTTATTGATGGGGTGGTATCAATAGGTTCAAATTGTACGACACTAACGGGAGTCAGTTTAAATACCGCAACAGGTGAGCTCGATTGGACTCCTGATTATGATCAATCTGGAAATTATGAATTTAGAATTATAGGTAGTGATGGTACGTTAGATGATGACGAAATATTTGTTATTAACGTAACAAATACTAATCGTGCACCAGTCTTAGATCCAATTGGTGATCAAACAGTTGCAGAAAATTCTTCGCTATCAACTATCAATGCTGCTGATGGAGCAGACGACTTAGATGTTGATCTAGATACCATTACTTATAACTGTGAATACGATTCTGTCATTGATGGGGCAGTGACGAGTGGAACTGATTGTTCTCTACTTCCAGGAGCATCTTTTGTAATCGCAACAGGGGTTCTAAATTGGACTCCTAATTTCTCTCAGGCAGGAACTTATGAGTTTAAGATTGTTGGGAGTGATGGAAGCCTAAGTGATGATGAGATATTTTCAATCACTGTAAATAATGTCAATCGTGCCCCTGTATTAGATAGTATTTCCGATGCATCAGTAAATGAGAATTCAGCTTTAACTACGATTAATGCAGCTGACGGTGCTGATGATTTAGATATTGATTTAGATACAATTACTTATTCATGTACTTTCGATACTACTGTTGATGGAAGTGTCGCAGGTGCCAATTGTTCGACTCTATCAGGTGTTACATTTAATACCTCAACAGGGGAGCTTGATTGGACGCCAAATTATAGTCAAGCCGGAAGCTATGAGTTTCAAGTTAATGGTAGTGATGGAAGCTTAAGTGATAATGAAATATTTGTCGTCACTGTTAATAATGTCAACCAGCCTCCAGTCCTAGATAGTATTTCAAATCAATCTGTCGCGGAAAACTCTGTGATGACTCCAATTAATGCCGGTGATGGTGGAGACGACTTAGATAATGACAATGATGCGATCTCTTATACATGTATCTATGATACTGTCGTAAATGGTAGTGTCAGTGGTGCAAATTGTGCGTCTCTTACTGGAGCTAGCTTTAATGGTACGACAGGAGTTTTAAATTGGACTCCTAATTATGATCAGTCTGGTTCATATGAGTTTCAAATAACTGGATCAGATGGAAGTTTAAGTGACTCTGAGATTTTTAGCGTTACGGTTACAAATACAAATCGTGCTCCTGTACTAGATTCTATCGCAGATATCGTTGTTTCTGAAAACTCTGCGATGTCGAGTGTGAATGCTGCAGATGGGGGAGATGATTTAGATGCTGATTTAGATTCTATTTCATATTCATGTACATATGACACAGTTGTTGATGGTGCTGTTGCAAGTGCTACTTCTTGTACATCGTTGTCAGGGGTTTCATTCTCCGCGACGACCGGGGTAATGGATTGGACACCTGATTATACTCAATCTGGTAATTATGAATTTAAAATTGTCGCTAGTGATGGAAGCTTAAGTGATGATGAAATCTTTAGTGTAACAGTTAATAATGTAAATGCTCCTCCTGTTCTTGATGCAATCGCTGATCAAAATAGTGCAATTGAAAATACTCCTATCACAACTGTTAATGCATCAGATGGGGGAGACGATCTTGATCTCGATGGTCAGGCGCTAACTTATTCATGTACATACGATATCAATATTGATGGTAGTGTTTCAGGCTCAAGCTGTACGAGCTTAACAGGAGTCAGCTTTAATATCTCGACAGGTGTTATGGACTGGACTCCTGACTTAACCCAAGATGGTGAGTATGAGTTTATGATTACGGCAACAGACGGTAGTTTAACGGATAACGAAATATTTGCAATCGTTGTAGCCGACCTTCCAGGGCCTTCTTATAATGAAACATTTGCTTCGACAGGGGTTACGACGTGGTCTCAATCTGCAACTGATGATGGAAATTGGTCTGTCGATCCTGATACTACTCCAAGCTCTGGAACTGGTCCTAGTTCTCCAACAGATGGTACTTATTATGCTTTCATTGAGTCATCGAGTAATTATAATAATACTCATGTGATAGAAAGTCCGGTTTTCAATACGGTTACTGATAAGTATGTGATTGAATTTGATTGGCATATGTATGGTGCCGCGATGGGAGAGTTAAATTTAGAGTATTCTCTTGATGGTGGAAGTACATGGGAGCCAAGCATTCTTTGGGGCCAATCTGGAGATCAAGGAAATTCATGGTTCTCTGAAAGTATTAACTTATGTGAATCTTTCCCCGGTTCAACAACTACAATGGTTCGCTTTAGAGGAGTGACAGGTAGTACCTATACCTCAGATATGGCCTTAGATAATATTCGACTTACTGCAGGACATCCATGTGATATCCCTCCTGTTATTTCTTCAGTTGCCGATCAAAATTCGTTAATTAGTACAGCAACAACTCCGATTCCATTTACTATTGGTGATGCTGATTCGACGATAACTTGTTCTGGTTCAGTAACTGGAAGTTCTAGTAATACTGCTCTACTTAGTAATGCAAATATTGTTATTGGTGGAACGGCCCCTAACTGTACAGTTACGCTAACTCCAAATGCTGGTGTTAAAGATACGAGCGTTGTTACACTTGCTCTTACAGATGGAAACTCGACCGTTTATGAAATATTTAATTATCAGACGGTTGAGCAATTTGACATTTCTCCAGAGGTTTTAAGTAGTCTTGATATTGAACCCGGAGAAATTGGAGATGAGTCTATTTTAACTGTGACGAATAATGGAACGATTTCAACAGGTACAATTCAATCTCCAGTTATTACTGGAGACACAAGTAATTTTGAAGTCGTTGTTGATAATTGTACGGGAATCTCTTTAGGAGCAGGAGCAAGTTGTACAATCAGTGTTCGTGGTGTTGAAACGGCCGCAACAACATACACAGGTAGTCTAACTGTTTCAGATGGAACATATACAACACCTACTGTTTCATTATCTGGTAAACAAATTAATCCGTTTAAGACGACTTGGAGAACGACGGCTGTGAATGAAGTTGTCACTTTACCACTTGTAGCAACTTATAATTATAATTTTACAGTTGATTGGGGTGACGGAACACCTGTTCAGACAATTACATCAGATACTGATGCAAATAAGGCCCATACTTATGCAAGTGCTGGTGACTATCAAGTGAAGATTGTTGGTACATTTGAGGGAATGGATTTTCTCAATGGTGCTTATACTAATCAACATCAATTAATTTCAGTCGAATCTCTTGGAGAAGTTGGTTGGGTAAGTTTATCTCGAGCATTTTACAATTGTAATCAACTTACGACTTTTGTTGCAGGTACGGCGTCAACTGGTATTACGTCGCTTGAATATACTTTTATGAATAATACGTCTTTAACTTCAGTTGATATGACCGGGCTTGATACAAGTAGTGTTGTAACAATGTCCTATATGTTTAATGGGGCGACAGCTTTGACAACACTTGATTTATCTGGATTTAATACTTCAAATGTTGATTCGATGACACAGGTTTTTTCTAATATGGGGAGTCTGACTAGTTTAAATATTTCTAATTTCGATACAAGTAATGTTTTAAGTTTCATTAGTATGTTTCAGGGAGTTACTAATCTGACTTCTCTTGATCTGTCTCACTTTGATACTTCTAGTGCTCTTTATATGACTGCGATGTTTAAAGACATGAGAAATCTTACGTCTCTTAATATCTCAAATTTTAACACTGCAAGTGTGACGAATATGAAGGAGATGTTTAAGTATGTTCAAAGTTTAACGACTTTAAACCTATCAAATTTTAATACAGGAAATGTAACGAATATGGAGGGGATGTTCTTCCATGTGGATTCTCTCACAACATTAGACTTATCAAGTTTTGATACGAGTAAAGTTACTAATATGAGAGATATGTTTTACTGGAACACTAATATGCTTTCAATGAATCTCTCTTCATTTAATACTGCAAATGTCACTACGATGGAGAGAATGTTTGCAAGTAATACTCTTTTATCTAGTCTTAATGTTTCTAATTTTGACACGACAAAAGTTACGACAATGAAGAGTATGTTCTCTGGTCTTGATACACTAACAACATTAGATCTTTCAAGTTTCAATACTGCCAATGTTACTGATATGTCTTATATGTTTTCATCGGGCATTAGTTTAACTTCGCTAAATATTTCAAGCTTTAATACTTCTAAGGTTAGGTATATGCAGTATCTATTTAGCAATCTTAATTCTTTACCAAGTTTAAGTGTGGCCCACTTTGATACTGCCATTGTTGAAAATATGGATCGAATGTTTAGTGGGATGAGTACTATTACAACTTTAGACCTAAGTATGCTTGATACATCGAATGTTACGAATATGACGGCTACTTTTTCAAATATGACTGCATTAACTTCTTTAAATCTTACAGGCTTCGAAACTAATAGTGTGACGAGAATGGAGAGGATGTTTGATGGCACCTCTTCTTTAGCAACTCTTGATTTGACAAGTTTTGATACTTCTCTCGTTACAACAATGACGTATATGTTTTCTGGTATGGACTCTTTAACAAGTCTTGATATTTCAACATTTGACACTTCATCTGTGACAAATTTTGCTTATATGTTTAGAGATACTATTTTATCAGTTATTGATCTAACGCATTTTAATACTTCAAGTGCAACTAGCTTCGTAGGGATGTTCTATTTCGCTAATGGAGTTTCATCAATTAATATGGCAGGACTTAATACATCAAGTGTAACATCGATGACTTGGATGTTTAGATATGCGGATGTCTTGGCCGTTGATGCGACAGGGTGGGATCTTACAAGTGTAGCAAGTAGTACTGATATGTGGACGTCTTCAAATGCTTTTCTTGTTTTAACATGTGACCAAGGAGGCTCGCCTGGTACAGGTGATATCTTCGGAGAACCTTGTAATTAATTTTCTATAATTTTTGTGCGGCCTTGATTAGTTTCTCATTAAAGAGCTTAATGTGTTCTCTTTGATATTCCCATTGGTGCAGAAAGAGTGAAACACTAAAATTCTTAGATGGATTTAATTGAACGAATTTTCTCTTCTTCATCTCTTTTTCCATATCAATGAAGGGAAGGAGTCCATAGCCGTACCCTCCTAGGATTGCTTTTTTAAAACTTTGGACTGATGGCATAAGATTGATTTTAGTAAGCTTATCGACTTTAAAATTTTCTTTCAAATAAGTGTGTTGGGCCTTGTCATATTTATCAAAGACGACAAGAGGAGCCTCTGAGAGAGTTTTTTTATTCACACCTTCATTGAAATATTCCTTATAAAACTTCTTAGAACAAACTAGCGAGTAGACCATATCTCCTAGATGAGTCGAGGTGTGGTTAGGAAGAGGCTTCTTCTCAGAACTTATACACATATCAACTTGACCGCTTTTTAAATATTTTAAAGTATTGTCTTGGTCGTCAGCTATAATTTGTAATGTCAAAACTTGAGATACTTTTGTATCAGTAAGGACATCGAGAAAAAACAAGTCGAGGCTATCTCGGTTCATGGCAATCTTTAAAGTAGGCTTTGCTTTTTTGATATCATCATCTTCTAGAATTTCATTTTCTAGGCTTGTTACTTTTCGCAAAAGATTCAGGTACGACTTTCCTTTTTCAGTTGCACGGTAGGGTGTCTTTCTAATTAATAATTTTGTCCCAAGAAAGGACTCAAAGTTTTGTATTCTTTGAGTTACTGCAGACTGGGAAATACCTATGGCCTTAGAAGCAAGTTCAAAACTTTGATATTCGATGACGGCCTGTAAGGCCCTGAGTGCATGGTAATCAATCATTATTTACTCTCATAAGTTTTACTAATTAATAATTAAAAAGATTAATTTAACTTATATCATGATTTGCATTAAATTACGCCTCAGGAGCAGGTATTATGGAATTTTTTACTCAAGGTTTTTTATTGCAGGCAAGTCTTATTCTAGCACTGGGTGCACAGAACCTTTTTCTTATTGATATTGGCACTAAGAAAAAGAATCACTACCTAGCAGCAGCTATTTGTTCAGTGTGTGATATGGCGCTAATTCTATTGGCCGTTCTCGGTGTTTCTGGTGTTCTTGTAAAAACTGTTGAGTTTAAAGTCGGTATCGGACTTCTTGGAGCTTCTTTTCTGCTTTACTATGCGGTAATGAAATTTATTGACTCTGTGAAGGGTGTTAAGGAAGTTGAAGAGAGTAAGAAGTTTGCTCTTTCGCGTCGTCTTGTGATTTTAACGACGCTTAGTTTTACCCTGCTTAATCCTCACGTCTATATTGATGCCTTTTTCTTAATTGGTGGATACTCAACACGCTTTAATTTAGTTCAAGATCGTTTTCTTTTTGGACTTGGTGCCGGTGTGTTTTCAATTATATGGTTTTACTTTCTAGTGACTTTTTCTTCTAAGTTCTCTCATATTTTAACTAAAGAGAAGAACTTAAGAATCTCGTCACTTGCTACCGCTATTGTACTAGGTTATCTTGCTCATAAGCTTGGAAGTGAATCTGTAACAGAGTTTATTCAACTACTCTCATAGGAGTTCTTATGGCCTCGACAACTACTGCATGGGTTATTCTTGTTATTGCAGGTCTTCTTGAAGTATGTTGGGCAATTGGACTTAAATATACTGAAGGCTTTACGAAACTGATTCCAAGTATATTCACTCTTGTAACTCTAGCTGCAAGCATGTTCTTACTTGCTAAGGCCAGTCAAACTCTTCCTATTGGAACGGCCTACGGTGTATGGGTTGGAATAGGAGCGCTAGGTGCTGCAATCTTAGGAATAGTTCTCTTCAATGAGCCAATTACTCTTGCACGTACAGCTTTTCTAGCGCTACTGCTTATTTCAATTATTGGTCTAAAACTTACTGCTTAAAAATTTCAGACAGAAGCTTTAGAGATTTTATCTTTTTCTCATTATCGAAAATTGAGGTCACAACCATTAACTCATCTGGACGGTAACGTTCGATAAACTGATCAAGGCCTCTTTTAACAGTTTCTTTGGAACCAACAAAAGAGAAGTGAAGCATATGTTGGGCCATCATCTTCTCGTGCATATCCCAATAGGTATCCATATCTTCAATAGGAGCTTGGAATTTCTTCTTTAATCCACGACGAAGATTGGCAAATGATTGTTTCTGGCTTGTTGAGAGAAATTGTGCTTCCTCATCAGTATCTGCAATGATGATATTCACACCCAACATAACATAGGGTTTGTCTTGTTGAGCCGATGGTTCAAAGCCCGCATGATAAAGAGATAGTGCTTCTTGAATTGCATCAGGGGCAAAGTGCGAAGCAAAGGCATATGGTAATCCAAGGTGTGCAGCAAGCTGTGCTCCAAAAGTACTTGATCCTAGAATCCATAAGGGAACTTGTGATCCTAGCCCAGGAGTGGCGACTATTGGATCGTTTGCACTTTCCATTGAGAGTAGACGCTGAAGCTCAACAATATCTTGTGGGAAATTATTTGAACTTTGAGCTGTTGTTCTTAAAGCCTGCACGGTCATTTGATCAGTTCCTGGAGCGCGGCCAAGACCTAAATCAATACGTCCAGGATAAAGTGCTTCTAGTGTTCCAAACTGCTCAGCAATAACAAGAGGAGAGTGATTTGGAAGCATTATTCCACCAGCTCCAATACGAATTGTTTTTGTTTGACTTGCTAGTAATCCAATAACTACTGAAGTTGCTGCACTTGCGATGGCAGGCATATTGTGGTGCTCGGCCACCCAAATACGATTGTAGCCATATTCTTCTGCTGCTTGCGCGCTACGAACTGAATTATCAAAAGCATCTTTTACGTGCTGGCCTTCATTAACGAAGACCAAGTCTAGTATCGATAGTTTTGGTGTCATCACAGCTCCTTTAATGTCGGGTAATCTGTATAACCAACATGATCAGGTCCATAGAATGTATCAAAGATTGGCTCATTTAATGGTGCATCAATTCTTAGTCTTTCAACTAAGTCTGGGTTTGCAATAAATGGAACACCAAAAGAGATGGCATCAGCAATTTTATCTTCCAATGCTTTTTCAGCTGTTATCTTTGTAAATTTTTGATTGGCAATTAGAACACCATCAAATTTTTCTTTTAATTTTGGGAAGAGACTTTGCTCATCTAGTGGGTCGCGAGTAAATATGAAAGCAATCTTGCTCTTATTTAATTCTTCTACCACATGGCCAAAAAGTTCCAGGGGATTAGAGTCACCCATGTCGTGGCTATCGCAGCGAGGAGCAAGATGAACGCCGACGCGATCAGCGCCCCATACTTCAATGAGTTGGTCTGTAATTTCAAGCAAGAATCTTGTACGGTTTTCAATCGTCCCTCCGTAGATATCGTCTCTCTTATTAGTTGAGTCTTGTAAGAATTGGTCAATTAGGTAGCCATTGGCAGCGTGTACTTCAACTCCGTCAAAGCCAGCTTCCATCGCATTGATGGCCGCTTGACGATAGTCTTTTACAATTGCTTTCACTTCTTCAGTTTCAAGTGCACGAGGTACTTCGTAGTTAGTAATTGGTCGTACTAGTGATACATGTCCCGTAGGCTGGATAGCACTTGGTGCAACAGGCTTTTGCCCATTTAAAAAACTTGAGTGAGAGATCCTTCCCACATGCCAAAGTTGCATATAAATTTTTGAACCTTTTGCGTGAACTGCATCTGTTACTTTACGCCAGCCATCGATTTGATCCTTCGACCAAATTCCTGGTGTATTTGCGTAACCAACGGCAGAGGGTGTAATTGCCGTTGCTTCTGTAAGGATCATTCCTGCATCAGCTCGTTGTTCATAGTATTTCACCATGAGGTCATTAGGAATTCGTTCAGCTCCTGCTCTGGCACGAGTTAGAGGGGCCATAATAATTCTATTTTTTAGCTCAACACTTCCAAGCTTTATCGGTGTAAATAAATTCGTACTCAATTGAGACTCCTTTAGTTTGATGTTTATCAAACAATAGGCCTGCCCTTGATAAAAATCAAGTCCTTTGTTAGAATTTTATCTAACTATGAATGATTGCACACAAATACCATTAGATAAGATCTTTAAATCACTAGGCGATCCCATTCGCATGAGTGTGATAAAGCAGTTAATTGCATATGAAGAAGAGCATGGTCACAAGGAGATTACTTGTGGAGGCTTCGATTATTGCGTAAATAAGGCCACTTTTTCTCATCATATTAAGATTCTTATTGAGGCCCATATCATTTGCCAAAGAACAGAAGGGGTGAAGAAGTACCTATTTCTCAACCCTAATATCAAAAAGTATTACCCTGGCTTGATCGAAACAATTAAAAAAACATGCGAATAAAATACAGTAAGAAGAATCTCGCTTGTATTAGAGCTTTGGACATAGTATCTTGTGTCAAATTAGGTTTCCTATAGTTCACTTCCTTATTTCGGTTCTGTCTATTTTTAATCTTTTATTATTTAGAAACGACAGAATTGCAGGGAATACCTTAGTGAACGAAGTGCTTAATGCAGACTCAGTACCATTGAAAGATCTTATTAAAAATCCGCGTACATTTATGAGAAGCAATAATCATCCTCTGGAGCATGCAAAGGATTTAGACCGAACACTTGGTTTTCGTATTCCAAGAATAGAGGGGAAACTTCTACAAAAATACAAAGCTTATTATAAGCAAAATGATGGAACAAAGGGAAAGCAGCACTTTCAGGGGACACAGACTTGGATTGGACTGCATCCACAGGTTTTACAAACACCGTATAATGATATCTTTGAGGCCCTTTATCTTTTAAAAGACTTTGAAGTAAATAAAGTGGTGGATATTGGTGCAGGTTATGGACGCGTAGGCATTGTGATGAACTCTGTCTTTCCTGAGGCCCGCTTCATTGGATATGAGATTCTTAAACAAAGAGAGAGTGAGGGAAATCGCCTCTTTGAGAGATTAGAATTGCTCAATTGTGAGATTCTCTTAGAAGATGTTTTAGAAGATGACTTTATTTTGCCAAAGGCACAGATCTATTTTATCTATGACTTTAGTGAAATTGAGGATATTTCTAAGATTTTAGACGAGCTTGTGGCCCGTGTTGATGATTACAGCTTTTTTCTGGTAACGAGAGGCGATCGAATCGATTTCTTACTAGAGAGAAAATATAAAAAATTATGGAATGCCAATGGGCGCTTAAGCTCTGGCGAATTAAAAATATATAGTTCTAACGTAGACCTAAAGAAGCTTAAACATAAGGAGTAAGTATGAAAACAGGTAAAGTTAAGTTTTTTAATGATGAGAAAGGTTTTGGATTTATCGTTCCAGACGATGGAAGCAAAGATCTTTTCGTACACATTTCAGCAGTAAACGGTAACACTCTAAGTGAAAATGACGCTGTTGAATTTGAAGTAGGTGAAGGACAAAAAGGTCCTTGTGCTGTTTCAGTAAGCGTTCTTTCTTAATCTTAAGAATGACTCGTCGTACCTTTTAAGAAAGCGAAGAATTTCAGCTTCTTAGAAGGTACACCTTCTTATAAAGTCCATTTGTTTATAAGAAACCCTAATACTTCCTATAAGATTTAGTAAATTTTTCATTGTGTTCATGTATTTTAGTAGATACTCTCTTGGCATGAAAATCACACACATCGCAACACTACTTATTTTAATCTCAAGCGCGGCCTTCGGCTCATCTTGTGATCAAGAATTTTTTTACTCAGGACTTTCAACTGCTTCATCTGGATATGTATTTAAGTCACAGCTTTCTTCTCTTTTAAGAAGAACTCATCGTGGTATCTCGTATGATGACCTTCTTAAGGCGTATCGTAGCACTGATCTCGATACTACTTACGATGGTGATCGCACGATAATGGATATGTATTCTGAGAACCCAAACGGAAAAGATCCATATCGCTACCAACCTGGCCGTCGTACTTGTGGCCAGTATAAAGGTGAAGGGGATTGCTACAATCGTGAACACCTATTTCCACAAGGGCTTTTTAACAAGAGACGCCCAATGAAGACAGATATCTTTCATGTTTATCCAACAGATGGAAAGGTAAATGGCCACCGTGGTTCTTACCCATTTGGAGAAGTTGGAAAAGCTTCATGGGTTTCTAAAAATGGTTCTAAGATTGGTACAAGCTCGACAAGTGGATATCGTGGAAGAGTTTTCGAACCTATTGATGAATTTAAAGGTGATATCGCTAGAGCAATGCTTTACTTTGCTGTTCGTTATGAAGCTGAGATTCCTAGGTTTAAAGATAATCCAATGACAAATGGCTCTCGTGAACAAACTTATAGCTCTTGGTTTATTAAGCTTCTTTTGAAGTGGCACAAGCAAGATCCTGTAAGTGAGCACGAAAGAAGAAGAAATGATATCGCATGCGAATATCAAAAGAATCGTAATCCTTTCATTGATCACCCTGAGTGGGCAATGGCCATTTGGGAAGTTCAATAGATGTTTCGAATTCTAATTACAGTTATTCTAACATTTATTTTTCTCGTTCCGTTCTTCTCCACACCAGTTGGAGAAGAACTGTATCTAGAATATCAAGATACGGAACTCTACAGATCAATCTATTGCCAATATGTTGAGTGGTTTGGTGCTGAAGGTTTTGATAAAATTAAGTTTGCTGTAAAGTGCCAACTGCTAAAATAAGTCTATAAAATCAAAAAACTAAAATGTAATTTCAATAAGTTATATCATTTAACTTGAGTCTACTCGTGTCTTGTGGCATATTTTAGAGTCTACGTCTAGACACGTTGTCTATAAATGGAGTGGCGGTGAAACAGGACTCAAAAGAGGCCATTTTTGAAGGTGTGTTAGAGCTTCTGAAAGAAGAGGCCATCTTAGATATTTCCGTATCAAAACTTAAAAAACAGACCGGCCTTTCAACTGGAACTTTCTATTATCATTTTCCAAATGGAATAGAAGATATCTATAAATCCTTATTCATTAAACTATCTACTAAGATTAGAAATAAAGCTTTTATTGCGGCCAGTGCGGCCAAGACAGTAGAAGAAACTCTAATTGATTTAGTTAGTGTTTATTTTGACTGGCATGAGTCGAAAGTGAAAGAAAGCGACTTTTTTTGGAAGGCTTCAATGTCTGGCTATCAAGAAATTAGAGAACTTCTAATTAGTGAGTATGAGATTTTATCGACAAAAATTTATGACGTTCTTACCACGCAAGCTGAAGTCGAAAATATTAGAATTGTTGATCGTCGAATACTAGATGCCATGTTATTTGGCGCTGCTAGAGAGCTTGTTTATTCTTGGATAAGACGAGGTAGAGATAAGAAAGAATTTGAAGTCATTAAAGAACAATTTATAAAGACGCTGTATAGAGCATGTGTCATTGAAAGATCTTGAAAAAGACTGTGAGCGAAACTGTGAAGTATAACGAAAAGTTCTTTGAAAAATTTGAGCATCTTGGTGAAAAGTACGTCATTAGAAGTGTCAGTGAAAATGATCAAGAGAAGTTGATTGAAGCATTTAAAATGGCCTCTCACCGAACACTTAATAGTCGTTTTCTTGCGGCCAAGAAAAGCTTATCTAAGAAGGACTTAGAGCTATTTACTTGCCCTGATTATATTAATCACGTTGCCTTGACTGTAATGCAGGAAAGTGAGGACGGCGAAAAGCCTGTAGGTTCTACAAGATTTTATCGTGACTCGGATAATTCTCCGACGGCCGAGTTTGCCGTAACAGTAATAGATAAGTATCACCGAAAAGGCTTTGGTGGGATCTTGATAGATCATTTAATCAAGGCAGCTAAAGAGCGTGATATAAAAGAAATATATGGAACTGCTAGCACTGGAAATCATGCTGTGCTTGGACTGCTAAAGAGTCGCGGTGACGTTGTCGTTGAAACTGAAACAATGGGAATTGTGAATATTAGATTAAAGCTATAAGAAAAAAGGATATATAAATGAATAGAGTATGGTTGGATAATTATCCAAAGAACGCCGCCACAGAAATTAACCCTGATCAATATAATAATATTGTTGAAATGATTGATGAAACTTGTGGAAAGTTTTCGACGAGAAAAGCTTTTATCAATATGAATGCAAGCATGACTTATAGTGAAGTCAAAGAGAAGTCAGAAGCCTTTGCTAATTACCTTATCAATGATTTGAAACTTAAAAAAGGTGATGTCATCATGATTCAGATGCCAAACCTTCTGCAATACCCGGTTGCTCTTTTTGGTGCTTTTAAAGCAGGGCTAATTGTTGTTAATACAAACCCTCTCTACACTACCAGAGAAGTAAAAAAGGTACTTGAAGATAGTGGGGCAAAAGCAATTGTTATCTGTACAAACTTTGTTGCTAATCTTGAAGAGGCCATTGAAGGAAGTCAGATCGAGCATATTATTACGACAGAAATTGGTGATTTTTTTCCATTAGTAAAAAGGAAGCTAACAAATTTTGTTATTAAGCATGTAAAGAAAATGATTCCTACTTATAAAGGTAGTTACTTAACTCTTAATGAAGCAATTGAAAAAGGACAAGGACTGAGTGTAACTTATCCAACAGTGGAAAGAGAGGATACTGCGCTCTTTCAATATACTGGTGGAACAACGGGGAAAACAAAAGCGGCTATCCTAACTCACCGAAATATTATTGCGAATATGCTACAAATGGATGTTTGGATTAAGGCAGGACTTGGAACAGAGCCAGCAAATATCCTCGCTCCACTACCTATCTATCATGTCTTTACTTTATCAGTTAATATCTTTGGTTTCTTTAAGATGGGGATGACTAACGTTCTTGTAACAAATCCTCGTGATTTAAATTCACTTATCAAAGATGTGTATACACACAAGCCGAAAGTTCTAATTGTTGTCAACACTCTACTGCAAGCGCTACTTGCAAATGAAAATTTCAGAAAACAGAATTTGAGCTTTATTGAGTTTAGTGTTGCAGGTGGAATGGCCCTTAAGCCAGCTGTTAAGCAAGACTGGGAGAAAATTACAAAGACAAGAGTTATTGAAGGATATGGCCTTACTGAAGCATCTCCTGTTGTCAGTTGTAACCCAACAGATGGGACGGATGAAATAGGTTCTATTGGGCTTCCTCTTCCTTCAACTGATATTAAAATCATTGATGCTGATGAGAATGAGTTAGGCTTTAATGAAGAAGGAGAGCTTTGTGTAAAAGGGCCTCAGGTTATGAAAGGGTATTGGAATCAACCAGAGGAAACAAGTAAGACCTTTACTAAAGATGGTTGGCTTAAAACAGGAGACTATGCCACGGTTGATGAAAAAGGTTTCCTAAGAATTTTAGATCGTAAGAAAGACATGATTGTTGTTTCTGGATTTAATGTTTATCCGAATGAAGTTGAAGGAGTTTTATTAGAGCTAGATGGTGTACAGGATGTTGCTGCTATTGGAATTGAAAGTGAAAAGTCAGGACAAGTTGTAAAAGTCTTTATTGTTAAATCAAAAGCAAATTTAACAGAAGAAGATATTAAGGCTTATGCGAAGAAAAATCTTGCTGGCTATAAAGTTCCAAAGCAAATTGCTTTTGTGGACGATTTACCGAAGAATAATGTTGGAAAAGTTCTTCGCCGAGAGCTTCGCTAAGATGTACTCAAGCTCAAGAAGATACCGAAAAAACGATTGGTGGGATCTGGTGGCCGTCATTGACCAAGAACTGGGGAGAGATGATGGCCCACAAACTTACTACTATATTTTTGATGAATTAAAATGGAGAATGGTTGAGTCGATTTCAGAGGGCTCAACCTTCAAAATTAAAAAGAAAGCAAATGAGCTTTATGATCGAATTCAGGTTAGTCAAAAAAATTGGACTAATATAGAACCTGATTTAGTAAAAGAAATCGAATTACTTTTAGAGTTCTTACTTGATCCCCCAACTAAAATTTTAATTTAATTTACCTACATTGAAGTATTGAAGATCGCTATAATAATCAAAATGTAGGAGGAAAGATGACAAACGTACTTCATCGTGCTGATTCACGTGGTCATGCAGAACACGGTTGGCTTAAAAGCAATCATACTTTTAGTTTTGCCGATTACTATGATCCTGAAAGAATCCATTTTGGAGCGCTAAGGGTTATTAATGATGATGTTGTTGCACCTGGAAAAGGCTTTGGAACTCATCCTCACCGTAATATGGAAATTATCTCAGTGCCTTTAAAAGGCTCCCTTCATCATAAAGATACTATTGGAAATGACTTTATCATTAAGAAAGGTGAGATACAGGTTATGTCGGCCGGTTCAGGAATTTCTCATAGCGAGTATAATAACTCTGACAGGGAAGAAGTACACTTCCTACAAATTTGGGTATTGCCTAAAGAGCATAATATAACACCCACTTATTCTCAAAAGTACTTCAAAGAATCAGATCGTAGAGGAGAGTTTCAATTAATTGTCTCTCCTGATGGCCGAAGTAATTCAGTTAGTATTAATCAAAATGCTTTTTTCTCATTAGCTAGTTTAGAGGAAGGTCAAAACTTAACCTATAAAAAGTTTATGGAATCAAATGGTGTTTATATTTTTGTGATTAGTGGTGAAGTTAGAGTAAATGATCTAACTCTTTCTGCTCGAGATGGACTTGGTATCGATCCAGGTAATAATATTGGGATAAGGTCATTTAATGACTCAGAATTTCTTGTTATGGAAGTTCCAATGGATGTGGAAAAATATAACTGAAAATACTGATTTTAATCAGGTTAAACTAATAAAATTGTTTGCTAAAATAAAGTATGAAAAAAGAAAATATCGTACTTCTAGTTCTTATCACTTTAATTTCATTTGCAGGTGTTGCGTATTACGCAAATAACCTAAATGAAGATACACAAGTTGAAAGGTGGGTGTTCTTTGATTTGGGAGATACCATCATCAATACTAAAAAAAGTGGTAATTATCACTATTACGAAGGCTCTCTTGAGTATATTAAATCACTAAAGGATATGGGGATTCATGTTGCCATTATCTCAAATATTCCAGAGTCGTTTGGTGAAACTTACGAACAAAAAATTACGACTTTGAAGGAATATGTAAGAGCACACTGGAATGATTCTGTTGAGTTTGATTGGAGTGTGTTTGAAAAAATCTATATTCCTATGAGTAATGAAGAATTAAAGCCTGCGCCTTATATTTTTAATAAGGCCCTCGATGAGACTGGCCGCTACCCAAGTCTTTATATATCGGAGTCTTTAAAAGAGGTGGATGCGGCAAGACAACTTGGACTTGCTGGTTTTCATTTTAAAGAAGGTAATTTAAACAAGGCTAAGCGTAATATTTATATTCATTTAGATGAGATTATTGATTATATAGATAGTAATAGTCACCTCTAAGAGGTGACTATTATATTTATTAAAAAATGTATTCACCTTCAAATTTGTAAGTCGCTTCTTGATTATCCTTTTTTATATATTTAATACCTAAACTTAAACTATCTTTTAAAACTTTTGTTTGAGCAGAAATGTATGTCGATTTTTGATTTCCTTTTACCCAAAATCCTGTTCGACCATATAGAGGAGCTTTCATTCCTATTTCAAAAGAGTGGCGTCCATCCTCTGAGTATAGTGTAATACTATAGTCTGCAGTTGCACCTTCTTGTCGAATATAGATAATATTTTGAATTCCAACTCCATACTCTTTCATAATTTGTTTTTTGATTTCGTTTTTAATTGTTCCACCAATTACGGCCATCGTGTATTTACCTTCTTCTCTAACATCTGCTTTCATAATTGAAGCATGGGCCGTAACAATTCCTTTCCAATCAAATCCCAGATAGTCTGAATCGGCATAAAGTGAAGATGAGAACATATTTTGACTGTCACTAAAATCACCTTCTGTTTGGAAATTATCTGCTTTTATCTTTCCATTCCCCACAGTGATACTAACGTGGGACTTTACGTCAGCATAAACATTTCGAAGAATTCCTAAGTCTACTTTTCCTGACTTAAGGCGAGCATCCATTCCAAAATAAATACTCGTACTATCCTTTATAAAATCTCTGTGTTCAAGTTTCTTCTGTTCTCTTTGAATAGCAATTCCCGCATCAAACTTAATTCGATTACCTTGGTTTTTTAACGTTGCAGCAACACCAGATGCTGTTAAGCCGCTTGATGATTCAGCATAGTAGCTTTTTGCATGAATTGCGCCATTCTCATAATTCATTGAGATAACATCGATATTATCAAACTCTACACCTGGGGCAATCATTTCAACGTCCAGACCTACTGCTTGATTTAATAGGTAACCAACTTCACTTGGTACACGATCAACAGGCTCACCATCAGCGTTAAAGATTCTATAATTTATTCCAAAATCTGCTAGGGTTGTATCTTGTGCTAACCCCTGAGCACTTTGGCTTTCGTTGATTCTTGTTTCACCGTAATTAAAATTGATAATACGATCTTTATTACCAGGGTCTTGTACGACAACAGTAGCGTGACCAACATCTCTTGTATTATATGCAACAACATAGACGTCATCTATATTAAGCTTTTTAAGAACATTTGCTTGAGCTACCGCAATGTCACGACAAACTCCCGCTTTGCTTCCTTCTCTAATTGCTTGGAAAAGATCTTCAGTGGTTACAACACCTTCCTTATCACGTTGAAAATCGTAGTGATTGTTCATAATGGTACCAAGGATATGGGCGAGGTAGATCTTTTGGTTGAAGCTTAAAAGTAGCTTTGCTGAAGAATAGATATTATCCCTTCTTACCTCAGGAGAGCCAATAATTAATCCGGCAACTACATTGGTAAAGTACATTTCACCTTCTTCTTTACCAAATTGTGCCACAGACTCTTTAAAGATATCTGACATGTCCATTTCATTAAAATAGGCACAGTTTTCTCTAAGGCAGCCTACGATGGATTTTACAACAGCTGTTCTTCGCACGGTATCGGTCCAGTACGATTTGGTATTGAATTCGTCTGTTTGAATGAGCGGTCTCGTCTCATACTTTCGTTTATTTACTTCAACACCCGAGCCTTGATAGCCAATGCTAAAATCTGCTTGAGTATTAAAAGATAATAGTAAGCCTAGAAAAAAGAATTTCTTCATTACAAACAACTCCATAGTTTAGTTCAAATGTATAATCTGCAAGGAGGGTGCCATTATTTTTCTCGTATATTCATTTAGTTGGCCTAATTTCGATGTCGAGAAATTAAGCGGCCGTACAATGTTCATTCATATATTCATAGTAATTCTAGATATATAGAAGAGGTATCTGTAGTGACTCTAAGTAGTTGAAATTCCTTAATGTTCTAAAGAGAATTAGTCGATAAATCTTCAATGAACTTATTCAAGATGGAGGAATATCAAATGAGAAAGATTTCAGTACTTGCCCTTTTTGCACTATTTATTGGTTGTGCAAACTCACCAAAAGACTTTAAGGCCGATGCACTAGGAGATAATGAAGGAGTATTTTTCGGAAAATTCTCCCTGTACTTTGATGGTGCGAAATTTGCAAACACTTGTAACTTGATTTTTACAGATAAGGCGAAGAATGAGGATACTGTCTTAACAACTGATGAGTCTGGATTCTTTGTCGGTAAATTTCAAAAAGGAGATACTTATCTAAGTCAGATTGGTTGTACTTCGGGAATGACGACAAAGATTTATATGTTTGAAGAGAGTAATACAGTGAAGTTTTCAAATGTTGGAAATGGAAAGAAAACTTATGTTGGAAATATCTCAACTTTCTTTTCCTCTGCTGAAGAATATAGTAATCCGGCCAAATATGTTGTTGGTGGACTATTTGCTGGGGCGATTATAGCAGATGAGGCAAAAGAGAATGCTAAGAAAGTTAGATTCGATATTCAAAATGATATTGAAGCTGATGAGATGCAATTTAAAGCAACAATTTTAAAGGCCAGACCTATGAAGACTGTCTTTAAATCGCTTAAGTATCCTAAGAAAAATAGAATGCCCGCAAGTACGGCAACAAAAATCATCAAACTTAATAAGTAATTTGATGGGCTAGGTAACTTATTTACTGTTATCATTTAAAAATATCACTTTACGTTAGCGTAAATAATACTTAGTAGAGAGTTAGTTAATGAAGGATTTTCAAATTATCTTGGCCGCGACATCGAGTGTAATACTCTTTGTCTTTGGCCTTGAGAACTTTTCCAAAGAAGTTCAAAATATTACTGGTGAAAAATTTAGAAAATTTCTAGGTAGTGCAACAATGTATCCTGTCGTGGGGGTATTAATTGGTGCCATTATTACTGCCTTAATTCAATCGAGTTCTGCAACCTCTGTCATTGCAATCAGTCTTGTAAACGCTGGGGTCATGTCTTTTAAAAATAGTGTTGGAATTATTTTTGGAGCTAATGTCGGAACGACGGTAACGGCACAGCTTGTAGCGTTTAAATTGACTGCCTTTGCACCGATCTTCATTATTTTGGGATTTCTACTTTCATTTACGAGATCACGTTACGCTATTTTTGGTAAAACATTCTTTTACTTTGGTTTTGTATTCTTTAGTTTAAATTTGATTTCTTCTGCACTTGCTCCACTTCAATCAGATTCTCGATTAATCGAGTTTTTAACACAGGCCCATAATCCTTTACTTGGAGTATTGGTAGGGGCCGTTATTACGGCAATTGTTCAATCTAGTTCGGTGACAACTGGTTTGGCAATCATCTTCACTCAGCAAGGTTTGATGAGTCTCGATAATGCGATTCCCATTTTAATGGGTTCAAATCTAGGAACAACTGTTACTGCGCTTATTTCAATTATCAATATGGATATTTCTGCAAAAAAGACGGCCCTGGCGCACTTCCTTTTCAATTTAGGGGGCGTCTTAATCTTTCTTCCGATTATTATCTTTTGGGGAGATCGATTGCCATTAATGTCAAATATACCAGCTATTGCTCTTGCAAATTTTCATTTAATTTTCAATGTGACGACGAGCTTAATCTTTATTGTCTTCTTAAATCCTTTTTCGAGTCTTATTGATCGTATGTTAGGAGAAGGGCAAATGGACTTTGAACGTATTGAGCTGGGATTAAAAGAAGAAACACAATTTGATGAAATTGAAAAAAATCTGATGGTGGATCTTGAAAAAACTTTTCGATTTGTTCAAGAAAATTACAATTTAGTAACATTGAGTATCGAAACAAATTATCGAGGAATCTATGAAGCCGCAAAGAAGCGTATCGAGTATATGGACTTTCTTAAAGCAGAACTTTTAGGATTCTTTTCTAAGTTTATTTCAAAATGTAACAATGAAGACGAGATTGATCGTATTGTGAATGTAATGGCAATGTATGAGTATATCTTCCAAATGCATGACTCAGTTAAAGATATTGCAGGTGTAAAAGAGTCTATGGACAATAATTATATTGAGCTTAAAAGTGATGTGCTTATGATTGTCCGAGAAATAGCAAGTACGACACTTTCTGTTTTTGAGAATATCACTAGTGAAGACCAAAAGGATAAAGATTTAAAGAAGATCTCACAAGAGTTTCAAAGAGATCTTGAGGGTTTTGGAAAGAAGGTTTTTATTTTAATGGCCAAACCGGAACGTAATGATGCTGGCGCAATTATGCATCTTTTAACTTATTCTCAGCGTCTTAAAGATAAGTTAATGAATTATCATCATCTTAAAGAAGGACATATTGCTCCATGAGTCTACTAAGGAAACTAGAAGATTTATATCTTGATTCTCTTGTATACTTTGCTTCAAAGAAGAAAGGGATGCTCTTAAAGATCAGGAAGTCTTTGATCGTTCTACGTGATGGCCTAGAAAAAGAAGGTGCTGAAACAAGAGAAATGTTTGTCATATATGGACGATATACTCAGGGGCGGGCTTCTAATGAAGAAATGAAAGAAGCAAATAAGCAATTTCTCGAAATTATCAAAGGCTTAGGAGTCGGTGCATTGCTTGTTCTTCCTTTTGCTCCGTTAACTATTCCCTTTGTTGTAAAACTTGGACAAAGGCTAGGGGTTGATATTATTCCTTCTTCCTTTCGATCTAAAGATTAGCTCTCTAAGCTACGCTTTAGATTCTCATAAAGATAGTCTTTAAATATTCTTACATGCTTTGGCGTATGCTTTGAAGGCTTAGATAGTAGAAATAGAGTTCTTGCAAGGTACTTTAAATCTGGTAAAACTTTGATGAAGCTATTTTCCACAAGCTCCCTCTTACAATAGAAACTAGGAATCATCGCTGGGCCTTTATTCTTTGCAACGTAATCTTTTAATATAGGGAATGAGTTACTAGCAAATTGTGGAACAACCTCTTTAAAACATGACTTATTTAAAGGATTACCATAAAGATCAGTTAAAATTGCTACAGGATGTTTTTGAAGATCATTTACTTCATTAACCTTTGTCGAAGTTTTTAAATATTGTGCTGAGGCAACGAGTCCGACTTCAATATCACATACTTTCTTTTGTATTAACGATGAATCCTTCAGTTTTCCAATTCGAAGGGCCATATCAAGTTTATGTTCTTTGAAATCCATGAGTATATTAGTGGAGTACAACTCAATTCTTATTCCTGGATACTTATCCATAAATTCGCAGACGATATCTGTAAGTATGAGTTGGGAAAGGTCTTCTGGCGCTGTGATTTTTATGAGTCCTTTCATTTCATTAGTTTGATTTTTAATTTTTAAAACGGAAGCATCTAATGACTCAAGTGGTGTTCTTATTAATTGTAAAAGACTTAAGCCTTTTTCTGTAAGCACAATTCCTCTTGGCCCGCGAATTAATAAAGTCTGTTCAAGTTCATCCTCTAACTTAACGAGATCACGACTTATTTTAGACTTGGGGTGTCCTAGTACTGTTGACGCCTTTGTTAAACTTCCAACTTCTGCAACTTTTTCAAATATCTTAAGTAAATTTAGATCCATAGAGTGTTCCTTATATGGAACATTATATTGCAATATTGTGGTCTTTTGCAACACTCCCTTTTTCTCCATAATAGAATACATAACAAAGCCAATCAGGAGAAAATAATGAAAGCTAAATTTATAATTCTAGGACTAATTTTAACTTCTTTTACGGCAATGGCCGATAATATTGACTTAGCTAGAAGCTCTTTTGTGTGGAAAGGAACAAAGATCACAGGTGATTTTCACTCTGGCCCAATTAAAATGAAAAGTGCAAGTTTAGATAATGGAAGAGGTTCTTTTGTCGCAGATATGAGTTCAATTGACGATACAACTCTTAAAGGGGAATGGAAGTCTAAGTTCTTATCGCATATTAAGAGTAGTGATTTCTTTGATGTTGAAAAGTATCCAACAGCAAAGTTGAAGATTGATAAAATTGATAATGGCCATTTATACGGGAAGTTAACAATAAAAGGTAAGACTAATGCCGTTACAGTTCCTGTAACTAAAAAAGGTAAGGTTTACTCTGGTGTATTAGCTTTTGATCGTACAGAGTTTGATATGGTCTATGGTTCTGGAAGTTTTTTTAAGAACCTTGGTGATAAGGTAATTTCAGATACAGTAACTCTCACATTTAAAGTCGTAACAAAGTAATTGAGGGGATAGTCATGACTAAAAAGAGAATACCAACACTATTTTTAGGACATGGCTCTCCTATGAATGCTGTTGCAAGTAATGACTTTACTGAGCAGCTTAGAAGCATAGGAGAGGAACTTCCGAAACCAAGAGCAATACTCATGATATCTGCGCATTGGGAAACTCAAGGTACTTGGGTCACGGCGATGGATAAACCAAAAACAATTCATGATTTCTACGGTTTTCCAAAAGAATTATATGAGATCGAATATCCTGCACCTGGCTCTCAAGAACTTGCCAGAGAAATAGTTGATCTTATTGGTGAAAGTATCAAGCTTGATAATGAAAATTGGGGCCTTGATCATGGCACATGGTCATTATTGAAATTTATGTACCCTAAGGCGGATATTCCAGTTGTTCAGTTGAGTCTGGATATGAGAAAGCCACCTCAGTATCATTTTGATTTAGGTAAGAAGCTTAGCGTTTTAAGAGAAAAAGGTGTTCTGATCATAGGAAGTGGAAATATTGTTCATAACTTAAGAGCAATAAGCTGGAGTCAAGACGCCCAAGTTTCAAATTGGGCAAAAGAATATGATGAGCTTATTAAAGAAAAAATTATTGAAAAAGATTTTGATTATTTAATAAACAAATTTCAAAAAACAGACATTGGTAAAATGAGTGTACCTTCGATTGAACACTACTTACCGCTCTTATATATCATCGGAGCATCAAGTAATGATGATCAGTTGAAATTTGATTTTGAAGGGATTCAAAACGCTTCCATTTCGATGAGAAGCTTTAGCTATAGATAAAAAGGAGAATTATATGATTGCATTAACAGGAGCATCTGGACAACTCGGCCAGTTAGTAATTAAGGCGTTATTAGATGAAGGTGTTAAGGCCAATGAGATTGTTGCAATTGCAAGATCGACAGATAAGTTAAGTGATTATGAAAAACAAGGTGTACAAGTAAGATTTGGGGATTATGAAAAACCAGATACTCTTGATAAGGCACTCGCAGGAGTTGATAAATTACTATTAATATCAGCTAGTGAAGTAGGGAAGCGATTACCTCAACATAAGAATGTAATTGAAGCAGTAAAAAGATCTTCAGTTAAGCATCTTACTTATACAAGTATACTCCACGCTGATAAGTCGCCTTTGGGACTTGCAAAGGAGCATGTTGAAACTGAACAACTTATTAATGAGCTCAATATTGCAACAACTATTCTTCGTAATGGTTGGTATTCTGAAAACTATACAATGGGCCTACCTAATATCATTGAGCACTCTACTGTAATCGGTTGTGCTGGAGATGGAAAACTATCAACTGCTGCACGAGAGGACTATGCTTTAGCGGCAGCAAAGGTATTAACGAGTGAAGGACATTCTGGAAAGGTTTATGAGCTAGCAGGAGATGAGGCCTTTACACTTTCTGAATTTGCAGAGGTCGTAGGAAAAGAATTTGAGCGTGAGATTAAATATCAAAATTTAAGTGAAGTAGAGTTTAAGTCCGCTCTAATGCAGGCCGGACTACCTGAAGGTTTTGCACAGCTCTTGGCCGACTCTGAAAAAGGTGCATCCAATGGAGGCTTATTTGATAATCAAAGACAATTATCAAAGCTCATTCGACGCCCAACGACAACAATCTCAAAATCAATTAGAGATTTTAAAGAAAGTTATCAGTCTTAATTATTTTGACTAGCTAAGGACTCATTCATGCGAGACACCTGATGAACTAGATCGCTTCCGATATCGTTTATCTCTTTTAGTGATTGCTTGAGTGAGTCTTTAAAATTTGTTAGTTGATCGAGTAGACTTGAAAGTTCTCCTGAATTTCGGTTTAACTTTGCCGCTTCAATCTTACCACTTATGCTTACCATCTCTAGTCCAATTGATAGCTTCTTCACATCATTACAGACTCTTTTGAATTCACTAAATTCTTTTTGAATATCAATTAGGCTCGATTTAGCGTTCATATTCTGTTGATTTTGTAAGTGTGCTAAGATTCTCATTTCGTTTTCTTTTTGAATAGGCGAGGGTTTAGTCTCCTTTTCAAAGAAGCTGTAAATTTCTCTTTGCAAAATTGAGTTACAAACGAAGAACTGGCAGTCTTTAACTTTGTCTTGAACGAGCTTTCCCGAAACCATAAACTTATTAATTTCCTCTTGAATCTCTTTTGCAAGATTATCGTATTGTGTTGAGATAGTTGCGATCGAAGCTGCATCTTCTCCAATCTTTGCCGCCTGAAGTTCTAAGTTCATAGGGACAAGCGAAGTCTTTTGATACTCCTCAAAAATACCTTCTGACTGCTCTTGTAAAAACGATCCTGACTTTAAGGCCTTGCGTAAAAGATTCAGTTCCTCAATTGGTTCTTCTCCAAGTGCTTTCTGTCTCGATTCAAGCTCTTGCATAAGCGCCTCAATCATAAAGTTTTCGTAAGACTCAAACCCTAATTCGCCAATAATTTCAAGAAGCTTCTCCTGAGATTGTGCTGGTGTAAGCTTCTTGCGCTTCTCTAGTAGAGTTAGCTCAATGTACTTCTCTTTTACGATCTCAAAGAAATGACTACTAGGCTTTAGTCTTACTGATAGATAGCCATCGTCAATAGGTGAGACGAGGGCATAGACCCAATAATTACTTCCATCCTTGGCCTGATTGTTTACGTAGGCGCCGATCATCTTATCTTTGGCAATAGTGTCCCAAAGAAGTGAGAAAACCCCTCGGGGCATCTCTGGATGTCTTACAACCTTGTGGGGCTTGCCAAGCATTTCCTCCCACTCGTACTGACTGACTCGTTGAAATACTGAATTTCCAGACGCGATAACTCCTCGCTTATCGGTCCTGGAAAAGAATAGTTCATCAAAATCGAAGTTACTCTCTCTCTCCTTCGACATGCGTCCTCCCTTTTCTGAAAAAATGATGAATATTTTCTGTTTAGAATACAAAAACTAAACAAAACATGATCTATATCATAAATTGTTGAAATTATTGATTTCTTAACGGAGTTATCTTAACTAGTTGGATTAAATTTACAACTAAATAATTAGTGTATAAATTTCACCACTTATTTTCTTTGTTGAGTGTTCAGGGTAGATAGGCATATGCAAAATCGTCTACTTATCCTTATTCTGTCTTTGAATATGAGCTTTCAAGCATGTGGGTTAAATCTCGCAGGGCAAAGTGCGTACTTTGATAAGGAAGATATAGCAAAGGCCCAAGCAGGTCTGAGTTCTCAGGAAATGTCTCTGTTAGGAGAAGTTGATCTTTCTAAGCAGAGTTGCGAGTACGATGTGCTAGAAGAGATTAATCAAGTAGCGAATCATAAACTTTATGAGGCGTTAATATACTTGCGCTCGTCTTCGAAAATGGATGATACACAATATCGTCTATTGCTAAGAACGATGAAGTCATTTGAGAAGTCGAAGAAAGAAAAATTTCTAGTACCTCTTAATCCTACTGTTAAAGATTTTAGATCACAACCTTTTGATAACTTCCAAAGGGCACAAGAGAGAGGACTGTGCTTTAATCTCGCAGCGATGAGTCTTTTTAAAGAACTTGCACAAAAGAAGCCAATCAAATTTTTAAAGAAGGCATATCATGAGGAGCTTATAAGTAAGCGTACATATTGGATGCTAAAAAGACTAGCTCAAGAAGACTATCATCTTGAGCCACAGACGTTGGCCGAGTATTTGAAAGAACAGGCATTTTTAACAAAACAATTTCCCGAACGACTAGATATAAAAGGTACAAACTTCATTTCAAGTCGACGTGACAAGAGTAAGGTTTCTCGAAGAGAGGCATTACTTGCAAAGTACAATCAATTTCAAATTATCTATCTTCGAGGAATGACTCAAAGATTGTTAAATCGACTTAATGCAGATGAAGTTATTATCAATGTGATAATTGATGATGAAAGTGTTGAAGAGATTATTCTTGATCCAATGGAGCAGTATCGATTTGCTGCAAAGATGGTTAGAAAAGAACTTGGAGATCTTCAAATGATGAATTTATTTGAAGGTGTTAATGTTTCCTTTGAGGATGTTCTCTCTGCTTCTTATGAAACAGGACTTGTGTCAGGAGATGATTTAACTACTCTTGCACTTGTCGATGATGTTTGGAATCCAGAGCTAACCAAAGCAGAAAAGAGAAAAAGATTTATTAGAAGATATGGAACAATTTTTGTTGCAGCAATTCCTACTACTTTCTACTTTGTGAAGGTTTTATCTTTAGTGGGAATTGAGATGTTAACAGAGACAAAACAGGAGCCAGCACGTGATCACTCAATTTTCTAAGTTGTTTCTTGTTTCATTTCTTACAGTAACTACTTTTGCAAGTCACAAGGCCCAGGTTATTACGCGAGATAATGACATGGATCTGATTAAGAAAGAAGTTGAGCTTGATCTAGTTAATGCTCCAATCCTAGAAAACAAAAGTTTTAAAATTGTTTATGGGAAATCAAATGAAGCAATCAATCTTGAGAGTTTAACGGACGAAGTTGAAAAGCTAAGGGCCGCAAGTGTCTTTTATCACTTAACAAAGGCAAAACGTTATTTTCTTAATGTCGTTAAGTCTGATTACGTAAAAGAGTTACCTCAACTTATCGTTCGCTTAAATATAACAAATCAATTTAATTCAATTGGTCACTTCGCTCACGATAATTTATCACCTGAATATAATAATGCTCTTTCAATTCCACCTGGAGAGGGTAGAGAAAGGTTTGGGATTAAGCCTTGGAATTATGAAATTTGGTTTCGTCCGGCAAAAGAAATCAACCTTCCACAGGAAGGGTTAAAGAATGACTTTGAACAAACTGCTGCTATTTTTAGTGAGTTTAGGAATCAATCAAGATTAGCAAGTTTTCAAAAATTTATAAGTGACTTATTTTTACTTTCTGGGGATGCTCTTGCGCAGAGTGGTTTAAATATTCTTGGATCGACTGCAATTATTGAAGCTTCTTTTTATGCAATGAAAAATCTTTACGGACTTCTTCAAGGAAAGAAGTTCTTTTTAGATACAAGCTTTATCCCAGAAGTTGTTTATCATGAGTTTGCTCATGTTGCTTTGAGTGATCATCTTGGCCTTAGTCATTCTTCTCCTGTTAATGAAGGTATGGCAGACTTCTTTGCGGCATCAATCGCTGATAGCGCAACGATTGCTGATAATGTGAAAGATTATGCGAAAAGAGTCCGTGAAAAAGATGCCTTTCGCGATGAAGTTTATAATGCAGGATTTGAAACAAATGCTTACGCCAATATTGATTTTGTCTTGGGCGTATTATGGCAAGTACGCGAACTTGATAAAGAATCAAGTCATGGTCTTGTTTATGATGTTCGTAAGAATATCACGAGCAGTTCAAATATTAGAGGAGATTTATTGAAGTCGATTCTCAAAGAGTGTCGTAAATCATGTAAGTCACCTTTGAGGGATCGTATAAACCTTCTAAATGCCTATCACGAGATGGGTTTATAAAGTAAGTAGGCTTTTATTAAATTGACAAAATATGTTTAGATAGGGTAGTTACCCATAACGTTATTAATAGGGAGATGTTCATGTTAAGAAAATTAGCTGCTGTAGCACTTGTATGCTTTTCGTTCTCGGCTCTTGCAAATGTTGAAGCTAAAATCGCACCAATCTTTGAAGAAGTTGAGTTTAAATTATCTGTAGAATGGGATCAAAAAGATCAAAACTTCTACAATGAAACTGTTAAATCATTTGAAAAACAATTAGGTGATCTAGCTCAAGAAGGTGTTAAGCCATCTGAAGTTTTAAATTACCTACAAGCAAATATTAAAGATAAGAAAGTTGCTACTGAACTTTCTAATCTTGTTGGTTCA
Source organism: Halobacteriovorax sp. DA5 (assembly GCF_002903145.1). Taxonomy (NCBI): domain Bacteria; kingdom Pseudomonadati; phylum Bdellovibrionota; class Bacteriovoracia; order Bacteriovoracales; family Halobacteriovoraceae; genus Halobacteriovorax; species Halobacteriovorax sp. DA5. The sequence continues at coordinate 171,846 of NZ_PPDJ01000007.1, read as the reverse complement.
ATCAACGTAGAAAATATGACTCTTGAAGAATCAAAGTCACTAATTCAAGACTATGTTGATGGTATGAAAAATACAGGTGCTAACTACTCTGGTTACTATAGCTACGACTATGGACTATACTTTGTAGTGTTTGGTGGTGTTGCATTTTATTACTACTGGTATGCATTTCACTATACTTACTACTATGATTGTTACCGTGATTACTGGGGTAACTACTACTGTTACTAGAATCAAATTCTAATATAATAAAGGCTCCTTTCGGAGCCTTTTCATTTTTAAGCTCTTCCAAACAAATAATCTCTAAGTAAAGTTGTCCAGTATATTACCGATAATAGCCTAATAATTTTAAGGGCCCAAATATGGTTTTGAATTTGAAATCGACAGTTATTGGTTGTGGAACTTCAACACAAAGTGGAAATGATCGCGTATTTAGTTTTGTTGAGTTCAGCGATGGAACTAGAATTGAAAATGTGATTACTTCATCTTCTATTGCGGAATTCTTCGATAGTGATGAAGAGATAGAGTTAGCATATTTCAAAGTCGGACAGTACTACTATATCGCGAGGGCAAAGGTAGCAAAGGATGTTAAGGTCGCGACAACTACGCCAATTCTCGTAAGTATGATCGTTAATTTCATTTCTATCTTCTTTTGCTTTGGTATTTTATCTTTCATTATTACTTTTATTGTAATTATGTACTTTCTAAAAGATTTCAAAATGGCATTAACTTATGCTGCCATCATAGGTGTTATGCCTGGGGCCTATTATCTTACGAAGTTATTAAAACTATTTATTGAACTCAGGCAGTGTCGAGCACTAATAAAGTAGGGGAATTAAAATTGCCTATTAACCAATTCAAACATACAATATTTATATGCAAAATAAATATAATGTAACGTACGTATTCTTCGGTTTTATCTTTCTTTTAGTCTGTTATCTTGTATGGATGATGGCCAAGCAAATGATTGCTCCAATCATCTTTGGCTTTGTTCTCGCTGGAGTATTTAATCCTCTAAATACTAAGATAATTGAAAAATTTAAAGTCTCTGACAATATGGCCGCATCGATAACAAGTTGTTTAATTATTCTACTTGTTCTTATTCCTCTAATCTTCTTATCAATTGCTCTTAGTAAAGAAGCTCTAAGCCTTTATCAAACGATAATGAAGGCAATGTCTCATCATGAAGTTAACGACTTTTTATTTGGTGATGGGCCAGTAGCTGCTCTTATTAAAAGTGTTTCAGATATCACTGGAGTTGATATTGATATGGAACAAGTTAAGACGACAGTATTTGGTACTCTTAAAGGAATATCGGGAACTGTTATTTCGAGTATCAATTCAATTGTAGGAAATATCATCACATTCATTTTTGATCTCGCAATTATGATGATTGTGGTTTTTGGTGTTTTTGTTGAAGGAAAGAGGTTAAAGACATATATATTTGATCTTTCGCCACTTCCATCAGACCAAGAACAAAAAATCCTCGATAAGTTTAATCAAATGAATTATGTAACACTGGTTTGTAATGGTGTTGGTGGAGTGATTCAAGGAGTCCTTGGAGGACTCGCTCTTTGGTTGGCAGGAATTGAGTCAGTTGTTCTTTGGACTGTTCTTATGATTTTCTTGGCCTTCGTTCCTTTAGTTGGTATCTCTGTTGTTACGATTCCTGCAAGTCTTTATCTAGTCCTTACAGGAAGTCCTACTTCAGGTGTCATCCTTTTTATTTTCACAGCGCTAGTTGGTCTTGTTGTGGAAAATTGGTTTAAGCCAAAATTCATTGGTAACCGTATTCAAATTAATTCAACTTTCGTTCTTCTTTCGATTATAGGAGGAATGGGTGTTTTTGGTATGGGAGGAATCTTCTATGGACCAATTATTGGAATACTATTTCTAACGATTGTTGAAATTTATCACGATCAATATAACGTCGTTTCATAGGCGAAAGGAAGTGGAGAGCAGTGGAAGTTTTTAAACTTATTTATTCTGTCCTTGGTGGGCTTGGTATTTTCTTCTATGGAATGAAGAATATGTCAGAGGCACTACAATCAGTCGCTGGCGACGTCGTTAAAAATACGATTAATAAAATTACAACAAATCGCTTCTCTGCTGTCATCGTTGGAACTCTTGTTACCATCTTTGTTCAAAGTTCATCTGTAACTACTGTTATGACTGTTGGTTTCGTTAATGCTGGTTTAATGAATTTAGGACAGGCCATTGGAGTTATTCTAGGGGCCAATATCGGGACAACAGTTACTGGTTGGATCATTTCAATAAAAGTAGGGAAGTATGGACTTCTCTTTATCGGTCTTGGAATCTTTCCTTTGCTATTTGCTAAAACTAATCGCTATCGCCAAATTGGGCGTATCCTTTTTTCAGTTGGTATGATCTTCTTTGGTTTAAGTATTATGTCCAATGCATTTAAACCACTTAGAACAATGCCTGAATTTTTAAGTATGATTTCATATTTCTCTGAACAGAATTACGGAGCATACTTTGCGTGTATTATTGTCGGCTGTATATTAACTGTCGTAATTCAATCTTCTTCTGCAATGTTGGGTATTACAATAGCCCTAGCTGGATCAGGTGTTATTCAATTTCATACGGCCGCTGCTCTGGTATTAGGGGAAAATATTGGAACAACCATTACCGCTCTTTTAGCGAGTGTTGGAGCTAATATAACCGCCAAAAGGGCAGCTCGAGCTCACGCTATATTTAATCTCTTGGGTGTACTTGTTATCTTTTTATTCTTTCCATTCTATGTTGAATTTATCGATTACTTAGTTCCAGGTGCTGCAAATGCTGTCAATGCAGATGGTGACTTTATCAATGTTGCTGTTCATATTGCTACAGGACATACTATCTTCAATGTCGCGGCCACGATTATTTTTATTCCTTTCTTAACTCAGTTAGCAAATTTTGTGACAAGGATTACTCCTGCTACCGGAGAGAAGGAGCAACACCACCTTGTCATGTTAGGTGATCCAAGCCAAATGGTAACTGCGGCTGCGCTTGCACAAGCACAGGCCGAGGTTAATAAAATGAAAGATATCGTTTCTAGACTTTATGCTTTAGCAGAAGAGATTTATATTAAACAGAATTTTGGCGAAAGGGAGAAGATTGCTCTTAAGGCCAAGGATTATGAGAGAATTACAGACAATATACAAAAAGAAGTTACCATTTTTATCGTTAAACTTATGGTTAATCCTTTAAGTGAAGATGAGTCACGCCGTTCTCAGTCGATGATTAAGGAAGTCGATGAGTTAGAGAGTATTGCTGATTATATCGAAAGGCTGATTGCTTATAGTGATCGAGGTGATATATCAAAACTTATGAGAGATGAGGCAAAGAAAGACTTTGATGACTTATTTGTTAATGTAAAGGCATTCTATGATTCAGTCTCAAATCAAATTTCTCTTGATAAGGTTGATTATAGTGTTGCTGAAAGAAAGTCTAAGGAATTAAGAGACCAGGCCGAGCAAATAAGAAAGAAGCACTTAGATCGTGTTTCAAGTGGAGAGTATGATGCACTTGGTGCACTTACTTATTCCGATATGATTGTGGCACTTCGAAAAATTAGAAGTCATACTGAAAATGCTGCTCAAGCACATGTTTAATTAGGAGTATTTATGGGTACGTATACAACGATTACTAAGGGAAACTCTGAAAGTATCGAGTTAAGCCTTACGGCAGATAAAAAACAGGCCATTACGATTACTCCGCCGCCTGAATTTAATGGTGTCGAGAGTGAGTGGAGCCCTGAAGATCTTTTTAGTGCAAGTATCTCTAGTTGCTATATTCTAACATTCAAGTCTTTTGCTTCTTTTAAAAAACTTGCTTTTAATAATATTGAAGTAAAGGCAGATGCTCATCTCGAAAAAGTGGCCAAGGGCTATGAATTTACGAAATGTGATATTCACGTTCATTTAGAAATTTGTTGTGAGTCAGATGTTGATCCTTATTTAGATCTTCTTTACAAGGCCAAGGATAATTGTCTTGTTACAAAGTCAATGAAGTGTGAGTTTACTCTACATCCTAAAATTAAAAACCTTGCAAAGAAGTAACTTACATTCTTCCTTTAAGCATTCCATGCCAGTAAACAATTGGCAAAATATGTGCTTTTAGAAAGTACATACTCCAGCGAGGCTTTGCTTGATCAAATGGGAAAGTCTCACATGGATTTCCGTCGTAATCAAATTCTGCAAGAATTAGTTGTCCGTAGCCAGTTACAATCGGACATGAGGTATAACCATTATAGCTTGTATTGAAATTAGTTTTATTATTAATGAATTTCACAATATTTTCGACAAGAACTGGAGCCTGCTTTCTTACTGCCGCACCTGTTTTGGCCGTTGGGACATTTGTCGCATCGCCAATCGCAAAAACATTGGAATATTTCTTATGTTGAAGCGTATGCTTATCAACATCAATCCAGCCCGTGCTATCAAGTAGATCACTATCCTTTAAGAAGTCTGGCGCTGACATCGGCGGAACAACATGAATAAAAGAATAATCTTTTTCTATCAGTTCATTTGTTTGGAGATCTCTAAAATAGGCCTTGTTATTTTCACCATCTAGTTTTTCTAAATTGATGTGAAAGTGTGTTTTGATATCTCTTTCTTTTATAATCTTTTCAAGTGCAGCTTTATATTTTGGAATTCCAAAAATTGCCTGACCTGGACTTGCAAACTCAATCGTTACATTGTCTCTATTGCCATGTTTACGTACATAGTCTTCAACAAGGTACATGATCTTTTGAGGAGCACCACCACATTTTAGTGGGGAGTTTGGAAAGGTAAATAGCGCGTTGCCATTTTTAAGCTCTTGGAGAAATTTCCAAGTATAATCCACATAGTCATAGCTATAATTTGAACAAACACCTTTCTTTCCGATGGAGTCTTTTAGGCCTTCAATTTCATTCCAATTAATTTGAATTCCTGGTGCAACTACCAGGATATCGTAGTTTAGTGTTCCATGCTCAAGAGTTTCAACTTCCTTCTTATCTGGTCGGATTTGTTGACAACGATCCTTGATCCATTCAACACCATTTGGCATGACTGAAGCAGTTGTACGTCTTGTATCTTCTTTTTTTCCGATACCAGCGCCATTAAGAGTCCAATAAGGTTGGTAGTAATGATACTCAGAAGGTTCAATGACAGAAATAGTATATGAAGGGCTTAATTCATTTCTTAAGCGTGCCGCCATTGTAATACCGGCCGTTCCACCACCAACAATAATAATTTTCATAATTATTTTCTCTTATTTATTTGCTTTAAATGTTGCCCAAAAGTATCCACGAATATCACCGCTCTTATATCCAGTGGCCTTATCACTCGGATAAAGCTGAGTGATCTTTGACTGTACTTCAGGTTTTAGGTTATCTCCATGGCAGTTAAGACAAAGAGGCATTGTTTTGATTGGCATGATAATACCATTCTTATCTGAGTCGATTCTTACGACGGAATATTTCTTCTTATTTTTTCCTGACTCATAACTCATAATTGTGTCATTCATCCAACCCTTTACAGTATTGTTTGGATTTCTATTCTTAAGACTGACACGGCCGACTTCGACTCCGTCTTCATGAAACTTCTTAGTGATCGGCATGGCCTTTGTATTACAAACCGATACAGCGTTAACTGGAGAGACTTTCATTGCTGCTTGAAGCTCTTTCTTAAGTGCCATTGCTGTTTTCTGTATTGCTTGGACGGCCTGCTGCTCAGAGGCAAATAAACTTGATGTAATTAGTAGGGAAATGATTATCTTTTTCATATATATATCCTACCATAAACTCTATTGAGTAAGTTTGATCCTCATCAAGTTTAGATTTTTTTTAACCTTCATGCTTGTTATAATCTAGAAATTACTAGGAGAAGATTATGAATCAAAAATATACACCACCAAAGGTTTGGACATTTACAGAAGGAAATGGGGGACAGTTTGCAAGTATTAATCGCCCAACTGCAGGAGCGCGCTTTGAAAAGGAACTTCCTCAAGGAGAGCATCCGTTTCAACTGTACTCTCTAGGTACACCAAATGGAGTTAAGGTTACGATTATGTTTGAGGAGCTATTAGAGCTTGGAATTAAAGAAGCCGAGTATGATGCTTACTTAATTAATATTGGAGAAGCAGACCAGTTTGGTTCTGACTTTGTTGCTATTAATCCAAACTCTAAGATTCCAGCTTTACTTGATAAGAATAATGGTCAACCAATTCGAGTATTCGAATCAGCATCAATTCTTGTTCACTTGGCAGAAAAGTTTGGACACTTCTTACCAAAGGATCCGGCCAAGAGAGCTGAGGTATTTAATTGGCTTTTTTGGCAAATGGGAAGTGCTCCTTATTTAGGGGGAGGCTTTGGTCATTTCTATGCCTATGCTCCTGAGAAATTTGAGTATCCGATTGATCGATTTGCGATGGAAACAAAAAGACAGCTAGATGTACTTGATAAGCAATTAGAAAATAATAAATACATTGCAGGAGATGAATACTCGATTGCAGATATAGCGATCTTTCCATGGTATGGGGCACTTGTTAAAGGCAAGCTCTATGATGCAGCAGAGTTCTTGTCAGTACATGAATATAAGAATGTTATTCGTTGGGCAGATGAATTGATTAAGAGGCCGGCGGTATTAAGAGGAAGGCTAGTTAATCGAGCTTGGGGAGATGAAGATCAACAAATCCTTGAGCGCCATGGCCAAAGTGACTTTGACGCTAAGGATATTACATATCGTTAGAATTTATAACCAAATCCAAGGCCCAGTCGATTTACTGATAAATCGGTTGGGCCATCCATAAAGTGCATTTTGAAAATTGCATGAGCAAAAATTTTCTTTGTGATATCGCCCATTACATAGGCCATAATCTTGCCTCCAGTAAACTCTTGTTTATCACTTGTGTTAGCGTAACCTATGTCTCGACTTGAAAGTAGTGAGTGAGAGTAGCTAAATTTTGCTAAGAAGTTTCTTCTGTATAACTTAAAGTTTTTTTGTACACCAACAGTTAAAAAGAAGATTTGGTTCTTATCAAATTTAACTTGATCGGCTTCTGTTAATCCATCAAAATTGAAAGTATTAAAACGCTCGAAATCTAGACCAGCATATGCTTCTAGTCCATAGTCTGCAAATTTATACGTACCGTATAGGTTAAAACCAATCTCTGGATCAACTGAAACATTATCAAGATACTGATTTGCAGAAGCAGTATTTAGGTGAGAGTAGTAAAGACTTGCTTGAGCACCATACTTGGCATTCACTTGATATACTGACGTAAGGCCCAGGGAAACGGAAGAGTTTTGCTTGAACTCAACAGATCCTGGTGCACTTTTCTGGTTAAATTCTCCAAGAGAAGTCATGTAAAAAACTGAAAATTTTAGTGGGCCAGAATCGTTTTGTTTTTTAGGTGTTGGTCTATCTGATTTAACGACTCCAAATAACGCCTTAATTTGCTCATCAGTTAAGTTTAGAATATTCATGAACTTATTTATATCAATGAGTTCAATCTCGACATAGAGTCTAAAGCTTTTATCTTTTAAATTATTCCAGTCTTTGATATGCCCATTTTCACGTCTTGTTTTCTTGGCCATGAAATCTTCTTCTTCATAGTTATAAGAATCAATTAGAAGTTGTTCATAGATTGTTTGAAGTTTTTCACTATTCACTGATTGATATGAAAGTCTAAGATATTGATGCTTAGAATTTCTCTTTGATTCCTCTAAGTTTATTGAATCAGCATATAAATAATTAAATGATAAAAAGAAAAGGCAGGTTAGTTTTAAAAATTTTTGTTTCATTAATTCTCACTTTTATTTACTTTAGTTAAATTATTTTAGTTGAAGATAATCCTTCATCCTATAGAGCGATTTCTGCAGTCTATAAAAAGATATCTGATGTAAAAGCTCGTTTTTTCTAAACTTTTTTTATCCCTCATATGATTTTGTTTAAATAAGTTAAAAGTATTTACCGATAGTAAAAATATTGAGTTTAAAAAGTGGGGGAGAATGCAAAACATTCTATTATTGTCGGTTATTGTTTTATTGACCAGTTGTTTAAAAGAGTCGGAGGTTAGCTTTAATTTTGGAATTGAAGTAGCGGCACTAGAAGTTATTTTAAGTGACAGTAGTTCTGGTTCAACAACCCATTCAAATATTAATAGCATTGATATGACAAAAAGTGGTGGAGACGATCTAACTCAGTACTGTATTAGTGAAACGCAAACAACTCCTCCAGTCGATACAAGTGCAGGATCATGTGGAGGAGGAAATTGGGTCACAGGATTTCCAGCTTCATTTGCTTTATCAGGTGGTGATGGACTAAAGACTGTCTATATTTTTGGAGCAGATGATTCAAATGCAATTTCTTCTGAATCCGTGACAAAATCAATTACCCTCGATACGACTGATCCGACTGCTGTTTCCGCATTAACACTTGGAGCAGTTCCTGCCAGTTTATCAATGACTCCTACGGTGACATGGACAACGGACTCAACTGATAACTTAGTTCTTGTGGGTTATCAGGTAAGAGTCATTAAAGTTTCAGACTCTTCTGTTGAGCAGGATTGGACTTCTTTCACAAAAGGAGATTCTGTCAGTGGTTTATCTTTAGATGGAGCAGAAGATTATCGAATCGAAATTCGTGCCATAGATGAAGCTGGAAATACAAGTGTTGTGGTCTCTGATACATTTACAACTTTAAATGTCGCAGGTGGGCTTACATTAGGAGCAACAGAGTTCTCTCTGTTATATCAACCAGGAGGAGCAGGGCCTGGTGAGACTGAGTCGATTACACTAACAAACTCAGGCGGAATAACTACTGGTCTATTACAGGCGCCCCTTATTTATGGAAGTTCAGGGAATTTTCAAGTTACAAACGATACTTGTACTGGAACAACTTTAAATCCTGGTGAGACTTGTACTATTGATATGACGATTAATGCTTCTGCGGATGGATATTATTTTGCCAATATTTATATTACAGATGGAGCGATTGTTTCCTCTGAACATCGTGTGCAGGGAATGGCCACAGGCTATAGTGCTGGAAATTTATATTACTTTGGTTCTTGGGATGTTGGTGCGCCTATTGATGTTTATGATCCACAAAAATTTCAATCTCTTTATCCAAATGATCTCAACAAAGTAGTTGGAAATTTAACTTGGTCAAAAATTGTTGGTGGAGATCAACACTCTTGTGGAATCACAACTCAGTCTAAGCTCTATTGCTGGGGTGAAGGTTGGTATGGTGAGATTGGTTATGGAGTTGATGAACCTAAGTATATTCCTCATATCGTTGATGGTGAGAAAACCTGGAAGGATGTCTCAACTGGTTATCGTTTAACATGCGGAATTGATGGTAGTGATGATCTCTATTGTTGGGGAGATAATAGTTATTATCGGTTTGGTGATGGAACAGCAACTGATTCATTTGTTCCAAAACTTGTTCCGGGAGGAATGAAGTGGAAAATGGTTTCAACTCGAAACTATCACGTTTGCGCTATTAACTCCCTTGATGACCTTTATTGTTGGGGGAGAAATAATTATGGTCAAATCGGAATGGGAGATAATACAACAGTTATTACGGCACCTGAGCATATAAGTTCAGGAACGAAGTGGAAAAATGTTGCAGTCGGTGAATATTCCACATGTGCAGTTACAGTCGCGGGAGTTGGATACTGTTGGGGAATGGGGTCTAACCATGTTTTAGGAGATGGGCTAAGTGCTGATACGTATTCTCCTAGTCCTGTCAGTGGTGGCCTAACATTTGATAAAATTGAAGTTCATTGGTTTCACGCTTGTGGGCTAACAAATACAAGTGATATTTATTGCTGGGGAACTGACTTTAGTGGGGAAGGAAACTTAGGTGATGGCCTAGGAACAACTTCTAATGTCCCGGTACAAGTGACTGGTTCTCAAGACTGGGTTGATGTTTCGGTTAGGGGAAGACACTCATGTGGTATCGATAATCTAAATCAAATGTACTGTTGGGGTGAGGGGGAAGAAGGAGAGATCGGAGACGGTGATATTCAAAACCGCCTGACACCAACGCTTGTTATTGGTGGCCATAATTGGGCATCTGCTTCAGCTTCTGACTATTTAAGTTGTGGTGTCACAACAAGCGGTGACGGCTATTGCTGGGGACAATACTGGAACTGGGGACAGGCCGGAACTGGAATGGGGAACGCTGGTCTTTTTATGCCTAAGAAAGTTCCTTTGGCAAAAACTTGGAAGTCTATGGCCGCTGGTTATATGCTTTTTTGCGGTATTGATGACTCCGACGATGCGTATTGTATGGGACGAGACCAATATGGTGAACTTGGAAATGGAGCTGCCGATACGGCCAACTATTCACACCCATCGACAATAGTTACAGGTGGCCATAAGTGGGCGTCTCTTAGTGCTAATTATGATTCTGTTTGTGGTGTAACAACCACTAATGTTGGTTATTGTTGGGGAAGAAATAACTACGGGCAAATAGGAAGTGGGGATACAACAGCGTCCTTTCATGATCCTAATTTAATTGTTGGTGGTCATAGCTGGAGTAAGATTTCTGTTGGATATTATCACGTTTGTGGAATACGTACCGATGGTGCAGCTTACTGCTGGGGGACGAATCGTTTCGGTGGTCTAGGAAATGGAGTGGCCACTGGGAACACGACAACCCTTACGACAACACCAACAGCAGTTAACGGTGGACTTACTTTTACTGATATTGGAACAGGTGATCACTTCGCTTGTGGCCTAGCTACTGATAGCAAAATATACTGCTGGGGTTATGATAATCGAGGGCAGTTAGGTAATGATGCGGTTTTTACAAATTCTTCTGTTCCTGTTGAAGTTGTTGGCGGTGCCGTTTGGACGAGTTTATCTGTTGGAGAATCTCACTCTTGCGCGCTTCAGGCCAGTGGAGATGGATACTGCTGGGGAAGTGGGAATAACGGAGCTCTTGGACAGGGGGATTATTCAAATCGAGCTGAGCCAGCAATCATAGCAGGACGCTCATGGAATAAGCTCGTTTCTGGCATGTGGCACACTTGTGGAATCGAAAATGTAACTGGTTATATGTACTGTTTTGGTTACGGTGAAGGTGGTGAGATTGGAAACTTTCCAGATACATTCTGGGGCTCAATTGAAACACCACTACTTTATGATCGAGGAATTAAATTTTCAGAGATTTTCTTAGGAGGGTCAGCGACATTTGGAATCGCCGCCCCTTAAAAGATAAAGTGATTAATTAGAATTGATAATTAAATTCGATTCTGTGGTCACCGTCAGCAATGTCTACTAGGTTACTCCAATTCGCAAAGTAGCGAAGGTTAAAGCGTGGAGTGAACTGGTAGCTTGCTGCAAATTCGTGAAGAAGAATATTATCTTTTCCACCATATGCTGATGACTCATAAAGGTCAGAACCCGCAAGGGCCGCTGCCCAGATAGGATTGTAGTTAAACCAAATTTTATCAGTGATCGTAAATTTTCCGTAGAAGCCAACGACACTATTGATACCAATAACAGAGAAGCCACTATCAATTGAGTTATCGTCTTCTAGAGTATTCTTTCCAAATTCAACACCAACTCCTGCTAGAGGATAGAGGTTAACAATCCAAAACTTTGGAAGTGCTTGTAGGATAGAGTAGGAAGCATTTCCTGTTCTTTCTGCTAGAAATGATTCTTTAAGACTATAGTTTATATCTAATTGTGAGCCACTACCTGTTTTTATATTTGCGCTAAAATTTCTGAAGCGAAAACTATCAAGTCGATTAGATCTTTTAGATGTACCATCCCATCCAAGTTCTTCTCCAAGAAAACCCTTGAATTCGATAACATTCATCGCTGCTACATTTTTAATGCCTGTATCATAAGAAATTCCAATCTTAGCATTTAAGCCTTTATTTGTTGCGCCAAGACCTGCTTGAGTATAGACCGCTAAAGGATCAGACATATCTTGAACTTCCTTTGCTACGGCCGATGAGCATAGAAGTAGTGAACTAATTGCAAGTGATAAAATACGTTTCATATCAATTCCTTTATTTCTTTTCTAAATAACAATTATTATTGCTGAGTTCGTTACGCATGCCAAATTATTCTTTAAAAAATTTTAATATTCTTAAGTTTTTATCCAATAGTGCAGAAGGTAAAAATTTATAGTTTTAAAATTTTATGATGTTGTGGAGTAAGTATCGAAGCATTTAGCGATAAATTATTAGATATGATTGAGCGTAAGTCTTGGTGTGTCGAAAAGTATCGACTCACAAGAGATGCCACTTTAAAGACTTGTGTTGGTCTTAGGATCGAGGACTTCACAGTGCAGTCTGCTCCTGAGGTAAGTCCTCCTAAGTGGCATCTTGCTCATACTACTTGGTTTTTTGAGGAATTTATTCTCGTTAAGTATTTATCAAATTATAAAAGATTTAATGCCGAATATAGTCTCTTATTTAATTCATATTATAAGTCTGTAGGCACCCATTGGAAGCAGGAGAGCAGAGGACTTCTTTCCCGACCTACTGTTCAAGAAATTCTGAGCTATCGAAATTACGTCGATAGAGCAATGCTGTCATTATTAGAGCTGACGGAAAGTATTGATGAAGTCGAATCGTTATTAGAGGTTGGACTTAATCATGAACAACAGCATCAAGAGCTTCTGCTAATGGATATAAAGCATATCTTAAGTTTGGGGCCAATTGATTCAGTCTACTCCCAAAAGCGACTTGAGAACTTTTCCGCAGGCTCATTAAAATGGCGGCACTTTAAAGAAGGGCTCTATACTTTTGGTCAAGATGAAAGTGAATTTTCATACGATAATGAAGGTCCAGCTCATAAAAGGTATCTTACTTCTTTTGCGATTCGTGAAAGTTATATTTCAAATGGAGAGTACTTAGAATTTATTAATTCAGGTGGCTATCAAAACTTTCAATACTGGCTTAGTGACGGATGGGATTGGATAAATGAGCAAAGAATAATTACGCCTCTTTATTGGCGACTTATTGATGGACAGTGGTATGAGTTTTCCTTACACGGCTTAGTGCCATTAGATATGTATGCACCTGTTTCTCATATTAGTTTGTATGAAGCTCAGGCATTTGCAAAATGGGCGGGTCATCGTCTACCAACTGAATTTGAGTTAGAGTTGGCCCTTGGGGATAAGAAATTACCTCTTTGGTGTTGGAGCTCATCTCATTACTCACCGTATCCAGCCTATGAGTCCTATAAAGGGGAGCTAGGTGAGTACAATAGTAAATTTATGTGTAATCAATTTGTTCTTCGTGGAGGATGTTTTGCAACCCCTGAAGAGCATTATCGTAAAACTTATCGTAATTTCTATCGCGCTCATCAGAGATGGATGTTTGCGGGAATTAGGATTGCAAAGGATATATAATGGAAGTGTCTATACTGAGAGAAGTAAGTGAGAACCAAGTATCAGAATTCTTAGAAGAGTTTGCCATTGATGTTTTAACAGGCTTATCTAAGACTGAAAAAAAGCTATCAACTAAATACTTCTATGATGATCGAGGAAGTGACCTTTTTCAAAAGATTACTCAACATGGTGATTATTATTTAACTAGAACAGAATTTGAAATTTTACTTCAATCAGGTTCTAAACTAGCTAGTTTAATAAGTCATGAAGAAATCGACATTATTGAATTAGGAGCAGGTGACGGCCACAAGAGTGAGTTAGTTATCGATGCCTTTTTAAAAGAAGATAGGAAAGTTAATTATTTTCCAATCGACATCTCAGTACAAGCCTTAAAGCAAATGCAGGCCCATATAACTCATAAGTCTAATTTATCTGTACATGGTATTGTTGCAGATTATTTAGAGGGGTTAAAATTTTTGAAGCAGAAGTCAAAGCGACGTAAGCTTGTCTTATTTCTCGGCTCTAATATCGGAAACTTTGATAGGGCCCAGAGTGAAAGCTTTCTTAGACAACTTTGGAAGCACCTCGATAATGATGACTATTTATTAATTGGTTTTGATCTAAAGAAAGATGTTGAAAAGCTACATGCTGCTTATAATGACTCAAGTGGATATACTCGTGACTTTAATTTAAATCTATTAGATAGAATTAATCGTGAGCTAGGTGGAAATTTCAATAAAGAGAAATTTCAGCATGTCGGAGTTTTTAATCCGAAGTTAGGAGCAATGGAGAGTTACTTACTTCCAAAAGAGAAGCAGGAAGTTTATATCGAAGAGTTAGAGCACCTCTTTGAATTCGAAGCCTATGAGCCACTACATCTCGAATACTCATTTAAGTACTCGAAAGAAGATATAGAAAGAACGTGTCAGCACACGGGCTTCAAATTAAAAGAACACTTTATTGATAAAGAAGAGTTATTTATCGATTCTCTTTGGCAAGTTGTAAAAAGATAGTCTTATATTAAGCTTTTTTTACAACTGAGCACTTAAGATACATCGAACCATGGCCATCGACTTTACAAGAAATGTCGTGTCCATTTACTGGCTCTTCTAGTAGGCGGATATTTTTTACTTTTGTTCCTGACTTAATCGTACCTTTTCCGGCCTTTAGGTCTTTAACAACTGTTACTGAGTCACCATTTTGTAATTGTGCACCGTTAACATCAACAAATTGAGGAGTACTATCTTCTTCAGAGCTAGCATCCAGGCTCCATTCATTGAAGCATTCTGGGCAAATCCATAATTGGCCATCGCTATAGGCGTAAGGTGAGCTACATTTTGGGCATGTTTGATTTTCTTCTGTCATGGCATAAGAGTAATACTTAGAATGTTTATTGTAAATATGACTTATCCCCATCAATAAAAAAGTTATTAAAATTTAATTAAAAATTTATGAATTATGTTGACTTTTATCCTCACTGTTCAGTGATTCTGGACTATATTATATAGGTGCAAGATTAGTTTGCTATTTTTATGGAGCATAAATGAATATTTTGATTTTATCTTCTAATAAGAATCTTTACTCTACAAAGAGACTAGTAGAAGAAGCCAAACTTAGAGGTCACCATGTCGAAGTCGCTCGTCCAGACAAATGTTATATGGATGTGGCAACTGGTTCTCCAATGGTTTACTACCGCAAGAGAAAATTAGACAAGGTTGATATTGTTATTCCAAGAATTGGGGCCAGCGTAAGTGCCTATGGTATGGCGATTGTTCGTCAGTTTGAGATGATGGGAGTGTACTGCTTGAACTCGTCCAATGCAATTGGACGCTCAAGAGATAAATTACGCTCACTCCAAATCCTATCTCAAAAGCATCTACCCCTTCCAAAGACAGGAATGGCAAATAATACTCAACAAACTGAGAGCTTAATCAAGCTTGTTGGTGGAGCGCCAATGGTTGTTAAACTTATTGAAGGCTCTCAAGGTAAAGGTGTTATTTTGGCCGAAACGAAGAAAGCTGCAGAGAGTTTGATTGATGCTTTTAGAATTTTAAAGGCAAATTTTCTTGTTCAAGAATTTATTAAAGATGCAAATGGCGCAGATATTCGTTGTTTTGTTGTTGGAGGCAAGGTTATTGGCACAATGATGAGACAAGCGAAAGAAGGTGAGTTCCGCTCAAATATTCATAGAGGTGGAATTGGATCACCTGTGAAGATTACACCGGAAGAAAGAAAAGTTGCTATTGCTGCCGCAAAGGCAATGAAGCTTAATATGGCCGGGGTTGATATAATTCGTTCTGGTACAGGTCCTAAAATATTAGAGGTTAATTCTTCTCCGGGGCTTGAGGGAATTGAAGGTTGTACGAATAAGAATATTGCCGTTCAAATCATCGATTACGTAGAGAAGAATTATACAAAAGTCATAAAGGATAACTAATTGACGGATCAATTATTTAAATTAAAAGTTGAAGAAGTTGAAATTGGCAGACCAATCGTTGAGTTTGTCAATTTCCCTTCTTTTTACGGGCTTCAAAAAGTAAAAGCTCCTATTTATATCTATCGTGCAACAAAGGAGATCTCTCCCTGTGTTGTAGTCACTGCATGTATGCACGGTGATGAAATCAATGGATTAAGAGCAGCCCAACTTTTAATGAAAGGTAAATTGAAACTTTTAAAAGGGACTTTAATAATCATTCCAGCTGTAAATATTTACGGCTTTTTGAATAAGCAACGATACCTTCCTGATCGTAAGGATCTTAATCGTTGTTTTCCTGGTAAAGCAAAGGGGAGCTTTGGTGCTCGCTTTGCAAATTTTATCTTTAAGCAAATAACGAAGTATGGTGATGTCTTTGTCGATCTCCATTCTGGAGGTCCTGGCCGTTTCAATATTCCACAAATCCGTTGTGATTTAGAAACAAAGGGAATGCTAGAGCTTGTTAACAATATTAGTATTCCATTGGTCGTTAATAGCACGCTTAGGGATGGTTCTCTAAGAGAGGCCATTAATGATTTAGGTAGGCCTTGTATTGTCTTTGAAGGTGGAGAAGGCTTACGCATTGATGAAACAATTGCAAAGTATGGTGTCAATCTCGTTAAGAGTATTCTTAGTCACTATGGCATGATTAGAACTAAAATGAGTTTTAAAGAAGAAAAATTCATTATCAGAAAAACGAAGTGGATGAGAGCGGTCAAAGGTGGACTATTAATTAATAAGGCCCATCATGGAAAAATTGTAAAAGAAGGCGAGATCGTTGGGGAGTTGCGCCAACTTACAGGTGAGCTTATTAGTCGAATCACAATGGAGCACGATGGAGTTATTTTGGGTATAAGCAAGTCATCTGTTGTTATGGCCGGAGATGCTCTCTACAATATTGGCTTCCTTGGTGAAGAATCGCATGAAGAAATCGACGACCTTCAAGAAGGTGATGGTGAGCTTTCAGACTACTTTGATTTTGAAGTTTAAAAATTATTAGTCGTCGTTCTTAATTCCCATTAAATGTGAAAATGAGTAAGTGAATTGCTCAGGTATAATTTTCTTATGCAATTCTATAGTTTAGATACTTAACTTATTGTTTTTACACATGTCACATAAACAACTTACATTTCGATAAAACTGAGTAGTTTAAAATATATGGAGTCATATAATTTCTTTAATAGAAATAACTTTCTCTATGAGGATGTAGGAGACTTATATGACCATGGCAAAAATAAACCAAGAACTTGATTGTCGAAATGTATTTGAAGGAAGTGGAGCTATTTACGATATGCTAGATAAGCTACCGTTTAATGTTATGTATTGCGGAACTGATTTAGTAATCAAATACATTAATCCAAAAAGTTTTGAGAGTTTAAGGGCCATTGAATCTCTTCTGCCTATTCCTGTTGCAGAAATTATTGGTTCAAAAATCGATGTCTTCCATGAGAATCCTATTCATCAACAAAAGCTTTTAGCAAATCCTAAAAATTTACCAATTAAGACTCAAATTAGAATTGGTGATGAATCACTTGAACTAAATGTTGTTGCTGTTATGGATGGTAATGACTACATAGGTGCGATGGTTACATGGGATATCATTACAGATAAGTTAGTTGCTGATAATCGCAATGCTCAATACAGCTCAATGCTTGATAATATGCCAATCAACGTAATGCTTTCAGATCGAGACTTTAATATCACATATATTAATCCAAAATCGAGACAAACACTTACTTCAATTGAAGGACTATTGCCAATTAAGGTTTCTGAGATTGTTGGAAGTAGTATCGATGTTTTTCATAAGAATCCTGCACACCAAAGAAAAATGTTATCTGATCCATCTAATCTTCCTCATGAAACAAAAATTCATGTTGGAGATGAAATATTAAACTTATTAGTAAGTCCAGTAATGGATATGAATAATACTTACCAGGGAGCAATGGTTACTTGGGATGTTATTACAGAAGATGAAAGAATTAAAAAGGCCATCAATGAACTGGCCAAGGAAATGAAAGATAGCACAGAGGATATTTCGACAAAATCATCGAATGTTGCTGAAGGTGCTGTATCTCTTGGTGCAACAACTGAGGAGATGAACGCTTCAGTTGAAGAGTTAACTGCATCGATTAATTCGATCGCTCAAAACGCTAAATCTGCTAATGAAATTGCCGAGCTTACTTCTACAGAAGCACAAGAGGGAGCGAAGTCAATACATGAAGCTGTTGAAGCAATGGAAATTATAACAAGATCATCGGAAGAGATTAGTGAGATTGTAGAAGTTATTCGTGAAATCGCAAGTCAAACAAATCTTTTAGCATTCAATGCTGCTATTGAAGCGGCAAGAGCTGGAGAGCATGGTGCTGGCTTCTCTGTTGTTGCAGATGAGGTTAGAAAGTTAGCAGAGCGCTCTTCACAAGCAACGAAAGAAATCTCAAAGCTTATTAATGATTCTGTTAAGAAAATTTCTGAGGGGAGTCAAATCTCTAAGAAGGCCGGTGAGGCATTTTCAAAAATTGTCGACGGGGTTAATAATACGAATCACTCAATTGCTGAAATTTCTAGTGCCACGCAAGAACAACTTCTTGCAGCAAAAGAGGTAAGTGAGGCCGTACAACAAGTTGCATCTGAAACAGAAAACTCAGCTGCGGCATCTGAGTCAATTGCCATGGCCACTCGCAGTCTAGCTGATGGTGCAAAAAGACTTAGTGACTTAATCCAAGATTAAGAGAAAGGTTTTGCGAATGATTTACTTAATGGAGCTAAATAGTAATCAAATGGAAAAGATTATTGACCTCGTTCACTTCCATACAGGAATTACTATTTCTCCATCAAAAAAAAGTATGCTGCAAGGTCGAATTAGACAGAGGCTTAAGGCACTGGAGTTAGAAAGTTATGATGATTATATTGCTTATCTACAAACTGATATTAATGAAAAGCAAGAATTCATCAATATTATAACGACTAATGAGACAACATTTTTTAGAACTGAGAAAGTATGGAAATACTTTCAAGAAGAATTTTTGATTAATTGGAAAAATTCTTTACCAGTAAAAATTTGGTCAGCAGCAGCTTCTACGGGTGAAGAAGCTTATTCTATTGCGATGTCTTGTGAAGAGCATAAAAAGATTAAGTCTAGCTTTCAATATGAAATCGTTGGGACAGATATTTCGACAAAAGTTTTAAAATATGCCCAAGATGCAAGATATAGTGGTCGAAATATTAATAATTTTAAGGAACGACATACAAAACTCTTTCAAACTTACTTCAATGAAGATGATGAGTTTGCAGAAGTTGTTCCCGAGTTGAAGAAGAATACGTCTTTCTCAAGTCACAATTTATTTTCAATTCCTAAAGGTAATATTGCTCAATTTGATATTGTCTTTTTAAGAAATGTTTTGATTTATTTTAAGCAAGAAGATCAAAAACAAGTAATTAATAATATTTCAAGAGCAATGAAGCCTGGAGCAATTCTAATTCTTGGAGAATCAGAAAGCTTGAACGGACTTTCTAGTGAATTTGAGTATGTGCATCCTCAAACTTATAAAAAGAAGTAGGGTATGAGAAGAAATGAGCGAGAGTATATTCATGTACGTATCGGCGAAATAAAATTCGGTAAAGCTGGAGCTATCTTACAGGCTACTTTGGGTTCATGTTTAGGGATCGCTATCATCGATAAGGTTAAAAGAACATGTGGTCTAGCTCATTGTTTCTTGCCACAAGGAGAAGAATCATCTCCTGAACACCAGCCTGGAAAGTACGTTGTAGATGCAATTCCATACCTTTTAGATAGATTACATCTAAATGAAAGAGCTGAAACAGATTTTGATATCTATCTTGCGGGTGGTGGAAATATGATGGCCCAACTTAAACAAAGAAATGTCGATCATATTGGAAAGTTGAATAAGGCCAAGGCCCTCGAAGTATTAAAAGAAAGAAACCTTCCAATTCGAAAAATTATGGATGGGGAAGAGCTAGCCAGTAAAATTATAATTGATTGTGATAGCTTAGAAATAAAAATGATTCGTATTAACGAGAAGTTGGAAAAGAAGATATGAATGAATTAAAAGAAGTTGAAGTTTTAGATACAATTGAAAAATATGAATCAAATATATTTGCTTCATTTACTTTAATGGGTAATGAGTTTGTTCTTGATATTACCGCAGTTCAAGAAGTTGTCAATTATCCAGAGTCTCTATTTCCAATGCCTCTTGCTCCAGACTATCTAGAGGGGATATTTAACTTAAGAGGGATGATTATCCCGATTTTAAGCTTATCCAAGTTATTAAATCTTTCAGGTGATAATCAGCAAGACTTAACAGCTTCTAAAGTAGCAATTGTTAATGTCCACGGCATTAGTGTTGGAGTTTCTTTCGATTCGACAGGAGAGATCTTAAGAGCTGAGAAGTCAGAAATCAGTATGTTTGAAATTACTGATAGTAGTGATATTACTCAAGTTGTTAAAGGTGCAATTAAAAGAGATATGGGAAAGCGTATTTATCAAATTCTTGAACCATCTCAGATTATTAAGATTAGAAATTTGGCCAGACTTGGGAGCTACGATTCATTCAGACAAGAAGTAGATCGACGACTTAAGGTTCAAAGCCAACATAAAAAATGTATTTCATTTCGAGTTAATGAAGTTCCTTTGGCAATAGAAATTACTTCTATTAATGAAATTATCAATATGCAAGATATTGAACATTCGGCATTTGCATCGAAGCTCTGTTTAGGATTAGTAAATTTGAGAGGAACGACGATTCCTGTGTTAAGTTTTTCTCGCATTCTAGGTCTAGAGTCGACAGATAAAGAAGGAATTGATCAAAAAATCCTAATAATCAAAATCGATAGTGAATACTTTGGTCTTGTCGTTGATTCTCTTGATGCGATTACTTTCTATGATGATGAGGGAGTCATGCCTGTTCCTGTTTTTTCGTCAAAGCGCTCCAATATGTTTCTTGGGGGAATTGAGACTAGTGAAAATGGAATGACTTTCTTAATCGATCATATGGAAATTTTAAATAACAGTGAAATTAAAGAGATTACAAAAAGCCATTCTGAGATTTATAAGGCCTCACATGAGGAAGAAGAAATGAAGAAGGTTGAAATGAAGTTAGAATCATTTGTTACATTTGATTTTGGTTATCATTTCGGACTTGCCGTAAGTGAGGTGCGTGAAATTATTGAAAAACCACAAGATATTCTCACAACTCCAGGTGCTCCTTCACATGTTATTGGAGTCTATAACTTACGTGATCAACTAATTACTATTATTGATGCTCGTCGTATGTATGGAATTAAGGAAGATCGTGAAGAGCAGGTTAGTAAGTCTAAAAAGGTTATTATTTTAGAGGCCGATGAGAGAGGTGAGAATTACGCTCTTTTAGTAGATGAAATTGATAGTATTGTAAAAATCGATATGCTTAACAAAATGAAGATGCCAAGTATATTATCTAAAATCTCAGGTCAACTTGATCAGGATGTTTCTGAAATTATCCGTGATACTAACGGATCAGGTGTTGTGATTTTAAACCATGAAGCAATTATTAGAAGAATTGAAACATCTGTTTAGTAGCGTCTTTCAATAAGGAGTGAATTTCTAATATATGATGTGATAAGAATATCTAGTTCTCTATCAAGTTCAAAATTATGAAACTTATCTGGGCTAAACTCAAGATAGCTTCTTATCACTCCTCTCAAAGAGCTAATGATGATATCGATGGGGACTTCTGATTTAATCTCAGAGCTTTTATAAAAGTGATTCTCAATAAGGGTTTGAGTTTCACGAGTTACATATATGAATTTTTTCTCAACTTTAGGATGTCTTTTATAGAATAGGATAAGTTTCCTTAGCTCAAGATTTCGTCGATAATTATCTAAAACAAGCTTTAAAAATTTATGAAACTCTGCTTCAATATTCTCTCTTATTGAGTCGTCATTAAAGAAATTTCCATAGGTAAGAAGGTCTTGATCGAGCTGATTGTTGATTAGCTCAACAATGATTTCATCTTTATTTTTAAAGTGATTGTAGACACTTCCAATACTAACTCCGGCCATGCGTGCAATCTTATTTGTCGTTAACTTACATGCTGGGTTATGCTGCAAAAATAGGTCTGTAGCCTGTAGTATACAGTTATGGGTATTGGCCGTGCGAACTTGCTCATGCTTATATTGTGAATTTAGTCTATCTTCCATACTCGTCATAAGAGTATTCTACTTTATCTAAAACAATATTGAAATAAAAACTGTTTAGTGATTTTTAGTTTAGTTCAACTATGAACGCTTTAAGTACCACCAGAGAAGTCGATTTAGCGGCGCAAAAACTCCGTGGAGAAAGTTCAAACGATTTTCAACCCAAGATATTACCAAGCAGCCATCTTCACTTGTTGTCGATGGTTCATGAGTATCAGATTCTTCAAATGTAGAGAAATCTCCAGTATCAAGCTTGTGGCCATCACTGCTATAGTAACCGTCAAGAACATAGCTATACTCTCTGCCATGGTGACCGTGTTTAGGAATTGTTTCCCCTGGCCCAAGGTAGATAAAGAATAGACCACCGGCCTTGCCTGAAGTAACTTGTGCAACGGCGCTATTTTGTCCGAACTCTTTCCAGTGAATTTCCTTATCGGAAATAAAAGAGAGAGTGTCTGGTAATGTGAAGACCTTATTGTGAAAGCTTATCTTCGAAGGCCCTGGTGCAGGTTTCTTAAGCTTCGGTTCAGAGGCTTCAATACTGTTAAATAAATTATTGAAAATGTCATCACTATCTTCTTGAGTTAATTTGACATGTGAACTTGAGTGAAAGAATTCATCTGCTTGTTTTTCAAGCTCAGAGGCTGCTTGCATACGACATGCTTCACATCCATTTAAATGAGTCTTTACTAGAAGACCTAGTCCGGCATCTAGTTCACCAGATTCATATTTTTTTATTAAATCAATGCCTGGATGATAAAGTTTTCTCACTTTTCCTCCAAAATAATCTTTAAGTTTTTAATGGCCAAGCGAATACGGGACTTAACGGTTCCTAGAGGGAGCTTCTCTTGATCGGCATATTCTTTTTGCGTTAATCCTTGTTGGTAAACTCCATTAAGGACTTCCTGTTGTTCACTTGAAAGTTTAGTTATCATTTCTTTTGTATATGCTAGGTGATAGATATCTTCACTATTGTAGTCTTCATCTTCTTGCTGCAGAAGATGTTCATCATCAAAAATATCATCAGCACCAATAATACTTAAGGGGTCACGACTTTGTTTTCTGAGCATATCGTACTTTTGATTTCTCACAATCGCATAAACCCAAGTATTAATATTTCCTTTTTCATTATTGTAAAGTTGGGCATTCTTCCATATTTTAAGCATGACCTCTTGGGCCATGTCGGCAGCTTGCTCCTTAGAAAGTCCTCCCTTAATTCCATATCCAATTATTTTTGGATAATAGAAATCAAAAAGCTTTTTAAAAGCTTCCTTTGATTTCTCATTCGCAATTTGCATAAGCAAATGCTCTATATCGATAAGACTTAACTGCACTTTTTCTGCTCTCCCAATAATAGGAATTATTGTAGCATAATTTATGCACGTGTTACTTAGTAAGTCATTTGCTGCACTAAATGCCTTCATATTACTTGATACGTCAAACTCTCATATTTGGATCACAGCAAAAAAAAAATAATTATAAGTAGCTAATAATAGTGGCAGAAATGACTTTTTTTTTCAGGAAGTGATCCATTCTCTTTGATCCGCCGTACCTATAAGCATAAGACAAATAAAGGATCGACCGTGTTTGAACTAATCATGCTTATTCTATTTTTAGTGCTTCTATATTTCACGATAGGGTGGTTCATTTCTTTGAATATTAAAATATTCTCATATTTAGACTTTTACTGGAGCTCAAGTTTTCTGATCGTTGTTGGCACACTATTATTTTCTCGACCGCAATTAGCAGAATCGGCCAATGCTCTAATACTATGTCTACTTTATACATTTTGGTCTCTTCGCTTAAGTTCACATTTATTTCAAAGAATTAGAAAAACGGGGGAAGATAGTCGCTATTCAAATTTAAAGAAAAAGTGGAAGGTCATGTATGGTGTCTATCTCTATGGACTCTTTGTCGCAGAGGGCATTTTAACAGTGATCTTATCGGCTCCTCTGTTTCTTTTAGGGCCAGGGGAGATTACAATTTTTAATCTTGTGGCAATACTTCTTTTTGCTGGCGCTCTTATTGGAGAGCTAATAGCAGATGGCCAACTTAAACGTTTTGTATCCAATAAGGATAATAAAGGTAAAGTTTGTGATATCGGATTATGGAAGTACTCTCGTCATCCGAATTACTTCTTTGAAACATTAATCTGGTTATCGTATGGGATTTATGGACTAGATCTGAGCCGCCCCATCTCTCTTGTCGGCTTCGTCCCATATATTATCATGCTCTACCTAATTACTTGTGTAACAGGGGTTCCTCCAGCGGAGGAGTCGTCATTAAAGACTAAAGGTGAACGTTATCGAGATTATCAATTAAGAACAAATCGCTTCTTAATATGGTTTCCAAAGAAAGTCGTAAAAGTAGCCTTAATCGTTTGTTTAATTGGAGGAGTTACAGTGAAGGAATTAAGAGCACAATATCTAAATACTCAAAATCAACAAGCACAGAGAATTGAAAAGGTATTTAATGAGCTAAGAGCAGATAATATTGATATTCTTGATGGCTTTTATGACCAAAAAACTCTCTTCATTGACCCAATAGGAGAACATAGAGGGCTTAAAGAGGTAAAGGCCTACTATCAGGGAATTTATCAGGGAGTTGAAGACATTCGTTTCGAATTTTCTGAAATTATTTCAAATGGTAATCATCATGTTGCAGTTTGGAAGATGATTCTAACTACTCCTAATTTGAATTCTGGTAAACCAGTTATCTTACATGGAAACTCTGTTATTAAATTTAATGATGATGGACTAGTTAGTTATCATCGAGACTATTTTGATATGGGTGAATTTATCTATCAGCATATACCAGTACTAGGTTCACTTATAAAGTACATCAAAAATAGGCTAAAGGGGCAGTAATGAGAATTGCAATTATTGGCTCTGGTATCTCTGGGCTTACATGTGCCTATAAACTTTCGAAAAAGCACGATATTACGCTATTTGAGGCCAATGATTATCTTGGTGGTCACACTCATACACATGAAATTGATTATGAAGGAGAAGAGTTTAGAATAGATACCGGCTTTATTGTTTTTAATAAGAAGACTTATCCTAATTTCTTGCGCCTAATGGAAGAGCTTGATGTCGCTTATAAGCCTACAACCATGAGCTTTAGTGTTCATTGCGACAGGACTGGGCTGGAATATAATGGAACGACACTAAATACTTTATTTGCTCAAAGAAGAAATCTCTTCAGACCTTGGTTTTATTCGATGATTAATGGAATTATTGACTTTAATAAGAAGGCCAAGGAATTCTTGTCTAATGATTCTGGCGATATTTCCCTTTCTCATTTCTTTGAAACAAGAGGTGTAAAGAAGAGTGTCATTGAATATTATATCGTACCAATGATGGCCGCCGTGTGGTCGACTGACCCTATTGATGTTTGGCGCTTTCCTGCAAAATTTGTTTTACGTTTCTTTGAAAACCATGGTTTTTTAGAAGTTGATGATAGACCTCAATGGTATGTCATTGATGGTGGCTCAAATTCTTATATAAAGAAAATGCTGGCCCATTTTAAGGATTCAGTAAGGCTAAACACTCCAGTGAAAAGTATTACTCGTGAGCAAGGTCAAGTAATTATTGAAACCAATATAGGACGTGAAAGCTTCGATCAAGTTATCATTGCAACACATTCTGATACAGCATTAAAGTTATTAGCTGATCCTTCAGAGAAAGAAGCTGAGTTACTTTCTGCAATTCCTTATGTTGCGAATCCAACATTCTTGCATACTGACGACAGTTTTCTACCTAAGAGATCTCTTGCAGTAGCGGCATGGAACTATCAATTACCTGTTGAAAAGTCTGTTGGCTCCACTGTGACTTACAATATGAATATTCTACAAGGAATAAATTTTCATAAGAATTTCAATGTTACCTTAAATCCATATCGACCAATTAAGAATGAAGCAATTCTAAAAGAACTAAATTATATGCACCCCTTATTTACTCTCGACGGGATGAGGGCGCAGGCCAAATGGCACGAGATTAGTGGGCATAATCGCACATATTATTGTGGTGCCTATTGGAGAAATGGATTCCATGAAGATGGTGTCTTTAGTGCATTAAGAGTTATCGAGAAATTGGAGGAGTTATGAACTCATGTCTTTATCAAGGCAGTGTCGTGCATTCTCGCTCCTTACCAAAGAAACATTACTTTAAATATAATCTTTTTCTCGTTTATTTAGATCTAGATGAGATTGAAAACTTTTTTTCTATGTCACGCTTTTGGTCATATCTTAAACGTAACCTTTGCTATTTTAAAAGAAGTGACTATCACGGTGATACAAGTAAGGACCTTAAGGACGAAGTATTAAATACTGTTGCAAAACATCTAGGGCGCAACACTGATGGCCCAGTTAGAATGTTGACTAGCCTAAGGTACTTTGGCCATTGCTTTAATCCTGTAACATTCTACTACTGCTTTAATAAGAACAATGAGATTGAAGCGATCATGGCCGAGATTGAAAATACTCCATGGGGTGAAAGGTTTTGCTATGTTGTGGATGCAAGAAAAAGTCTTTCCGTAAATGACATTGAAGCTGCTTTCAAGAAAGAATTTCATGTCTCACCATTTTTTCCAATGTCTCTTGCATATCAGTGGAGTTTTTCTCTTCCTAGTGAAGTTTTGAAAATCAAAATGGATACATTTGATAAGGATGAAAGTGTTTTCTTCGCAAGCATGAATCTTAAGAAAGTACAGGCATCAAAAAAATCTCTCAATAGAATGTTACTAAAATTTCCATTTATGACAGTGAAGGTAGTTTTAGGAATATATTTTCAAGCATTCAAGTTGTGGGTAAAAGGAATTCCTTTTTATGATCACCCAAATCCAGATAGTCGAAGAAGTCTATTTTCACAAGCGAATATAAAGGAGTAGTTATGAAACCAGATATAAAAACAATAGAGAAATCACAATTGCTCAATAAGGATCAAAGGCCAGGTATTCTTCTTAGAACTCTTCGAGATGGGATTATAAAGAAATTGGCCTTACTAGAAAATGTTCGTCTAACGATATATGTTGGCGATGAAAAACATATCCTAGGTCGAGGAGAGCAACGAATTAGTGCTGAAATGATCATTCATGACCAAACTTTCTTCACAGATATTTTTATCAAAGGCTCAATTGGAGCAGCAGAATCCTATATCTTAAAGAAGTGGGATACACCGAATTTAAGTAATGTCATGAGAGCTTTTGCTATTAATAAGACACTTTTAAGTGAAATGGATGCAGGGTTTGTAAACCTTTTAAAGCCTGCTCGTTTTATTGAGTATTGGCAAAACAGAAATACAATTGATGGTTCAAAAAAGAATATTGAGGCCCATTATGATTTACCTGACGAATTATTTAAGCACTTTCTCGATGACTCGATGATGTATTCAAGTGCAATTTTTGCAAATGAAAATTCAACGCTAGAAGAGGCCCAGCAGTATAAGCTTAAAACTATCGGTGAAAGACTCAATATTAGAGCAGGTGATCATATTCTTGAAATTGGTACGGGTTGGGGTGCACTTGCCATTCATCTGGCCCAAGCATATGACTGCCATGTAACAACAACAACGATTTCGGAAAATCAATATATTGAAGCAGAAAGAAGGATTAAAGCAGCAGGTCTTGAGGATCGAATTACACTATTAAAAAAGGATTATCGTCTCTTAGAAGGTAAGTATGATCGAGTTGTTTCTATTGAGATGATTGAAGCAGTTGGTGAGAAGTTCTTGAACACTTATATTCAAAAAATATCAGATGTATTAAAGGAAGATGGTCTTGCCCTTTTACAAATTATTACGATTAATGACCAAGAATATGATCGTGCAGTGAAAGAATTAGATTTTATTAAGAAATTTATTTTTCCTGGAAGCTTTATACCTTCAATTCATGCGGTCTTAGGTTCTGCAAAGAAAGTAACTGATTTACGTTTATACTCTCAAATTGACTTTGCTCAGGATTATGTACGAACACTTGAAGAATGGCAAAATCGTTTTAATCACGAAACTTATAAAATTCCAAAGCTCGGTGAGGATGAACAATTTAAAAGACTTTGGAACTTTTATTTTTCATATTGCATTGGCGGATTTAGTGAAAGGGCCATTGGTGTTTCTCACTTAGTATTTGGAAAACCACTATACAGATCTTAGGAGGATAAGATGTCTATATTAATGAATGCCGCAGAAAGAGGTTATATACCTGATCCATTAATTAGAATGGGGATTAGAAAGCTCATTAAGCAAAGAAAGGATGAGATTAATAAAAATTTAGAATTTCACAAGTCTGGAATTATAAATGACTTTAATAAATCACTAATTGCCGAGGACGTTGATAAAGCAAATGAACAACATTATGAGCTACCTCCTGAATTTTTTAAATTAGTTCTAGGTGCTAATCTTAAGTACTCAAGTGCATTATTTGATAATGGAATAACATCACTTGATGAGGCAGAGAGTGCGATGCTTGAAAAGTATTGTGAAAGAGCGCAAATTGTCGATGGAATGGACATTCTGGAGCTTGGTTGTGGGTGGGGTTCTCTGAGTCTTTTTCTTGCAAGAAAATTCCCAAACTCAAAAATTACAGCTATCTCAAATTCAAATGGACAAAGAGAGTTTATTGAAGAGCGTATTAAAGAGCGTTCATTAAATAATTTAGAGATTAAAACTTGCGACATAAATGATTTTAATATCGAAAATAAGTTTGATCGAATTGTCTCAATTGAAATGTTCGAACATATGAGAAATTATAATTCGTTATTTAAGAAAGTCGCGTCTTGGCTAAAAGATGACGGAAGATTATTTATCCATATCTTCTGTCATAAAGATGCTTCTTATTTCTTTGAAACACAAGGTGAAGACAATTGGATGGGCCGCTACTTCTTTACTGGTGGTGTTATGCCAAGTTTTGATCTTTTTGAAAAGGTTCAGGATAGCTTTAAATTAGTTGAAAAATGGAAAGTTAATGGCGCTAATTATCAAGAAACTTCTGAGCAGTGGTTTCTGAATATGGAAAAAAAGCGCAGTGAAATTATGAAAGTCATGGCCAATACATACGGTGAAGATCAGGCAAATATTTGGTTTCATCGTTGGAAAATTTTCTTTGCTTCATGCGCGGAGCTTTTTGGTTATGACAATGGTGAAGAGTGGTTTGTAGGACACTTCCTATTTGAAAAGAAGTAGTCGAATTCGACGGAGAAAGTAATGGTTTTTGCAATAAGCTTTTTAGTTATACATTGGTACTTATCGCTGTTTTGTCAGTCTTTCTATTTACATCGCTATATTTCGCATGGCCTTTGTAAGCTAACTCCTGCATGGGATAAGTTTTTCTTAATCTTGACGATTCTCTCGCAAGGTCCAAGCTTTCTTCGTCCACAGCATTACCGTACATTGCATTTAAATCATCACAAGCATTCAGATGTAGTTGGAGACCCGCATTCTCCTGTTGTTAGTAAAAATATTATCTCTATGATGTTACAAACTTATAGAGAGTACATGAGCGCAGAGACACAAGAAGAGAGGTATCCTAGTGTTGTTGCTATTGCCGATTCCGTATTCGTCAGGTTGCTCTTTGTCGTGTTATATGCGCTCATGTATTTATTATTCACTGATTCATATTGGTATCTATTACTTGTTCCTATCCATAGCTTTTTAGGTCCTATTCATGGTGCTATTGTGAACTGGTGTGGTCATAAATATGGGTATCGTAATCATGATCTCGATGATCATTCAAAGAATACACTTATAATTGATTTTCTTATGATGGGGGAGCTGTATCAAAATAATCATCATGCAAACGAGCATAGCTTGAATTTTGCAGATAAGAAATTTGAGTTTGATTTCACTTTTATTGCTCTTAAGTTTTTGAAAAAGGCAAAGGTGGTGAGCTATGAATAGATTAATTAGTAAACTTTTATTGCTTGGAGCTCTTTCCTTGTATGCAAGTGCTGTCAGTAATGATTTACGCTTAGTTGGGAAAGGCGTACTTTCCTATTTTGTTTGGGATGTCTATGAGGTGTCTTATTTAACAAGTGTTGATAAAAAGGTAGAGCTAATAAAGATTAAGTATTTGCGAGACATTGATAAGTCTTTATCTCAAAAGGGGTGGAGAGAATCTTTAAAGAACTACAAAGATGTTGATAAGCAACTTAAGGATCTTGTCGAAAGTAGTGTCGATGTAACAGAAGGGGATATTATATCTATCTATAAGATTAATGGTGACGATGTAATTATTAAAAAAAATGAAAAAGTTATTCTAGAGAAAAAAGATGATAAGAAACTTTATTCATTGGCCCACGCTCCATGGATTGGTGAATATCCTGTGGATTCAGATTTAAAGAGAGACCTCCTAAAGTAATTATATCCAGGCCAAGGCACCTGCACTATAGTTACTCGTATTCTTCTGTGTTTCTCTATCTAGGTCTTTATTTACCTTCTCAACAGAGTCGTTCAATGCTTTTTGGATGAGGAGTTGTTCTTGTCTTGTAAATTCAAGTCGCTCTTTTACACCTATAATAAGATCTATTTTTCCCTTATTGATTTGAGATGGCATTTTAGTAGCTATCGTAAGGTTCTTAAGCTTTGAGTGAGGAATTTTTCCATCTCCAATACCTGTTAAAATCTTTCTAAGATGCTTTTCAACTAATTCACCGTGGACGGCCAAATTTGTACGTTCACTTTGTTTTACACCTGATGGAATAAAGCTTAGTCGATATTGCGATGGATTTTCTTGGGCAGAAAACCGACTAACAAGTGCAATCTCATCCTTAGCTGTTAGTTGTTTTGAAGGTATCATGACACAATCGTCACCACTGCAAGCGTCAAAATATTCAATTTGTCTTTCATCTAAGACATCTTTTACGATTTGGTTAAATTTAGTTTTAATCTGATCAAATGTAGCTGTAACCTGTTGTTCACCTGCTCTCGTTGCTTTAATGATATCCCTAGGGGATTGGTTTTCAGTTCTCAATATATCAAGTGCAACTTGACGTATATTTCTTGCACCCATTCCTGTGATATCACCTGACATGCCACCAAAATTTGCTGTGTTAAGGTTTGCGTTTACTCGTTGCTTTAACCAAAGTCCAGGAGTTAAAGAATCGAGATTTCTGATGTAATTCATAAGATCTTGGCCATCTTGGATTGATAGCTTGCTTCCAAAGCGACGATTGAGTTCATTTGCCAGTGTTTCGCCATGGCCATTTAGTGGACCAGTTATTTTTCTTGCAACCTCAAATACTTCAAGTGTTGGAATATAGTTTTGTGATTGCCCAACCTTCTCAATAAGTCCTACTCTAGATAGTGGATGGTTTGTATTGAGTTTAGTATTGTACTTAGTGATATTCTTAACTTCTTCCTCTATTGTGAATTTTACTTTTTGAAAATTTGCAATCTGTCCTGAACGATCTATTGAGCGACTTCTCTTTGCTGCCTGTCCTGCTTCGTCTGCAGTTTCTCCAATGCCGGCCTGAAACCAACCCCTTATATTTTCATTTGCTGGTATTCCTTCCATTGTCTTTACCATGTTGGCAAATTCACTATTTGCTTCTTGGTAGACGCTATTTAATTCTTTAGTTAGTTGTGCTTTAATATCACTTGATAGTTCTTTTGGTGCAAATGCAAAACGCATCGACTTGAAGTCCGAATATACTTCAATATCAATATTTGGGTACTTCTTTAAAAGCTCATTTATTTTAGTTGCAACAATAGTTTTATGTGCATTTGTTAGAGCTGTGACAAGACTTTTATCTCCAATCGTATCATTAAGTCTTTTAAGTGCTGAATTTTCAATATCTAAATAGAGAGATGCATTTGTTGCGCTGGCATTTTTAATCCAACGTCCGTTCAGCTCTACTCCTGTAAGGACATAGTTTTCATACTTTGTGATAAAGTCTGTCTTAGATGTTATTTTATAACTTGGGTCATTAAATACAGACTGACGATAGAGGTCTCTTTTCCTTATTCCATTTAAGTCATAATCGATACCTGTGCCTGAAGGAGTGTAGCGAATTGCTTTTGTTGCAACTTTTACGCCGCTACCTACGAGTTCTCCTGTTACTGAAAGAGGGGCAAGTAGAAGGGTGAAATCTCTTTCAAATTTTCGATCTTCATATTGTCTGGCGGTTGTTAAACCTGAATTGAATGCTAATGCCGCATCTTCATAACGATTTTGCGCAATACTTATCCCAATCGTTTCGGAAGCAATACCAACTCCAATAATACATCCAACACCGGCCGTGAAGGCACAAATTCCACCGCCTATTAAGGCAGCACCAGCAAGAGCAAGGTCTGTTTTTATCTCATTGAAGTCTTCTTGATCCTTCAAGTCTTGCGAAATATCGCACAAAACTTTCGTCGCACCACGATTTTTTATAAATGAGTTTAGGATATTATCATTTCGAATTAACGTTACATCATCCTCTTTATCTTGTTGTGTAAGCTTATCAATTGATTGTTTCGTTTGCTCACTCAACTTTGAAATTACTTTTGTAACTTCATTAAGTATCTCTTTGTTGTCTTCGTTACCTCTAAGATCGATATGTGCGAGTATTGGGTTTTTTGCTAATTTTTCGTGATATTCACTTTTTAACTGATCACGGTACTTTGACATTTTATTTTTCACTGCTTTAGTGAGTTTATTTTGATGAAAGGACTCACAAGTGTATCGCCCCTTTGAGGGGATAAAGCGATATGAAGTAGGAGATATTTGTTCAATACACTTATTCTTATCAGCATTTTCTTTGAACCAGCTTTGTGTAAAGTGATATTTTATCGCGTTTGCTTCTTCTTCAATTTTTAATTTCTCGTCTTTAGTAAGAGATTTCAAATCTTTATTTTGAAACTTATGCTTTATTGAAGCATTATAAAGTGTTGGCATCATCCCTTGATAATTAGGTGGTGGAACCATCATGGACATGGTTGCTCTTAGTTTTGGAATTTCCGTTCTAATTGTCTTAAGTATTGTCTCTCTAATTTTAAGACATTCCGGACGAGAATTATGTAAGCATTCTCTTAGTTTCTCTAAGTATGATTTGTTTCTCTTTAGCTCACTAATGGTATATTCTTTAAGTTCACTTAGAATGTTGTCTTCATAAATACTTCTTTCTATTGCACTTGCAGTCTTAGACAGTGAGGTTAAATTATCAAAGTAATTGATACGTCCATTTTCGCATCCAATATAGTATTCATCGTTATGATTATTTGAAGTGATTCTTTGGCAGGCCGCTATTTCATATTCTTGGTGAGACTCTATGGACGAGCTACTTTGCACTGAAGTATTTATTGAAATAATACCTGTAAATAGCAGTAAGAGCCTCATCCTCATGTCCATATTATCGACCATTTATGTTTTTTTTCTTAGCTTTATCTTAAGGTGAACAGGATGAAAAAATATGACTTTTAACATGTTTTTTGATTAGATATTATAACGTTTAGAAATTAGTCATTTATGGAGAAAAAATATGTCACATTTTAATCATGCGGCCAACACTTGGGACTCTGAAGATAAGATTGCCCTAATGCAAACACTTGCAGAGAAAACTAGAGAACGTCTGAAACTGACTCAAAAAGTTGACCTTCTTGACTTTGGTTGTGGAACTGGTCTCTTTGGTCTTGAGTTCATTGATGATGCAAAAAGTATTACAGGTGTTGATACTTCGACAGGAATGTTAGAGGTATTTGATAAAAAATCGAGTGACTTTGATCATATTAATTCGATTAATATTGATTTAGAAAATCAAGAGCTTGATAAAAAATTTGATCTAATTATTAGCTCAATGACATTTCATCATCTCGATTCGCCAGCAAAAATGACTGCAAAACTTGCTGCCATGTTAAATGAAGGTGGTCAGATGGCCATCGTTGATCTTGAATCAGAAGATGGAAGCTTTCATCCAGACCCTAAAGGGATGGGTGTCAAACATTTCGGATTTTCTAATGATGAAATCGTTTCATGGGCAGATAAAGCAAATCTAAATGTAAAGATCGAAACAATTAATTCACGTACAAAGAACGGTCGTGAGTACAATCAATTCTTAGCAGTGTTTTATAAGTAGGTAATATGAAAATAGGTGTAATTGGTGGAAGTGGTGTTTATGATCTTGACCTTATGGAACAAGTCGAATCATTAAATATTGAAACTCCTTTTGGCATGCCAAGTAGTCATGTTGATCATTTGAGAATCAATGGGAGTGAATTCTACTTTATTACACGCCATGGGAAAGGACATCATATTAGTCCTTCTGATATTAATTATCGTGCAAATATTTACGCGCTAAAATCACTTGGCGTTACACATGTTATTTCTATATCTGCAGTAGGTTCTTTAAAAGAAGAAGTTGCTCCTGGTGACTTCTTTCTTCCTGATCAATTCATTGATTGGACTAAAGGACTACGTAAAAGGTCTTTCTTTGAAAATGGTATTGTGGGGCATGTTTCTGTTGCTGGGCCAATTGAAATGGGGCTTGTTGAGCGAATTAAAACATTAGCAGATAAGATCGAAACAAAATTTCACTTTGGTGGAAGCTATATTTGTATTGAAGGGCCACAATATTCATCACGAGCAGAGTCTGAGCTTTTTCGCAGCTTTGGTGCAAGTGTTATCGGCATGACGAATGTTCCTGAAAGCTATCTTGCAAAGGAAGCAGGGATGGCGTACGCAACAGTTGCTCTTGTGACGGACTATGATTGCTGGAAAGATGAGGCATGTTCTCTTGAGGAGATCACAAATGTCATTAATAAGAATGTCTCGAATGTTAAAGAATTGTTAATTCATTTAATACCGAGCTTAGTTAATGATGAAGTTAAGTTTGAGAGATCCAATGAGAATGCCATCGTAACTGAACCGTCTTTTTGGCCTAAGGATTCAACAGATATAATTAAGACGCTAATTTCCTGATTTTTGGCATTTTATGTGACAAAAGGTGACGATTGTCATGTAATGACTGTCTCGTAAACGATATAAATTTATCAAGAAGAGGAAGGCGTTTATGTTGTATTATTTTAAGGATCTCCCTGAAGAGAAGAAAGAAGTTGGCGGCAAGGCCTATATGCTAGCAATGATGGCCCAAATGGGGATTGTTGTTCCTAATGGGATTATCTTAGACGCTCTACCAACTAAAGAAGAATTAGCTGAAATTTTTAGCTTTGCTCGCGATGGAGAATACTCACTTGCTGTCAGAAGTTCAGCAACAGGTGAAGATTCAAAAGAGAATAGTTTTGCAGGTCAAAACTCAACTTTCTTATATGTGAATAACGATACAGATCTTGAGCACGCAATTGAAAATTGTTTCAATTCTATTCATAAAGAGTCCTCAAAAGCTTATCGAAAACATTTTTTAGGATCTGATAAAGAAGTTCCTATGAATGTTGTTGTTCAGCGTATGATTGACCCTTCATATTCAGGTGTCTACTTTTCTAAAGATCCAAGAGGTAAGTATAAAACTTGGATGCTTGAATATATTGATGGAGTCGGTGAGGACCTCGTTTCTGGTAAACGTACTCCAATTATTCTAAGTGAAGAAGATTCACAGAGTGAACATATCACTCAAGATCAAGTAAAAGAGATTGTTGCTTTCGCTAATCTTGTGGAAGATAAATATCAAGATGACTTTGATATTGAATGGGCAATTGATAAAGCAGGTAAGGTTTATCTTTTGCAAGCGAGGCCAATTACTGCCAAGGCTTCAATTACAAATCTTAAAAAACTGGCCCATGATGAACTTGAAAGACTATCTCACTCATTTTCTGATGATACAGTATGGGATGGACAAACTTTTGCAGAATGGACTGTTTCTCCTACGACTTTAACTACTCAGATATGGTCAGAGTCATTTAAAAAAGATCAAGCCTTTGATAAGGCCCTTCGTAAATTAGGCTATGTTGGCTTTAAAGGTAATGAATCCATTATGGATGAAGTCTTTGGACGAAATTATATCAATCTGAGCAAACTTGGGCAGATGTACTTTGGACCTATTCCTTATTCGATTGAACCAATGCCAAGGCCACACTTAAAGTTTCATTTCTCAAAAATAACTCCAAAGGTTCTTTTTAGCACACCACAAACAATGTGGCGTATGCTTAAGGTTGGACTCTCGATTAATACTCATCGTCAGGAAGTTATTGATCAAGCTTCAAAAGAGCTGCTGGAGATTACAACAATTTCAAAGCGACCGAATGATCCTTCAATCTATAAAGACTGGAGTGAGGAAGATATTAATGGCCGTCTTTCTAAAGAGATTACAATTTTCAGTAATCGAACTTTAGAGTGGCCGTACATTTTAATATCGCTAACTGAAACAACAATTCAAACATTGATTTCTCTTCTTAAAAGTATTTATTCTGAGCAAGAAGCAGATCAAATGATTAAGAAGTGGTCTGGAGCGGGAATCAATTCTGAAACATACAATATGGGGCTTTACTTCAAAAAAGCTTGTGCAAAGCCTAATGTCAGACCCCTTTTTCTTGCTCGCTACGGCCATCGTGGACCAGGTGAATTAGATTTAAGTGCTAAGCGCTGGTCAGAAATAGGTGATGATGCATTTTATGATTATCCCTTAGAAAAATATGTACAGGATAAAAACTCTCACTCCTTTATTGATGTTGAAGAAGAAATTATGGGGATGAGGTCTTTTAAGAAGACACTTATCTTAGAAGAATGGAAAATTTTAAAGCAATTACTTGAGCTTAGAGAGAAGTGGAAGATGGCCATTCTAAGACCTTATGCTCATATACGCTTTCTTGCTCTTGAAAAGGCAAGAAGGATTAATTTAGAAGATGAAAATGATATTTTCTTTCTTACTAAAGAAGAAATATTAAGTTTTGAATCATCAATGCTTGAGCTAATTAAAGAAAGAAAAGAGCGAGCAGCATTATTTAAGAACTTTAATTTTTCAACTGTTACTTCTTTGCAAGAAATTAAGGCCGTCATTGATGGCAAAGAAGATAGTAGCTCAAATGATCTCATTGGTGAGGGGCTCTCTTCTGGTGTTGTTAGAGGAAAGATCGTGGTGGTTAGTAACCCTGCAAGTTGGAAAGAAATTGATTGGCCTCAAAATGCAATTGTTGTGGCCCAGTCAACAGACCCAGGCTGGACTCCTGTTTTTACTAAGGCCAGTGGAATAATAGTTGAGCGTGGAGGAGTTTTATCTCATTGTGCAATTGTTGCCAGAGAGATGGGGATTCCTGCGGTTAGTGGAATTAAACAGTGTCATTTAAAATTTAAAGGTGGAGAAGATGTTTTCGTTGATGGAAATACTGGATCAATTAAACTCATGCAATAGTTTATGTAGCGACTTTAGTTACTCAATTGTTCCTACTGTTTTATTACCTCTTGCTTTCCTAAGTACTGGTATCACTGTCGTTGCAACATTTATTGCAGGTCTTTTTGGTATTAAGTTAAAGGCCGAGGGCCCTAAGAAGTTACTTGAGGTCTTACTAAAACCAAAGATTCTAATCTCTGCTATGATCTTTAACGTTCTTATTTATGGTGGGATGGAAGCATATCAATACTTAAAGCATGGCCCTGTGCCTCTTTTTGTGCAGGAGTTGGTGAATAAAGATACTAGTTTTTCAAAAGCTCCTTTAAAAGCACAGGAAGGAATGATTTGGCAACAAAGTGTCGAAGAAGGAATTTTTGCTTCTGGTGTTGTGGTTGGTGATGAGTTATTTGTTGGCTCAAAAGAGGGAAATCTCTTTGTCATTGATATTAATTCTGGTGCTATTAAAAATAAGATTTTCTTTGGGAAGTTTCTGTCTCCAACTCCAGTCTATTATAAAGGATACCTATATTTTGGAGAAGGTCTTCACGCTTCTCATCATATGAGGGTTTATAAATTTGATCCTATTGCTAAGAAAGTAGTGGGTTCTTTTCAAACTAAAGGTCACACTGAAATTTTTCCTGTTATTACAGAAATTGATGGGAAGGATTACCTCTTTCAATCTGCTGGTGGTGACGGTCTTTATGCAATTGATCCAAATTCAATGGAGCTAATCTGGCAATACAAAGGTGGACACATGGATGCCTTTGTTCTTGTGAAGGATAATGCAGTCTATGTAGCAAGTGGAGTTCCTGAAGAGGATATTGGTAAAGCAAGACCTTATGCTTACAAACTAGATGTAAAGTCTGGAAAGCTTTTATGGAAAGAAGAACTACCACTTTCAAGTTGGTATGGGCCAGTGGCCACAAGAGATAATATCTGTTTTATTCAGGGGGAGCTTCACGTTAAGTCTGAACTAGGTGGACTTGTCTGTTTAAATTCTATTGGCCAACAAGTTAGTTCTATCAGTATCGATTCTCCTGTCATTGGTAAGCCAATTGTTTTTGATGACCTTATTGTCTTTAATGACTTTGATGGAAGAGTCTATGCGTGGAATAGCATTACTTCTAAACTAGAGTGGAAGTACGCCAGTCGTGAGAAGAAAATTGGCTACAACTATTCGTCAGTTAAGTATGACGGTGAAAAGCTTATTTTCTCTGATCGCAAGGGTAAAATTTCTTATCTTGGCCTAAATGACGGGAAAGTGATTAATTCCATCGAGTTTGGGGATGAAAGTGTTTTTGCGGATTCTCTGATTCTCGACCAAGGTCATTTAATCTTTGGAATGAAGGGTAGTATTAAATATTATAAGAATACAGTTAATTAGAAGAGGGCCTTAGAGGCCCTTTTTTATTTGATCTCACATTTTGGAATCGATTTTTTGAAAATTCTAAATACTTTATTGCAAATTGATTTTCTGTACTGGTGTTTAATTGTAGAGACAAGACATAAGCTTCTTTAGATTATTCTTTGTCGAGTTCTGTAGTGGCCCAAAATGATTGTATGACCAACCTGCATAGAAGTGAGGAGTGACACATCTTTCACTTGCGCCCTTAAGTTTTCCACCTTCTTGATTTTGTGGATGAGTGAATCTTTTTTCTGAAGTATTTAATTGTACTGAAAATGCTTCAATGACTTTATGAACTCCACAATAAGCATTGAAATGCTGAGTAGTGGAACCGAAAGCATTAATCAACGCATCTTTCTTTTTATTCTTTATCTGACAATTTTCATTTGAATAATAATGATTCCATGAATCTACACAAGGTTTTATATTTCCACCATAGTTTGGCGTGAATTGATAGAGGCCAATATTTAAACGACTCACTTTTGGCTGCCATTTATCGTAATAGAATTTTACCCCTTGAGGTCTTTTGTAATTTTTTGGAGCATATTTCTTTGCGAGTTTCTCACTCGCAGCGAAGTCCGCTGTCGTTAAACTTTCAGTGTAAGCAAGGCAGCCAAAGAATTTTCCCCATAGCTGTTGAAGCTCTTCGTGTTCTTCTTGCTCTCTAAGCTCATTATGTTCACGAGCAAAACGATTGGCCAATTCAATCGTCATCTCATCTGGTATATTCTTAATTGTCTTTGATAGAGATTCTTTTGTTACGGGACATAGTGGATGACTTAAAAGTCCGACTCGTTCTTGATCTTCCATCTTTGTAGGCATCTTATAAATACTGCTTACGTGAAGAAACGTTGTTCTCTTTGATGATAAGTCCTTTATGAAATAGTGGAGAGTCTCACCAAAGGAGTTTTGGTTTTCTAATTGAGTGTGACACTTATCGATTTGAAACTCAGACTGATTTCGAACTTTAGTTAATTCATTACTTTGAAAGTAAGTATCAACTTCATCAACAAAAGAATTTGTTGCGAACGAGAAGGTTGAGATAAGCAGTGCTATTAATATTTTCATCTATAAGGACAATAGTAAATATTTAACAAATCGAATAGTATTTTAATAATTGCCTGTAATAGCTCTACGTATTATAAATGTCTTATGATTAATTATTTTGAAGTTGTTGTAATTGGACTAGTTTTGTGTGCTGACTCATTTTCTGCTGCAGTAGCAATGGGCGCCAGGCCTCACAAATTTAGTGATACTCTTAAGTTTGCCTTTTCTTCAGGTGGTGCAGAAGCGCTTGTTGCATTTTTAGGCGCAATCGCTGGCGCGAAAGTTATTGCCCAATTTGACTATATCGATCACTGGATTTCATTTGGTCTCTTAACAGCTGTGGCCATTCACATGGCCTATGAAGGCTATGAAGAACTAAGCGGCAAGCATGATGATGAAGAAGAGAAGCCAAAACAATTTCATAGCTTATTAAAAGTGATCCTTGTTTCATTTGCCACAAGCCTTGACGCATTTGCGGTAGGTGTGACAATTGGCGCATCGGGTAAAGTTTTAACTCCGTATATTACTTCAATTGGAGTTTGGGCATTTTGTTCGACAATCGTGGGAATGAGCATTGCTAAACGTGCTTCTGATAAGTTAGGGCCAGTTTTTAGCATCATTGCAGCGATAATTTTACAAAGCCTTGCAGTGAAATTCCTGCTAGAAGGGCTATAATTGGCAAATCCAATTTATTCTCTTATGATTTTGCAAAAAAAGAAATAGGTGAGTTATATGGATATCAAAAAGATTTTTGAAAATAACAAAGAATGGGTTCAGTCTAAATTAAAACAAGACGAAAAATACTTCGATAAATTAGGTGCAGGACAAAACCCTAATTTTCTTTATATCGGATGCTCAGACTCTCGTGTAACAGCAGAAGAAGTTATGGGTGCAGGGCCTGGTGAAATTTTTGTTCACAGAAATATCGCCAATATGGTTATTAGTATCGACTTAAATGTAATGAGTGTTCTAAACTATGCTGTTGATCACTTAAAAGTTGATCATATCATTGTTTGTGGGCACTACGGTTGTGGTGGTGTTAAGGCCGCAATGGAAAGCCAAGACCTTGGAATTCTAAATCCATGGCTTAGAAATATTCGCGATGTTTATCGTACTCATAAAAATGAACTTAATGCAATTGAAGATGAAGACAAGCGCTATGAGCGTCTAGTTGAGCTTAATGTTCAAGAGCAATGTATCAATGCTATTAAAACGGCTGCCGTACAAAAAGCGAACCGTGAAAGAGGCCTAAAAGTTTATGGCTGGGTCTTTGATGTTCACTCGGGAGAGCTTAAAGATTTAAATATCGACTTTGAAAAAACTCTAGAAAATATCATGGAAATCTATCATCTAGATTAAACTAATTAAGTTTTAAACGATTACAATTACATATGCACCTGTGATGCCGCATGGCTTCATAGGTGTCATCTATCAAGCATTAGATAATTAATATTAGATAAAAATCACCTCTGATGGAAGAATCTTATAAGTAGATTATCACTTATTAAAACTTCTAAAGGAGATGAATAGTGCAAACTTTAATTAACACAAAAGTACAAGATTTCAGTGTACAAGCTTACCACAATGAAGAGTTCAAAACTGTTACTGCTAATGATTTAGAAGGAAAATGGTCAATCCTTTTCTTCTATCCAGCAGACTTTACATTTGTATGCCCAACTGAACTTGGTGATATGGCAGATAAGTATGAAGAATTCCAAAAAATGGGTGTAGAGGTTTACTCTGTATCAACTGATACTCACTTCACACACAAAGCTTGGCATGACACTTCAGATACAATCAAGAAAATTAAGTATCCAATGCTAGCTGACCCAACAGGTAAGCTTACAAGAGCATTTGGTGTTCATATCGAAGAAGAAGGTCTTGCTTACAGAGGGACTTTCCTAATCAACCCAGCAGGTGAAATCAAACTTGCTGAAATTCACGACAATGGAATTGGACGTAATGCTGACGAACTAATGAGAAAGGTGCAAGCTGCTCAGTTCATCGCAGCTCACCCTGATGAAGTATGTCCAGCTAAGTGGAAGCCAGGTGCTGAAACACTTAAGCCAGGTTTAGACCTTGTAGGAAAAATCTAAGATTTTTTCTCAACGATATTTTGGGCCCAGGCTTTATTGCTTGGGCCTGTCCTAAAATTTGATTGGAGTAATTATGTTAGATAGTGGAATCATTGAACAATTAAAGTCAGTCTATGCTCAGCTAGAGAGTGAGATTGGTCTTGTCTACAATGAGTCAGCACATGCTAAACAACAAGAGCTTGTTGAGATGCTAGAGAGTATTGCGACTACTTCTCCAAAGGTTGTGGCAAAGTCTAGTGGACAAAATTACGACTATCCACATTTTGAAATTCATGTGAACGGCAAGGCAAATGGAATTAAGTTTTCAGGAATTCCAGGTGGGCATGAGTTTACTTCACTTATCCTTGCTATCTTAAATAGTGATCTTAAAGGAAAGCTTCCTGATGAGATGATTATTAATCGAATTAAAGCACTTAAAGGTGAGATAAGCCTTAAAACATATATTTCACTATCTTGTGAAAATTGTCCTGATATCGTTCAGGCGCTAAATCTAATGGCCATCTTTAAAGAGGACTTCTCTCACGAAATGGTTGATGGAGAGTTTGAGCAAGATGAGATTGCAAGACTTAAGATACAAGGTGTTCCAAGTGTTATTGATGGCGATGATCTCGTACACTCTGGAAAGTCATCACTTGTTGATTTACTTGAAAAGCTAGAAGCACGCTTTGGTAAAGAAGAAGCATCTATTTCAAGTGAAGCGAAAGATCTTGGCCTATACGATGTTATCGTTATTGGAGGAGGCCCTGCTGGAGTTTCATCTGCAATCTACTCATCTCGTAAAGGGCTTAAAACGGCCGTTATTACTGATCGCATTGGTGGTCAGATGCAAGATACTAAAGGTATCGAAAACTTTATTTCAATTCCATATACAGAAGGTCCGCACTTATCTGCGGCCCTTAATGAACATATGTCACAGTATGATATTAAAACACTTGAGCATCGCCGCGTTGATAATATTGAAAATGGTGATGTGAAAACATTATTTCTAAATAGTGGAGAAACTGTTCAAACTAAAGCACTTATTATTGCAACAGGTGCTAAATGGCGTGAGCTTGGTGTTGACGGTGAAAAAGAATATATCGGTCGCGGTGTTGCTTATTGCCCACACTGTGATGGGCCTTACTACAAAGGCAAAGACATTAGCGTTATCGGTGGTGGTAACTCAGGGGTTGAAGCTGCCATTGATCTTGCTGGTATTGTAAAGTCTGTTACTCTTTTTGAATTTGCACCTGAGCTTAAAGCTGACTCTGTTCTTATAAAGAAATTAGAATCTCTATCAAATGTTACGATTGTTAAAAATGCTCGTACAGAAAGAGTTGTAGGGGACGGGGAAAAAGTAATTGGTCTAGAGTATGAAGATCGTGCAACAGGTGAGATGAAAAAAGTTGACCTTGATGGTGTCTTTGTTCAGATCGGACTTGTGCCAAATAGTAGCTTCCTTGGGGATCTTGTTGAAAAGAATAAGTTTGGGGAAATTGTTGTAACTGATAAGTGTCGTACAAGTCAGAAAGGTATTTATGCGGCCGGAGATGTAACAATCGTACCTTATAAACAAATTATTATCGCAATGGGAGAAGGGGCCAAAGCAGGTCTTTCTGCCTTTGAAGATTTAATGCTTGTGTAAACGCAATAACTCTCTCTGCGTTACATAAATAATCTAGAGAAATCTAGGGGGCCCCTCATCTTCTACTCATGCGTGAGGGGCTTTTTAAATTTTAGATTCATTAATCGATTGAAGCACTTACGCTATATCTTCCAAGTAATTCACCCGCTTTATTAAGTAGAAAGTACTTCGTTGTTATGTGCATATTATCCCATTCTCCACCTGTCGACTCGTATTGAAAAAGGTAGAGGTCGCCAACTTTATATGCATTTTTAAAACCTGTTGACGATCCGTACTCACCATCTGGTGAAGTATAGCGTCCACCCATATAGTCTTTTGAGCGAAGTGCCTTTGCCAAAGTGAACTTCATATCAAAGCTTGTATCATCATGGATATTAATTAGCTCAAGTTCTCCGCCTAGGATCTCAGCAACTTTAAATGTTATTTTCGTGATTTTGAATTCATAACATTTTTGTGCTTCATCACCAGCGCTTAGATCTTGATTACTGTAAATGTCATATAGGTTACAGTCTTTGAATAATTTGTAGTCATTTCTTAGATCATTAAAGTAGCTCTTTAGCTCTGGAGCATTTGCGCTAGCAAAAGCAGGAATTAACATTGATAAAACAATTAGCGATAAAGTTTTCATAGATAAGCTCCTAAGTTACTACTCTACATAGTACAGCGGGTTAAAATTGACAAAACATTGTGTTTTGTAAGTTGTGACACTAGATACAATTTACTTAGTTTTAGGACAATATTTTTGAAATATTAGTGTTTTGTGAGGTTCTGTGAGTCGTGTTGCAGCGAGTCTTAATTCTGGGTTAAAGAGAATTTGGCCATTCTTATCTGTGGCCCCATGGGTATCTCACCGATATTAAACTTATGGGAAATAAGGCATTAAAAAAAGATCACTATCCAATCGATACAGAGTTTCGTTACCAAGAGGATGAAAGTTTTGGTTCCTTTGTTTCAAAAGGTAGTCTTCGAATTCTACAGTTAAGAAAAATTTTTTCTAAAATTATTGAAAAGAAAAAAGAAGACCCAATACCAAATGAAGCAAGCATACCTCGTGCTTTTTATCACGAGTTTGATATTCATTGTATGCAAATTCAAAATAGAAATCTCTTTCAATTTCGTCCAATAAAAAAAGAATGCCTA
The DNA here is from genome assembly GCF_002903145.1 of Halobacteriovorax sp. DA5. Taxonomy (NCBI): domain Bacteria; kingdom Pseudomonadati; phylum Bdellovibrionota; class Bacteriovoracia; order Bacteriovoracales; family Halobacteriovoraceae; genus Halobacteriovorax; species Halobacteriovorax sp. DA5. The sequence goes on along the minus strand of NZ_PPDJ01000007.1, from coordinate 127,279 downwards.
AAAACAGTTTTCTATATTCACGGTGGAGCATTTATCTACAATATGAATGTCGGCCAATTTCATTTGTTAACTCAATTGATGAGAAATATTGATATCGAAATCATCGTGCCTGATTACCCGCTCGTTCCTCATGGCAGTGTTTTAGACGCTCTGTCGATGATTAGGGAGTCTTTTGAGAAAACAGCACAAAGAGTAGGGGCCGAAAATATTATTGTCATGGGAGATGCGGCAGGAGGCTGTCTTGCACTTGCACTTTGTGAGCAAATGAGAAATGAAGGTAATCCTCTTCCATCTTCGATCATATTACTTTCTCCTTGGCTTGATATTAGTATGAGTAATCCTGAAATTGAGGATATTAATGAGCATGAAATGGTATTGGATCGAAAGGGGATAAGAGAATTAGGTCATATCTTCGCTGAAGATCTTGCAGAGGATGATTATCGTATTAGTCCACTTCGAGGGGAGTTAGATGATCTGCCTGAGATAAATATTTTTACAGGTACTCACGATATTCTTTACCCAGATGCCAAGGAATTAAAGAATCGTCTAAAAGAAGAAAATAGGCCATACCGCTATTTCGAATACCCTAAGATGATGCACGGATTTATTGAAATGCCTCATCTTAGGGAGTCCAGATTCGCTATTAATCAGATTATATCTTTATTAAAAAGTGAGTTTGATCGTTAGGTTAAGTTTTTTTATGAACCACAACCGATACAATCGATAAAACTTTCTGGTGGTTTTACGCCATCAAGCTTCATTTTAATATTGTGAATTCTGCCACGAATATCCATATCTTCCATCATATTTCCAGTAAGTTGTCCTTCTAGAAGTGTGATTTCCGCTAGTAATTCTTCTTTTTGTTGTGGCGTCAATTGACTCATGTGTGCTCCCTGTCGATGTGTGTTGTGTGACTTAAATTATCCATTAGATTGTTAAAATATGCAAATTATCAAGAGCTTATAGTTGATAGTTAATAACTATCAAAGCTTTAGTTTAATCGAATATTGTCTGGCGCAGAATTTCCGTAAAATTAATATATTCTCCTTTAAACAGAGGGGAAGAGGAGAGTTTATGAGTGCAAATTATATGGCCATCTCTGGAGTATTAGTTGCGGGCCTTGCAACAGGAATAGGTGCATTACCTATCTATTTGAAGAAGCATTATTCAAAAGAAATACTTGATATCGCAATGGGCTTTAGTGCAGGAGTCATGCTAGTTGCATCATTTGTTTCACTGATAACCCCTGGTTTGGAAGAGGCAAAGAAACTCTATTCTGCTTCAATGGCAATGCCTATTTTTCTATTAAGCCTATTCTTAGGCTATGTCTTCATCATTTTTGTTCATGATCTAATACCCCATAAACATATTAATAAGAAAAGCGATATGGAGCTTGGTGGCCTTACTTTCTGGCCTTGTAGAACCAGTTGCTGCAGGTGTTGGTTTTTTAGCAACTAGTATATCAACTCAAAGTCTTCCGATTGCACTAGGTTTTGCTGCAGGGACAATGTTGTTTGTAATTTGCCAAGAGATGCTACCCGAGCTTTTTAGGCAAGGGCATGAGAGAAATGCAACTCTTGGCGTAATTATTGGTGTGATGACAATGCTTACGATAGATTTCTATCTATAGTGCACGTGAACCACTATTTTGTTTTGATCTCATCAAATGATGATCAAAGATACTCGCAATATTTCTCATAAATGGTCTGCCATCATCAGTGACAATTATTTTATCACTATTTGTAATCAGGCCATCTTCTTCTAGTTCGCAAATTTTACTATTAATGTGTGAAGCATTCTTGAGGCTTTGCCAGTCTTTCTTTGAAACGCTATTTGTCGCAAAGAAATTTTGTAAGATCTCTTCTACAACGATATCTTCTTGCGTGTGGATATGTCCTGTGGAAATGGCAAGCCTTCTCTTACTTATTGATTCGAAATAAGTTTTTACGTTCTTCTCATTTTGTACAAAGCTTTTTGCTGAAGAAGATATTGAAGAGCAACCAAGGCCAATAATTATTGGTGAACTTTTATGAGTATGACCCATAAAGTTTCTTCTTAGTTTTCCTTTCTGCTTTGCTTGATAAAGCTGTGAATTTGATTTTGCAAAGTGATCTAGCCCAATCTCTTTGTAAGAATGATTTTCAAGTAGACCTTTGCCATGTTCATAAAGAGCTCGCTTAAGTGCTCCTTCTGGAAGAGCCTCCTCTGGGATTAACTTTTGATTTTTAATCTTAGATGGAAGGTGGGCATAGCTATAGAATGCAATTTGTAACGGCTTAAGTGAAATGACCTTCTCGATTGTTGCTTCAACTGTATCGAGTGTCTGATAAGGAAGGCCGTAGATTAAATCAAAGTTTATGTCATCAATTCCAATTTCACGACAATAGTCCACAAGCTCTTTTACTTTTTCAAAAGGTTGGATACGCCCAATTGCCTCTTGAACAACTGGATCAAAATCTTGTATTCCCATTGATAATCGACTAAATCCAAGCTTCTTATAAAGGTCTAGTTGCGATTTTGAACAAGTACGTGGGTCTATCTCAATTGAGCCTTTAAACTCTTTAGCATCAATCGACTCCTTTAATTTATCTAATAAAGTAGAAAATGCTTCTTCATTTAAGAAATTAGGTGTTCCGCCACCAAGATGAATTGAAGAGATATTAATATCACCCATTTGTTCGAGATAGAGTTCCCATTCTCTTAAGAGAAAATCAACATATTCAATACCGCGATTTTTATTCTTAGAAATAACTCGATGGCAACCGCAGTAGTAACAAAGTTTTTCACAAAATGGGACATGGATATAGAGTTCTACTCCTTGAGACTTATCGTAACCTTCTTTGAGGTGTTCAAACCACATCTCCTGAGATGGTGCTCCCGTCCAATAGGGCACGGCTGGAAAGCTTGTATAGCGTGGAACTGGTACATTATATTTTTGAACAAGACTGTCTTTAATCATATTTTTTACTCCTAAGGGCAATATTAGAAGAATATGAGCAAAAAAAAGATGATGTAGCTTAGGTTTTTGCTTGTAGTGCAAGTTGAATCTGTTTTCAATTCTTTCAAGCTTCAAAGATTATGGCCTTGTTTAGTTGTTAAACAAAAATAAGGAATTCTTTAAGGCCACTGCTTCCCAAAAGACTTTAAGATAGCAAGATAACGAGAACATTGGAGTATATATGAGTATTTACAGTACCAACACCCACGGTGAGAGAAATGATGGAAGAATGAAGATTTCTTCTAAAGGTAAACAGAATTTGGAAGCGACAGCTCCTCCTGAATTTAAAGGACCAGAAGGAGAGTGGTCTCCTGAAGATTTATTTTCAGCAAGTATTTCAAGTTGCTACCTCTTAAGCTTTAAGGCCCTGGCCCAGGCGCGAAAAATGGATTGGGATACCCTCGATGTAAAAGCAGATGCCAAGCTCGAAAGAAAAGATGGGAAGCTTACATTCACAACAGTTGAAATTCAACCACACCTTGTTGTTCGCGGTAAGGAAAATGTAGATGATTACTTAAAGTTATTGGAAGAAACTCAGCACAAATGCTTGGTAACTAATTCAATGAATTGTAAATTTACTTTAAATCCAAAAATCAAAGTAGCTTAACCTCGCAGTATCGATAAGTGGGGAATATTCCCCACTTATAGGATGTCTAAATCTTGAACGGCCATGTAAATAAAGCCATTTAGCCTAAGTAGGTTATTGAAATATGGTTAAATGCAAAAAAAATAACAAGGCCAAAATATGAATAAATTATTTAATAAGTTCCTAGCAGTCACCTTGCTGGCAAGCGGAGTGTTTGCCTCCAATCTCGAATTAACTCTTTCAAATGAAATTAAAGTTTTAAATGCGGAATATGGAAATGTTAAAAACTATCCAATCGTTATTTTTGATAAGAGTGAAGTCGTACCAATTCTTAAGGGTCATTCTGAGGAGCAACAAATTAAGCTTCTTAGCGAATATATGATTCAAAAGTTTGGTATTGAACTGGAAAGAAATGAGGCCATCAATCTCATCCCATATTTTGGCGTATTAAATGGCTCTGCTTCAGCTCTACCTTTTATGAAAGGAGGATGGAGTAGGGAATTTAAATTTTGTGCAGTTCTTCCAAATGGAATAATTAATGATTTGCCAAGTGAAGTGAGAAGATCTCTTGGGCATGATGACAGAGTTGATGTTTATAAAGACTTTGACTTCTCAAAAATTGAGCGACTATTCTCCCTTGAAGAACTATATTATTTTTCTCTCTATCATGAGCTTTCACATTGCTTAGATGATATTTATCTTCCAATAAATTATCAATCGCCTCCAAGTGGACATGGTGTCCATGAGTCTGAGTCCTTTGCTGAGGTTAATGCATTATTTCTTTTGGCCCAAAAGAAAGGATTAAAGCGAATTGGAATGAATAGAGCGCTTTTGAGAAAAACATATAGTCAGTATATGGGGCCTTACTTGGCAAGTGATAAGGTGAGTCCTTTTGCTGGTGAAATAGTAAAACAGGGAGGTGGAGTTTATCTGCTTTCACCTGTGTTAATAGCTGCGCAAAGAGAGATTGAAAATTATAATAAAAATGTTTTGAAATATGATCTTAATGAGACTCTGAAGTTATCGGCAACGATTGTAGGACATCATTCAATTAATTCACGTAGCTTTCGTGCTCTCGTAAAGTACTTTGAGGATGGAAAAGAAGACACATTTGAATATTATAAAGGTCTTGCAGATCGTGATCCTGACTTATTCTTAGCTACTTATTATGATTTAATCTATCTCACATCAATTCTTGAAAACTAATACAAATAATTAAGATAAGTACAGCTTTATGATAAAGCTGTACTTTTGAATTTAATAAATGAAATGGGTAGCTATTTTGTTGTTTGGTATCGCTCTTTAATTTCTTCAATTAAGGCGGTATTACTTTGCATCGGTGAAATTTTGTAGGCGGACTTACGAATTCGCTCATCCATTTGTGACTCAATAGATTCTAGAACGATTTCTAGCAAATCTTTCTTTAGTTGTTCTTCATTTTCTTTCTTGAAAATATTTGGAAGTATTTTTTCACCAATATACTGGCGAACTAGTGCTAATTCACCGTGTTCTTCGTATAGTCCACGGTTATCATACTTTGTATTTTGGTCTTCAAAAGATCTCAGTTTTGTTAGTTGGTAGGCATCGTCTGTCATTTCATCATAATAAAGAGCATTGAAAATTGCATTGCGATTATTTGTTACAAGCACGGCCACTAAATCAGCAAATAACTCGTTATAAGAAGAAGAAAGGTGGTATTTTTCAAGTTCACTATGATTTTTAATTCTCTCTTCAATGACTTCAATTTGCTTTGTATAGTATTGGACAACATTTCGAGGATTTCCCTCAGCATATGCCTTATGGCGATTCACTTTGAAGCGAGATAGTCTTTCTGCTAGTGCCTTTAGTTTAGGATAAAACTTTTTTCCAATTCTTTCGCCAAAGATTGCGTGAGAATACTCGTGATATAAAATTGCATCAGTACCAATGCTATAAGAATTAAAGATTTGTCCCCATTGGTTAGTAAAGGTTAGATGAAGTGGGATACGAATTGTTTCTCCTATATCAAATGAGGCTCCATTATCGCGGGAGAGAAGTTCTAAGTTTACGACAGGAGAGTCTTCTCTAAGTTTTGCGACTTTAGCTATAGCATTATTGGCCCACTCTACATCTGAACAGTTGATGGAGTCCGATTTTTTCACCTTAAATGCAGAAGATATATAAGTGAAGTCACTTTCGCATTTCAACTCTTCTTGTATTTGGTGAAAGTCTAGTAGCTTTGACTTAATATCAATTGCAAAGACATTAAGGGTTAATAGAGGTGCAATGATTATAGGTGTAATTTTCTTCATATTTATGAATAACACGCTAAATTCAGCTTCTTATCCCAATTGAAAGATTTCCCTGGCCGACTAAATGTCGAACAAAATAATCATTTGTTTAATGTAGTCTAAGTATCTGTTTTTATGAGAATAACAAGCCTGTAAATTTTTACAGCACAATCTTTTTTCTCGAATCTCTTGTATAAATGTAGTAAAGACTAATTGTTTACGTATTGAAATTTAAAGGATTAACTATTGGAAACCCTAATCAATTCCTTTGGGGAATTTAAGTCTCGTGTTGAAGAGAGAAATTATCTTCAAACGTCTTGGCCCAAGGATAGAACATACACGTTATTGTCGTATTTAGTTTGCTGTATTCTGCTGTTATTTGCAGGAATTCTTGCGGACTATCAACGTATCTATACTTTTGGATCAGCAAATATTCTCACATTCTTTAGGGCCTTACTTGTTGTATACGGATTAGGGTTCTTCATCGCTTTTAGAAAGAGTGATTATAATGACAAAATTGAAGTACACTTATTCTTTATAAAATTAGCTTCTGTAGTGATTGTCGCTTTAATGACTTTTATGATTATGGGGACAAGTACCACACTTCTTGCTGGTATTATGATTATGACAACCTCTTTCTATGTTATGCTACCGGGAAGATTAAATGGTATTATTATTAATTGTGTAATTCTCTTTGCTTTATTTGTCATCGTACCTATTTTAAATGAATCAGTTGAATTAAATAAACATTTCTACAAAATCTTTATTCTTCTTTCTCTTAATATCGTTCTCTTCGCATTTCGCTCTATGTTTAATAGAGCTTGGAGATTATTTTATATTTCGAATCGTCGTCTTGAAGAACTTAATAAAACAAAAGATGATGTAATCTCAACAATTGCTCATGATTTAAAAAGTCCATTACAAGTAATTCTTTCTTCAGCATCTCTTGTTTCTAAAAGAAATGAAGAGTTATCTGTTGAGAGAATTAAGCTCTATCAAGATCGTATTATTAAGTCGGCCAAAAAGACAGATGCGCTACTTAAAGATTTACTGGCATGGGCACTCACAAGTAATGAGAGTCTGGGATATAGTCCGAAAGAGTTAAATATAAAAGATACAATTACAAGTGCTGTCGAATTTGCTTATGAATTGGCCCAGACCAAGGATCTTGTAATCGAGGTTGATTTAGAGGATTATATCTTTGATCACGATAGTAATATGATTGAAACTTGTGTGCGCAATATTATCTCAAATGCAATTAAGTTCTCTCCTGAGGGAAAGAGGATTGTTGTTAAGGGTGCAGTTAAAGATGGTTATGCTATCGAGATTTGTGACGAAGGAGAAGGGGTTCCTGATATTGTTATTGATGGAATTCAAAGTGGCCAAACATTTCATGTAAAGACTGGAACAAAAGGTGAGAAAGGTACAGGCGTAGGTTTAAAACTTGTTCATTCTTTTCTTAAAAAGCATGGCGCAGCTCTCTTTATCGAAAATATGCCAAATAGTGGCTCACGCGTGACTTTAAAATTTCCAATGATATAATAAGTACTTTATTATTTAGTTGAATTTTAAGGTGTGGCATGAGTTTTTGGCAAAAAATACCTCCAGAAAAGGCCATTAAATTATTAAATTACTGGCCTCCTTACCTTGGTGCAGGAATTAAAGTTCTATCAATCAACGATGAACGCACGAAGATCAGTGTTCAAATGAAACAAACATTTCTTAATACTAATTATGTTGGAGTTCACTTCGGCGGAAGCTTATACTCTATGTGTGATCCATTCTATATGCTCTTACTAAGTTTTCACCTTGGTAAAGATCATATTATTTGGGATAAAGCTGCTGAAATCGAATTCTTAAGTCCAGGCAAAGATATCGTCAAGGCCGAGTTCGAGATAAAGATGGAAGAAGTGAACAGGATTAAGCAAGAGGCAAGCGAAGCCAGAAAGGTTCTTCCTGTTTTTGAAACTTTTATTTACGACAAAGATAATAAGAAAGTGGCCAGAGTAAAGAAAACACTCTACGTACGACGAAAGAGAAATGATTGAAAATAGTTGTTCATTATGAAAATAGCAATTGCCGGGGCCAATGGATTTATTGGTAGGAATCTCATTCAAAAGATTAAAAATAAGCATCTCGTAAGGGCCTTAGGCCGTAGTGAAGTTTATTCTGATGATAAAGTTGAATTCTCTAAGACGGATCTATTCTCTTATCATAGTACAAAAGAAGCTTTAAAAGATATCGATATCGCCATTTATCTCGTTCATTCAATGCTGCCTTCTTCAAGGTTATTTCAAGGAAGCTTTCGAGATACAGATCTGCTCTTGGCAGATAATTTTGCAAAGGCATGCCTACATAATAATGTGAAACATATTATCTATCTCGGTGGTTTAGTACCTACGGGTGAGAGTAGTGAACATCTTAAAAGTCGTCTTGAAGTTGAAGAAGTTTTCAAGTCGACAGGAATTCCCTATACGCTCTTACGAGCAGGTATGATCGTTGGCGATGGTGGCTCATCATTTGAAATTCTAAAAAATCTTGTGATTAATTTACCTGCTATGATTTTACCAAAGTGGACTAAGAGTCGCACCCAAGTGGTATTTATCGATGACTTATTAAGAGTTATCACTCAGCTTATTGGCGATGACAGATTTTATAATCGTATTATAAATATTGTTAATGGTGAAGATGTAACCTATGAACAATTAATTCGAAAAACTTCAAAGCGTTTCAGAAAATTCTGTCCAATGATTCCTGTACCGATTAATTACTTAAAATTATCTAAGTGGTGGGTTAGTGTTTTTGGTGAATCAGAAATTGAATTAGTTTCTCCATTGGTTGATAGTTTAAAATGTCATCTACCTAAAGTTGAAATTGACAGTGACATCGATAATTTAATAAAGATTCGAACATATGATCAAATGCTTGATCTAGTAAGAATTGAAAAGACAAAGAGAAAACCTCGTGTAGCACGACGTAAAGAAGAGAGGACTGTTCGTTCAATTCAACGTCTTGATAATCCTAGTCACCTTGAAATGAAAGAGTTAGCAAGTACCTATATAAAGTGGCTTCCGCGTTTTATTAGATTCATTATCTATGTTCACGAAGATAGGGGAAATATTACTTTTAATATTATTTGCATTAGGGCCCCATTGTTAACACTTAAATACATTGAGAATAAATCTAATTTAAGAAGGGCCAAGTTTCATATTATTGGGGGATTGTTAAGTGCATCTACTAATACAGGATGGCTTGAATTTAGAAGTGTGGCCAATGGTAAGTTTACGCTTGTCTCAATCAATGATTTCCGACCGTCTCTTCCTTGGTATATTTATTGTTACACACAAGCTCCTATTCATCTTATTGTTATGAAGTCCTTTAGTTCTCATTTGAAGCATTTAAAAATATCTTAAGTTTATCCGACTCCTTTACAGTGATAAAATTGGCTCATCTATAAGAGAAGATACACACGAAACTTAAAGGAGATTACCATGATTAGACGTTCGATTGTCCCACGAAAAAACTCAGTATTTAATTCTGATTTCTTCGGTAGTGCTAATTTTGACAATGAGTTTAGAGATATCATCTCTGGCCTTGAAGATATTTGGCAAGGTCGAGGAAATGGAAATTCTAATGCCTTTGGAGAGATGAAGGAAACTGAAAGTGCTTACTTACTCAGCATTGATATGCCTGGTGTAAAAAAAGAAGACCTGAATATTCAAGTCGATGATGGCCTAGTTACTATTGAAGCCGAACGTAAGACACTATTCGAAGATGGTGGTGGAGAGACTCGTCGTATTTCGCGCAGTTTAACTGTACCTCATTTCATTAATCGAAGTGAAGTTCAGGCGCAACTTCAAGACGGAATTCTTTATCTCGCTCTACCAAAAAGTGCTGAGAAAAAGGCGCATAAAATTGAAGTTTCCGATGCGACAGAAAATTTTGTTAAGCTATTTGCTGATGAAAAAGAGAAATCATCTCATTAAAAAAAAATGAAAGTGCTAGGCATTGTTGTCTGGCACTTCTTTATCTAGTAAGTAGACAAAAATAGGGTGTTTAGATGTTATATGTATTTCACCGTAGGCTTTATTCGAAAGAGTAAGGCAACTAAGAGTTTTTACTCCTTTATCGCCATTGAGGGGATAATCACAAGCACCACTTATTGTTATTTCTTGTTCTTCAAGACTAAGAATTGAAAAAATACCTTCATGTGTAAAAGAGAAGTTACCGCTTGAGTTTGCGATAATTTTCTTTTCAAAATGGCACCTTGTTTGGTGTTTTCTTTCTTTTAGAAAGTGGTGGATCGAGCCTAAAGTCACCATTTGATGATCTAGTCTTCCTCCTAAAAATCCAAAGAGCTTTATTTCGGTAATATTATCAGGGATAAGAGTTAATGCGTAAGTTAGATCTGAAAAGTCTTTGTTTTCATCCAACGTTATATCAAGATTATCGCTAGTTGTATTTGAATCATTATCACCAACTGAAAGGTAAGGATGATCGTCACTTGGCCTATGATTTAGGCCACCATCAACGTAAATGATTGGAGAATTAATAATATAGGGCAATGTTAGGGCCATTGGTCCAATAATTACTAATTTATTCGTTTTTGCTAATTCTTCATTAAACTCTGTAAGATTCATGATCACTTGTTCTTGATTATTTTTCTATAGAGATTATAACCTATCAATGACTAAAATATCCTCTAAAAAGAATGCCGATAATTCACTACGTCCACTGAGGTTTGATTTACTATAGATATTAGTGCAGTGTTGCTTAATTGTTTTCTCTGATGTGGATCTAATATCAGCAATCTCTTTTATTGTTAGGCCTTTTAACAATAAAAGTGAGATGTCTTTCTCTGATTTTGTTAATGCCCATTCATTTAATTGATCATTAATTTTTTCAGAGAGACCGCGTGAAAGATCTTGAGTTTTTCGTTTATAACTTTCTAGGTCAGATTTTAACTTTGTAACGTCTGAATTAATTCTTAAGTTTTCTTTTTTTGTAAATAGCCACTTGAACCATAGAACACCAGTTCCGATGAGACCTATGAACATTATGATGCCTTCTTCGATAACGTGCTCATATGTCGAGCCATCACTGATGTCCTCATAAATATCATAAATAAGAAAAAGAGAGATAAAGAGGAAGAGTAATCCAGTAATTAGGCGTTCACGTTTATTAAGCATAGTTCTAGGACCTTAGTCGTATAAATATTGTATCTATCTGATAATACACATTTTATTTGGAATTAGGACTTTCGTCCAGTTACAAAATTTAAGGTTTTGAACGATTCTTTCTCTACGAAAGGAGGAACAAATGACTCGTATTGTTCACATGGAAACTTATAAACCAGATTACACTTACAAAACAGAAGAGATCATTGAAGCTGCCCAACGCCTGTGGCTGAAGAATGTTGATGAAATGACAAAACGTAAGGCCCTGAAAATATTTAAGGGCTCCAAAATAGATCAGCGTAGTGCGGTTGTCGATCTTGAGACTGTATTTTCAGACTTAAGTTTTGAAGAGAAGAATAATATCTACAAGGGCAAAATGGTTGAGTACGGTAAGAGGTTACTAAAGCAAACGTTTGAAAAGTCTAATATCGACCCAAGTGAAGTTGACTATATCATCACAACTAGTTGTACAGGTTTTATGATTCCTTCAGTTGATGCTTATCTCGTCAATGAATTTGGTTTACGAAAAGATGTCGTTCGTTTGCCAGTAACAGAGATGGGATGCGCAGGAGGAACGTCGGCATTAATTTATGCAGATGAATTCTTAAAGGCCAATCCTGATAAAACAGCACTTGTTTTAACAATGGAAATACCAAGTATCACTTTCCAACTTAATGATCTTGATGCTGCCAATCTTGTTTCAACAGCAATTTTCTCTGACGGTTTTGCTTGTGCTGTTTTAAAAGGTGGCGAAGGTAAAGGTGCTCATATTATCGATACAGATATGTATAACTTTTCTCATGGTGAATACCTGATGGGATTTGAGCTAATTAACTCAGGACTTAAAATTGTTTTAGATAAAGATGTACCAAGTGCAATTGAAGGAAATTTTGAAAATATTTTCTTACCGTTTTTAGAGCGCAATGGCCTAAAGATTGAAGATATAGATAATTATATGTTTCACCCAGGAGGTAAGAAGATCATTCAAATGGTTGAAGACTATATTGGTGATTATGACAAAGATATTTCAGAGTCTAAGTGGGTTCTTGAGAATTGTGGGAATATGTCATCTGCGACAATTCTTCATATCTTTGACAAGGTTACAAGAGAAAGAGTTATTGAAAGTGGGCAGCGTGGTTATATGCTAGCATTCGGCCCTGGCTTTATGGCCCAAAGTATTCTTTTAGAGTGGAGGTCATAATAAAAGCGATCTTCAGATCTCTATTTATTATCCTATTTCTAGGGGGCTTCGCTGGAATGTTGTTTTATACAAAGGATTTAAAACAAAAGAATCCTGAGTCAATCTTCTTAACAGATAAGGGGATAGAACAGTTTAAGGCATTTCAGCAAGATTACCCAGAAGTAGATTCGCTAGTCGTTTATACAAATGAAGTGGCGAGTCTTGAAGCGTATTCAAGTCTCGAAAACTTCGGTAAAGAGCTTGAGAAGATATGTCGTGATGAATGCTACTTTGTTTATCCTCATAATCTTGTTAAAGATCGCCATGAATTAGAAATTGAATTACAAAAGGGGACACTTGCAAAAGCAGAACTCATTTCAGCAAATCGCATGGGGCTGCTTATTTTTAATAATGGTGAAAAAAACCAACTAAAAGAAGTTATCAGAAGAGTGGAAGATGAAAATCTTTTCTTCTGTGCTGGCCATGAGTATACAAATTATCATCTAGATAAATCTTCAGCTCTTGTTCAAGATAGACTTTTTCCGATTTTATTTATATTTTCATTCTTGCTTTTATTTGTATTTATTAAAAACTTCCTCACGACAATTGTACTTTTTATCCCATGTCTCTTTAGTGCACTTTTTGGCCTTAGTGCTATTAAGTATTTTTTTGGCACTATGAATATGGTGACTTCAATTGTACCGCTGATGACATTTGTGATTATCCTTTCTCTTGGACAACACATTTATTTCTCTGCCAGAAAGGAAGGTTCTTTATCTAAGGCGCTAAAGCATAAAATTCGCCCAATAGCACTTATGCTTATTACAACTTTCATAGGCTTCCTTTCATTATATGTGAGTGAGATTTATGTTATCCGCATCTTTGGACTACTAAGTAGCATCATGATTTTATTGAGCTCTTTGCTTTCAATTATTTGGTTACTTAGTGTTGAAGGCTTATTAAAGCTCAATGAAGCTAAGGGAGTCATTCTAAAAAAATATCCACGAAAAAGTTTTTCGGCCCTCTCTTTCATGATCATTAGTTTTTTTTCAATTCTCTTAGGAGTTTGGGGTGGTAAAAATGTTGCTATCGTAACTGATGCAACCAAGTATTTCCCAAGGGAGACTAATATTGCAAAGAGTTTTAATGACATCGCTGTTTTAGCAGGAGGTGTACCTCTTTTAGAGATTGGTATGGGAGATCTATCATATGAGGAGTTAATAAAGCTTACACAAGTTGAAGATGAGTTAGGGACAATTCATGGTGTAAGAGTATTATCTCGAAACCTTGTTGTTAGAAAAATAAATGAAGCGTATAGTGGAAGTTATTCTCTACCGGATAATCAATTCGCCTATGCTACGCTATATTCAAAAGCTGCTGAAGGTATCAGGGAAGCTTACCCAATAGACTCACAATATAAAATCACACTACTTGGAACTCCTTTAAATGTTGATCAATATGAAATTTTATTAAATAAAGTAAAGGGGATTATAGGCGATAGAAGTTTTCGCCTCGATGGCCTATACTATAATTTAATGATTTCTCAAAAAGCAATGGTACATACTCTTTCAAAAAGCTTTTTACTGAGTCTCATTGTCATGGCAACAATTGCAGTTGTCTTCTTACGACAGCTAAAGCTATTTGCTATCTTTATTTTGGTTAATACAATGCCTCTAGGATTATCTCTGGGGTTTCTAAATATCATGGGAATGTCTCTAAATATTGCAACCGTCATGACATATAGTGTGGGGCTTGGAATTGTCGTGGATAGTACATTTCATCTACTTCATTTCTTTGACCAAAGAAGGGGGAACTTTGATGTATATGTCGAAACAATTGTTAAGCCTATTTTGACAAGCTCATTAACTTTAATTATCGCATTCTTATTATTTGGAATATATGACTTTTTACCAATTAGAGAATTTGGTGTGAATTTATCTTTCATTTTATTCTGTGGAATGATTTTTGATCTTTTTGTTCTACCAACTCTTTATTTAAGTAATGCATCTCTTAAGGAGATCGTTGAGGAGTGGAAATGAATATTTACGATGTACTCATTGTTGGTGGTGGTCCCGCAGGGGCACTACTTGGCCACTTGCTTGCTGAACAAAATTCAAAAGTACTGATTCTTGAAAGAAATAAAGATATCGGTCGTAAAGTATGCGGCGAATATCTTTGTCCCCAAGGTGTGAAACTCCTTGATAATCTAAACCTACAATCTGTTTATAAAGACTTCTTGCCGCTTGATGGTATGGTGATACATACACCAAAAGGCCGCAGTGTTAACAGTACATTCCCTATGAGTGAGGGCGGAAAGAAAAATTTTGGTGTCAGTGTTAATCGTAAGATTCTCGATCAAAGATTGGTAAATCTCGCAACTGAAAGCGGTGCAGACTTTCGACTTAATCAAAGTGTTGTAAGTATGGAGTATTTAGGAACATATTGGAGAGTTGAGACAGTTGTTGGTGATATATATTATTCTCGACTTCTCGTCGGTGCAGATGGGCGCAACTCAATTGTTGCACGATATTTAAATCTTCAATTGCCTAATTCAAAAAAACGTATCGCTCTACATGCTTGGCTTAATACAGGTAAAGTTCCAGTAAGAAAGGGACAAATGTTTATCTTCGAAAAGGGAAGTTACCTTGGTGTTGATCCTATTTCGAATTATGAATTAAATCTCTCTCTTGTTTGTGGAGCTGATGAAATCAAGAAATATGGAAGTGCACGCAATGCTTTCAAGTATTATCTTGAAAGTATTAAAGATGAGCTAGGGGTTACACTAGACGAAGAAAATAAGATCCATACAAGTTTTCCAATTGAGCACAGTGTAAGAGATGTTATTGGAAATAATGTGGCCCTAATTGGTGATGCCGCAGGCTTTATTGACCCAATTACTGGAGAAGGTATCTTTAATGCTTTATTAACAGCGAATATGCTTTTCGAAAGTATCAATATTTCAAAAGTTTGTTTTGATTATAACTCTTCATTACAAGTTTATAAGTACAAGAAAGAGAAATACTTTCGGGAAAAAACATTTCTTAATATTTGCTTCCAGTGGCTGATCCGCCGTTCATGGTTGGTTGAGCTTATTGCAAAATTTTTGAATCATAGTAAAAAAAGAAGAGATACCTTCATCGGAATCATTGGAAATATACATACTCCATTAAAAGGTCTTTTCAGAATTATTTTCTCATGAGGTTTATATGAAATATTATAAAATTGTTTTTATTTTAATTTTTTTACAAGTAAGTAATATTTCAGCATCACAGTTGAGCTTGAAGTATGAAAGCTTTGAGCAGGCCCTCAATGCTCAAAATCGAATCATATTTAATATGTCGTCGACAAAGGCCGGTGTTATAACTACTGATTTTCAAGGTGTCGTTAAAGTCGCTAGTATTACGTATAAAAAAAATAAAAATGGAAGATACAAAGATATTTCAATTAAAATCGATGCCAAAGAATTAGATACAGATAATGAGTCTCGTAATGAGAAAATGTATGAGAAGTGTCTTGAAGTGAATCAGAATCCTCATATTATTGTTCGTATTCCTGGACCGGTTAGACTAGGTGAGTTAAATCCGGGAATTATAGAGGTTCGAAATAAGAAACATTCTGTGGATATTTTCATTGAAAAAAATATTGCTGCAGATGGTAAAATCTCACTGGTTGGAAAATCTGTACTGTCTTTAAAGAAGCTCGAAGTCCCGGATCCATCGATATGGATCGCAACTGTGCATGATGATATTGAGGTTAATTTTTACTTAATTCCATAGTGTGATTTCAGCGCTTTATGAAGATTTATTGCTAAATCGATAAATTTTATCAATACATTTTAGCGATAAAATGTTAATTATAAAGTTGTGAACTGGGCCAGGGCATTAATTTTAACATTCACGTTTTTCCTATCAATCTTTCCAAGCTTAGCGATGGATAAGTACGAGGTGCTTATACTGCACTCTTACTCTCGAGATAGTATTTGGACAGATCTTATTGATCAGTCGATTAAGAAAAACCTTCATAGTGAAAGCAATCACCTAGATGTTTATACAGAGTATATGGACTCTAAGCGATTCTACGGGCGAGACTATGGTGAGAGGCTCTATAATCTATTCTCAATAAAGTACTCTGATCGAAATATTAAATTAATTATTACTTCAGATGACAATGCGTTTGCCTTTGCCATGAAGTATCGAGACAAACTTTTTCAAAATAGTCAGATTATTTTTACCGGTGTTAACGGCTACAGTGATGAATTTAAACAGAAATATCGACTCGAAAAAAATTACACCGGACTCGTTGAGAGTTTCAAAATTGATAAAATGCTCGAGCTTTCTCAAAGCCTGCATCCAAAAGCTAAAAAATTCTATGTAATTAATACGATTCATACACCATCAGGTAAGTACTTAAAGAAAGAGTTTCAAAAATCAATTTCCAAGTTAGGACTCGCAGATAAAGTTGAATACCTAGAGGATATATCAGCAGATAGCCTTTATAAGAAAGTTGAAAAATTAGAAAAAGGTTCGTTTGCTCTTTATGGCGGTTTTTCTCGTGATCGTGATGGAAATTTTTTAGACTTTGAAAAAAACCTTGGTGAGTTAGCAAGGCGCTCAAACGTGCCAATTTATGGTTTCTTGAAATACTATTTGCCTTACGGCCTGACTGGTGGATATTTTACAAGTGGTGAGCTCTACGGGAAGAAAGCAGCTTTAATTGCTAATCAGATTATTGCTGGTGAAGACATTAATTCGATTGCTATAGTTGAGGATGTCGAGGCACCAGCTATTTTTGATTACGCTAAAATTGTTAAATTTGGTCTTGATTTCCATAAGCTACCAGTTAATTCACAAATTATAAATCGTAATAATAAATTGCTGCGCTTCTATGAAGAGTATACTTTCGAGTTTTGGTTTATTCTTTTTTCTTTTGCGTGTTTATTTATTAGTTTAGTTGTTCTTGCTTATCATTTTGAGCAACAAAAGAAGCATAAGAAAGAAGTTCTTCGAATCAATGAACAATTAGAGGATAGAGTTGAAAAAAGAACAAGACAGTTAATTGAGCAGCAGTCGAAACTTATCAATTCTGCAAAGCTTGCTTCGATTGGAGAGATGGCAAGTGGGATCGCTCATGAAATTAATAACCCACTAACAATCATTGATTTAAGTGCTTATCGAATTATTCAATTGTCAGATAATGAAGTTGTCTTAAAGTCGGCAGAAAAAATCAAACTAACTGTTGATCGTATTTCAAAAATTATTAAAGGACTCAAGCAACTGGCCAAAGAGGATGCTAGTCTAACTAGTGAACTCGTGAATATTAAGGTTGCTATTGAAGATGTCATTTCAATTTGTCAGGCAAGATTTAAAGAGAACGAAATTCACTTTAAGATTGATGTCGACGAGAACCTAAAGGTTCACGGGGCACCAGTACAGATTTCACAAGTGGTTTTGAACCTTCTCAATAATTCTTTTGATGAATTAGTTCAGGGAGACAGTGAACGCTGGATCAAGCTCGAAGGAAAAAAAGAAAAGGATATCGTTGAAATTTCAGTGACAGATTCTGGAAAAGGAATTTCTGAAGAGATCTTTGAAAGAATCATGGAGCCATTCTTTACAACTAAGGTTGATCAAAGAGGTACTGGACTAGGCCTAAGTATTTGTAAGAATATAATTGAGCATCATAAAGGCCGTATCTTCGTGGATAGGTCGAGCCCTAACACCCGTTTCGTTATTCAGCTACCAACTGCCTAAATAACTGATTACAATACGAAGATTAAGTGATATTTATTTAGAATGATTTTACTTAAGGCCGTCTATCGACTAATTTTCATTTTATTTATTCTTATTTCTTCACTTTCTAGAGCGGCAGAGACTTATGATATTCTTATGCTCCACTCATATGAAAAAGGGAATATTTGGACGGAAGAAATTGATAGCTCCTTTCGTTTTCACTTACAGAGTCGTCATAAATATTCAATGAATTTTTATACAGAGTATATGGATTCTAAAAGATTTTTTGGACGCGATTATGATGATGCCTTAGCAGAACTCTACGCGACAAAATTTAGCTCTCATAAAATTGATTTAATTGTAACAACTGATGATTATGCCTTTGATTTTGCAATCAAGTATCGAAGAGAGATTTTCAATGATGCTCCCATTATTTTTAGTGGTGTAAATGGCTATGATAAGTTTAAGCGTGATATCTACCGAACTGAAAAGAACTTTACTGGAGTTGTTGAAACATTTGATGTGATACCTACAGTTAAGGGTGCTCTGAAAATTAATCCTACTGCCACTAAGATATATGTGATAAATACGCAGTTTTCTCCCTCTGGTCGTTATCTTAAAAAACAATTTGAAAGCTCGTTTGAAAAAATGCAGCTAAAGCAAAAAGTTATCTATATTGAAAATTACAATATGGAAGAAATCTATGAAATGGCCAAGCATTTTGAAGATGATTCAATTGTTCTTTTTGGGGTTTATGCTAGAGATCGTGATGGAAAGTACTTTAAATTCGATGAAAATATTAGGACTCTTAGCAAGTACTCTAAGCAACCAATCTATGGTTTTCTAAAGTTCCTACTTAATAAAGGGATAGTTGGGGGAAATCTCTCTGATGGTAGGGCCTATGGCCGAGAAATCGCTCGTATGGCCGATGAGTACATCTATGGAGAAAAGAAAATTTCAGAAATTCCTATCATAACTCATTCTATTAATGATCTTGTTTTTGATCTGGATCAGTTAAAGAGATATAAGATTAATATCAATAAATTGCCGGAAAACTCTAAGATCATTAGTTACTCGTCTAGCTTTTTCCAATTCTATCACGAGTATAAATCAGAGCTTCTCGTTGTTTTTGCTTGTTTTGTTTGTCTTTGTATTTTCTTTTTTATTTTACTTTATTTCTTCGAAAAACAGCGCAGTTATAAGGATTCGCTTATTAAAGTGAATGAGAAACTGGAAAGAAATGTCCATGACCGAACTGTACAGCTTGTTCAGCAGCAATCTCAAATTATTAACTCGGCAAGACTGGCATCGATTGGTGAGATGGCAAGTGGTATTGCTCATGAAATTAATAATCCTCTCACGATTATTGATTTAAGTGCTAATCGAATTTATCAAAGAACCGGTCTCGAAAGTATCAAGAAAAATGCTGGGCGTATTTCAAGCACGGCATTTAGGATTTCAAAGATCATCAAAGGCCTAAAGCATCTCGCAAAAGATGGAGACAAGTCACGATTTGAAGACTTCCACCTTATTGAAGCAGTTGAGGATGTAACATCACTTTGTTATGAGAAATTTAAAGAAAATGATATTGAATTCAACATTAATGTAGATGAATCGATTATTATCAATGGCTCTGTCGTGCAGGTCGCACAAGTACTTCTAAATCTCATTAATAATTCATTTGATGAACTTATTAAAGTAAATGGTGAAAGACGAATTAATCTTAAGGCAGTACCAATTAGAAATTATGATAAGGACTATGTTGAAGTTTCGATTACAGATACAGGTCGAGGTATCCCTGATGATATAAAAGCTAAAATAATGGAGCCTTTCTTTACAACAAAGAAGAAGAATAGGGGAACGGGATTAGGTCTTAGTATTTCAAAAAGTAATATCGAAAAACATGGAGGGGAGTTTTACCTTGATGAAGACTCTTTTTTAACTCGTTTTGTGTTCACTCTTCCACTTAAAAGAGCGTAGTGGCACATTAGTGCCACCGATTATTAGTTAGCTCGTCTATCAAAAATTAGCCTAACACGCTCTCCGTCGCAGACTTCAGTTTTTTCATTCAGAATATCTACGGCTATATAGCGAATACCTCTTTTTGATGCTTCATAAGCTGATGATTGAAGCTTGCTCTTTAGTAGCTCTTCATTTGCGACACATTTACTTGCATCCCCATCTGTCATTGATTTTGTATAATCAAGCTCTAATGTTCTTGTCTCTCTGGCACGATTAAAGAAGAGGCCGAAGTTACAAGTCTGACCTGATGTCGTTACCCAAGATGACTCAATTGAGAAAACATTTAGGTCACTATCTGCCGTTAAAAGATCAAAGTTAATTCCTGCATCTGAAAAAAGTTTTGGAGTCGTTGTATATTCAACTTTATAACGACTAATGAATGTTCCACAATCATAACCAGTACCTTTTACAAGGTAAGTAGTGCCTGTTGGTAGTGGCCATATTTGAGCAATGGCCGGACTCGATAGAAGTGTTACTAATAGAATTAGTTTCTTCATTACAAACTCCTAAGAAATTTAATGAGATCGTTACGATCTTTCTTTGTTAACTTTATAAAATTATTCTTTGCTTGCTTGGCCTCTCCACCATGCCAGAGTATGGCCTCTTGTAAATTACGTGCTCGTCCATCATGAAGATAGCGAGTATGACCATTGACTGTTTTTACAAGGCCAAGTCCCCAGAGTGGCGGAGTACGCCATTCTCTTGTCGTGGCCTTAGCTTCAAATTGATATGAACGAGTATCATCGGCCAATTCATCACCCATGTCGTGTAGTAGCATATCTGTATATGGGTAGATTTTTTGATTATTTAATACTTCAAATTTCGAATTTGTACCTGTTGTAAACTCAGGTCTGTGGCATGCTTGACAATTTATTTGATGAAAAACTTTTTTACCATTTAATACACTCGGACTATTGAAATCTCTTCTTACTGGGACAGAAATTAATTGCGTATAAAGTGTAACTTTATCTAAAAGTTCATTAGAGATATCTTGCTGTGTTTGTTTCTCTAGGCAGTCAATTTGGACAAGACTACACTCCTCAGTTGGAAAGAGGGAACTTGTTATACCGAGATCACCATTGAAAGCTGCAGCATTTTGTTCTAGCAGGTTTGGACGTGAAGCTTTCCAGCCAAAGCGTCCAAGAGTTTGTCTTTGTTCAACTATTGAAAAGACATAATTTGCACGGCCTGAAATACCGTCATTATCTAAGTCCTCGGGATCAGCTCCTGCAAGGATATCTTCTTCATTTATATTCTCAAGAAGTCCAAGTCCAATCATTTGTGGAGCGACTCTCGGTGAGACAATTGTGTTGTTGCCTAATTTTCCATAAGCTAGTTTTCTAAAGATGTAATTTGGTTTTTTAAGTTCATAGGCTTGGCCATCAGCAAATTTGCCCTTTATGGTTTCAAACTTAGCGAATACTTCACCTTCGCCTTTAACACCTTCAATACTGTGAGGTTGAAATTGATCTCCATATTTTGAATGTGGAGTGGTTTCTCCATTAGCACCAATTTTTTTTAAGCGAAAGAGAAGAGAGATATCAGTTTTTCCGTCAACATCTGGAAGGCCTCGTCCACGTCCATCAAGTAGGTGGCATGCTGTACAAGATGTTGCATTAAAAATTGGACCAAGGCCATCTCTTAATGGAGTAGATGAAGGTGAGGTAACCCAAGCTCCTTTAAAAAAGCTATTACCTACTTGAAACTGACGCCTTAACATTCCACGTGTCCCACTCATAGGGTGTGAGAAAGCATTAACTGAGAGGTCCAGTGTAGTCCCGGCACCGGCCGGGAACTTATCACTGGAGTAAGTATTGAGACTAAATACGCACAAAAATGTAAGAAGGAGAGCTCTTACCATTGTACTGGCGTCTCAAGTTCTTCAGAAATTTCTACAAGCTCAATTGCAAGTTGTTCCATCTCTTCGATAGAAGCTAGGATTTCTGGTCTTGCATTCTCGTCAAGGATTGCTTGATCAAATGGTACAGGAAGACCAGCTAGCATTTTATTGATCTTTGCAACTCTGTTATCAATTGTAGTTGCAAGAACAGTGTTGTCTGTTAGTGCTAGGATTCCTGTTGCTTTAAGTACATTTGCAATACCCCAGAAATTCCACTGGATATCCATATGAGTCATATCTGAGAAACATGAGTGCTCATCTTCTTGGCCTTGAGTTTCCCAAGCTACGAACATTCTTTCACCTGAAAGCTCATCACCAGACATGAAGATCATTCCTGAAAGAATATTATTAAGAGATTCTTTTTGATCTTTTGCTACAAATTCAGCTCTATAGTTAGCTTTATTTGGTGCCCAAGCATCAACAAGTGTTTGAAGGTGATCTATTAAAAGATCTGTTGCTGTTGAAAGGTATACAGCTCGTCTTTGTGCGTTCTTTCCAAGACCGATTACATAGTCTGTATGAGGTCTGTCACCAGCACCATCAATAGATAGATCTTGTCCCCATAGTAGGAATTCAATTGCATGGTAACCAGTTGAAACATTCTTTTCACCGTTAAGCTCGTTAAGTGATGAAAGAAGTTCTTTATTAATTACTGGGTAATCAGCAATATTATTTACGATACCTGCATTAGGAGCACCTTCAACATAGTCGATATATGCTTCATCAAGTGGCCATGCATTTAGTAATCCTTCTGGTCCTTCATCGCTATCGATAGGGCCATTGTAGAATCTAAAAACTTCTGATTGGCCATATGGAGCTCTTGCTTGTCTCCAAGACTCTCTCGCCATCTCTAGAGTCATTACCCCAGGGTTAGAGATGAAGAATTCGACGTCTTCCTGAAGTACAATCGCCTTATCAAGAGACTCTGAGTAAGTTTTATAAACAAGATTTGAGTAAGCTTCAATTACTGACTGCGCAGTTGTAGCAGCAGTGGCATTCATACCTAAGCCTAATGAAATCAGTAAGATAGATCTTTTTAACATATTATATCCTTTGTTAGTAAGATTGGTTGCTTGTTTGAACTATGGTTTGATACATCAAACTAAAGTTAATATCAACGATTAAGTTCATTTTTTATAGGAATAGACTTTATTTACTTAGGGTGATTTAATTTTTCCTATGTATTTCACTAGATTTCTCATACTTATACTTATTTCATTTAATGTATTCTCCTTACCAATTGGTCATGAAGCAGGATTTCTTGGAAATACAACTGCACGCCCTGGTGACATAGGTGCGGCCTTGGTATTTCCATCGGCCACGGCCTATCTCAAACACGATGAGATTAAAATTTATTTTGGCCTCATGTACGCTAGACAAGATATTGATGTAGAGGGAACAGCTGGTAGCGATTTTGAGAGTCAGTTCATTCCTTATTTCACAGGTTTTGCAGGGGACTTCTTTGGCATAACATTCACGAATTTTGTTACCTATAGTGGAACAAATAATGGAACGATCAATTTTAGTACGAATGAATTTAAAGGAAGTGCAGATATTCAGGCCGAAGAAACGGTGCTTGGAATTAGCGCAGCAAAGAAGCTAAATGATAAATTCGCCGTCGGTTTTTCTGGTAGTCTTGATATTCAGTCTTCAAAAACATTTGCTACTTTCTATGGGAATATTGCTGGTAGCGAATATCTTGAAACAGTAAATGATCGAACAAAGTATATTATTATTAACACTCTTTTAAGTGCATCTTATATCGAAAGGAAGCACTTTTTGAGTGCTTCGGTTCTCTTTCCTGGGATCAAATATTCTTCATCAAGTACTCAGGAGAGCTTTTCTCGTGTTGATGCAGATCCGGCCGTATTTAATAGAGTTGTAAGTAAACCGAGTTATAAGAGTAATACGGGATTAAATATTGGCTACAGTTACTTATCATCAGATAGTTGGTCGCCTTCATTTGAAATATTCTATGATATTTCTAAAGATATTATTTCTTTTGATCCGAACCAAGAGCAAAATCGAAATAACTTTTCAGATGATATATGGCTTAAATTTGGATTGAGTACTCCTGAATATACGATGTCTAAATTTTACAAAGGAACAACTTACTCATTTTTATTTGGCCTTCAATACCGTGAGATAGAGAATCGTGTTACGGAAGACTTACCGAGCAGTATCTCTCGAACGTATGAAGCTTCGCTTGGATTTAAGCTTTCCAATCGAAAAGCTAGCCCAATTTTTGGCCTTTACTACCAGAAACAAGACAGTACTTCTGATAATAGTGTGGTAGGGCTCATGTACTCTTCTAATTACAATATTTTTGACTAATTTATGTAGACTTGGATCTATATTGTGGTGTAATAAGTCTCGTTCTATTTAGGCTTTCTCTGGAGAATTATTATGAGCACAATGGCCCAATTTTTTAGCAACAACTATCGTCACTTTAATGCCGCTTCACTTGTTGATGCATCAAAGGCATATGTTGATCATTTAAAGAGTGGGAAGAAGATGATGATCACTCTTGCTGGTGCCATGAGTACGGCCGAACTTGGGGTTTCTCTTGCTGAAATGATCCGCCAAGATAAAGTCCAAATTATCTCTTGTACTGGTGCAAACCTTGAAGAAGATATCATGAACTTAATCGCATATAATCACTACAAGCGTATTCCAAACTACAGAGACCTAAGTCCTGAAGAGGAAGAAGAGCTACTTGCTCAAGGTTTTAACCGCGTAACAGATACATGTATTCCAGAAGAGACTGCATTTAGAAAGTTACAAAAATATCTTTTTGAAGAGTGGTCAAACGCTGCTAAAGCAGGGGAGAGACTTTTTCCTCACGAGTTCCTATATCGAATTCTTCGTCGTGAAGACTTTGCAAAAGAATTTGAAACAGATGTTGCAAATTCTTGGGTTATGGCCGCTTGTGAAAAGAACCTTCCAATTATCGTTCCAGGTTGGGAAGACTCAACGACAGCAAATATTTTTGCTTCATACTGCTTAACAGGAGAGCTTGAGCCTTCTCTTGTTAAGAATGGTATCGAATATATGATGTTCCTTGCTAAGTGGTACCCTGAAAATTGTGGAGATGGTGGAATCGGCTTCTTCCAAATTGGAGGAGGGATCGCTGGAGACTTCCCAATTTGTGTTGTTCCAATGCTTAACCAAGATATGGAAGATGATGTTCCTCTATGGTCATACTTCTGCCAGATCTCTGATTCGACTACAAGTTATGGTTCGTACTCAGGTGCTGTTCCAAATGAAAAGATCACTTGGGGGAAACTATCTTCGAAGACTCCAAGGTTCATTATCGAATCTGATGCGACAATCGTTGCACCACTTGTTTTCCATTACGTATTGGAAAACTAAGATCATTGCTCTAAGATAGATGGGCATGAGAATACAATTTTTATACAAATTTGGGGCATTCTTTTTAGGATGCCTTTTTTGTTTCCTCTTACATTCACAACTAGGCTGGTCTCCAGTCTTGGCCTCCGCTTCTGTAGGTTTGATTGCAGGTCTTATTCCAATGAGAATGACATTGCAAGCAGCGGTCTATAGTGGAAGCTTTGCAGGAATGTGCTCAAGTGAGTTAGTGACTAATTACTGGGAAATTCTTGGGATCTCTCTCATTGGTGCAATTTTATATTTTTATACTTTAAGAATCTTTCAAGGTTTTGGTGGAAAGCTTGGAACAATTGCCTTTGTTAGCGTTGCTTTATTCTTCTTTATCAAGGGGAGTATTATATGATAACCGCAATTGGAGTTTCTCTTATTGGTGCGCTTTCGACTTTTCATCTGTCTCGTCTAAAGAAGTTTGGGGCCATTAGAGCTTCCGCTCTTTTAACAATAATTGCCTACGCAATTTTATATCTTACAGTTCCTAACTACGAAATGATGGCCGTGATATTCTTTGGTTCTACTTTTGTTGGAATGAGCTGTCCCACAAAAATGCATAATTATACTATTGTCATTGGTTCAGTTTTCTTTGCTCTTTTTTTTCAATACCTTGTTCCGCACCTTAAGGGTTACGGTGGAGCACTTGGAATAAGCGCATTCTTGAGCGTTTTAGTCATCCAATTGGTTTTGTATTTTGGACGTAAACTTGCCAGATTAAGTTAAGATTGCCATCATTTTTATATGAGACAACTTATTCTAATTATAGCAGCAACAATATCTACACTTTCTTATGCACTGGAGACAGTCCAAGTTACTGGCAGTATCGAAATCGATGCACCTATTGAAGAGGTGTTTGAATTTGTAGCGGATCCAATGAATGATCATCATTGGCGAAGTGAAGTTAATGATATGGCCACAAACTCAAGAACATTTGAAGTTGGTAGCACATTTAGAGAAGATGCTTGGATCGGAATTCGTAAAAACTTTATAACAACAACAGAGCTAATTAAATTGAATGCTCCTTATCAGGCATTATTTGAAACTGTTAGATCAAATCCATACTTTTTAAGAAGCAACCGCATGTTTAATGAAAGTGAAAACGGAACTCTTTTTACTTATGTGGTGGACTTTGACCGTCGTATGATTAAAGAGACCTTTGGCTTTAATGCAAAGCCAGAGGTCGTCGTTAAATTATATGGTGTTCTGATGAAGAAATATTTGAAGAAATTAAAAAAGAGACTAGAGTAGTGTTTCTCTAACTATCATAAAGATCCCCATTACAATTAAGAAGTAGCCAAAAATCTTTTTTAATTTATCTTGTGGAAGTTTATGAGTCAGTGCTGATCCAAGTTGTGATCCAACAATGGCAAGAGCTGTAAAGATTGCAATAAATTGGTAATCTAACTCAAGATTAGGAGAGTTGATAATATTTCCTACAAATCCAATGAGAGAGTTAATTGCAATAATTAGCAGAGAAGTTCCAATGGCCTTCTTCATTGGTACGTTAAAAAAGTTTACAAGTGCTGGAACAATTAAGAACCCACCTCCAACTCCAATGAGACCAGTGACAATACCGACAACACTCGCTGCCCCAAAAATTGTTAGATTTGATGATGATTTAACCTTGATATTCTTGCCATTTTTAAGCATTGAAACTGAGGCCAGTAGCATAATTCCTGCAAAGATATAAAGTTGAACTTGTCCGCTAATGAAAGAAGCGAGATAGGTACCAAGATAAGTGGAAAGCATTGTCATAGCACCAAATTGAAAGGCAAGTTTAACCATAACATTACCATTCTTATGATGTCTAAGTGTCCCCATAAAGCCTGTTAGACCTACAATTGCTAAACTCATTGTAATGGCGATTTTAGGGTCAATTTTTACAATATAGACCAGAATTGGAACCACTAGAATTGAGCCCCCGCCGCCTAAAAGACCAAGAGTTGTTCCTGCAATAAGTGCTAATAGATATGCCATGTTAATTTCCTCCTGAAATCAGTATAGGGGATTAATTTTTCTTAAACCTTGATGGGGGTCAATGTATTTTCCCATAAATTTATTTACTCTATGATAGGAGGAAATTATGGATAATTTAAATATAAAAACATTCTTTGATGAGCAAACTTACACACTAACTTATGTTGTTTATGATGAAGTGACGAAGGATGCTGTGATTATCGATCCAGTTCTTGATTATGATCAGGCATCATCAACTATCACAACAGAGTCAGTTGAAAAGGTTGCTATTTTTGTTAAAGAAGCGGGACTTAAGCCTCACTATATTCTAGAAACTCACGCTCACGCGGATCACCTTACAGGAGCATTAAAGCTCAAGGATTTCTTTCCTGGTGTGAAAGTGGCAATAAACGAGAATATCAAGATTGTTCAAGAAGTATTTGGTGAACGATTTAATATTCTAAAAGAGATTAAACTTGAGGACTTCGATGCTTTCTTAAATGAAGAAGCGCCACTTGTTGCAGGAACTATTGAGATCAAAACGATTTTCACTCCTGGACATACTCCGGCATGTTCTTCATTTGTAATTGGAAATAATGTTTTTACGGGAGATGCTCTTTTTATGCCAGATTATGGTACAGGAAGATGTGACTTTCCTGGTGGGGACGCAAATGCTCTTTATGATTCAATTACAAATAAACTTTACACTCTACCAGACGAGACTAATGTCTATACAGGCCACGACTATCAGCCAGGTGGAAGGGAGTTAAGGTATAAGAGTACAATCGGTGAGAATAAGAAAACGAATGTGCATCTTAAGGCCGAAACTAGTCGCGAAGAGTTTGTAAAATTTCGCACAAGTCGCGATAAGACGCTTGCTGCTCCAAAACTTCTGCTACCGAGTATACAAGTAAATATTCGTGGCGGGCATATGCCTGCACCTCAGGATAATGGTGTAAGATACCTTCAAATGCCACTAACATTTAAAGATTAAGGTTCATAAGAGGGCACTATAAGTGCTCTCTTTTTTTTTCTTCTGCTAAAATCTCATCTTTTGCCTGACTCTGTAGATCTTCTACTTCATCAAATTCATCCATGATTTCAATCCCAAAGAAGGTCTCAACAATATCTTCAAGTGTGATTACCCCAAGTATTGTGCCGTAATCATCACTAACCATGGCGATATGTTCTTTTTCTCGAATGAAGCGTTTGAAGAGGTTTCGAAGAGGAGTCTGGCGATTAATAATAGCAATGGGCCTGATGATATCTAATTCATAAAGCTTTTTAGCGCTATTGTCTTCGATAATTGATTTGGCAATATCCTCTTTATGGATGTAGCCACTGATGTCGTTAACATTCTCACCATAACATGGGATACGTGTAACAGGTGCCTTTAGATCGTAAACAGATGAGATAGTGTCTTCAATATTAACCATGAAGACCTTGCGTGCGGGAGTCATAACTTCTTCAATCACTTTTCGTGAAGCGAGTAGGGACTCTTTTAAAAATTCACCTTCATCTTTGGCAAGGGCCTTCGTTTGCACACCTAGCTCAATCATTGATTCGACTTCTTCACGACTCATTTTATGCTCAGGATCAGTTTTTAACATCCTCATTAATGTCATTGAAATAAATAGAATCGGCTTAAGGATAAAGATTAGTGGCGGTAGAATCTTTAATAAAAATGGAGTTAAACTTTTCCAATAATGGTGTCCGAGAGACTTTGGAATAATTTCTGAAAGATA
Organism: Halobacteriovorax sp. DA5; assembly: GCF_002903145.1. Lineage (NCBI taxonomy): Bacteria > Pseudomonadati > Bdellovibrionota > Bacteriovoracia > Bacteriovoracales > Halobacteriovoraceae > Halobacteriovorax > Halobacteriovorax sp. DA5. Next base: position 98,314 of record NZ_PPDJ01000007.1, on the reverse strand, counting down.
GAGAATGGCCAAAGTTAAGACAATAGAAACAGCGGAAAGATAATACTCTAGGTTTGCACCACTTATTCCCATATCTTTAAATATTTGAATCGACTCTGAACCTACACCTGCTGCACCAAGAGTATGGGCAAAAGTATTAAGTGTGAGGATTGCGGAGATGGCCTCATCTTTATTTGAGGCATACTTCTTTAATGCTGAGGCATAGCTACGGTTCTGACGCTGAGACGCTAAGATGAAACTAGGGGTAATTGATAGCAGAACTGCTTCCATGATCGAGCATACAAAGGAGACGCCAATCGAGATGACTATATAAACAATTAGCATTTTTATACTTTAAATTGGCTTTAATTTTGTGTCAAATTAAGTAACGGCCAAAAATGATGCATAATATATATTAATTTTTAGTACCCTATCGTTTTTCTCGGTTTTGGGCACTTGTTCATAATGATAGCTAAGGGGCCAAGTTTAAGTTAAAATAGTGAGGATTAATACAAAATTGAGGTTTATATGAAAGTAACTGAATTTATGACTAAAGATGTAACAACTTGTCGCGATACTCAAACTGTTGCAGATGCAGCAAAAGCAATGCTTGATCTAGGTGTGAGTGTTATGCCAATCTTAGATAGCGCTGACAAATTAGTTGGTATTGTAACTCAATCGGACTTCATCGGTAGAGAAGTAGAAATCCCACATGCTCTTGCTTCTATTAAGAGACTATTTGGAATGGACTATAATCTTGGTGACGTTGAAGATATTTATAAGAAAGCTAAGAATAAGCCTCTTTCAGAGATTATGACAAAGAATGTAACGACTGTTACTTCTGACTACTCTCTAACAGCTGTAGTAGAGCTTATGATGAAAAAACAACTTAAGAGAATTCCTGTTTGTGATGGGGATAAGCTAGTTGGTATTATTACTAGAAAAGATATTTTAAAAGCTTTCGAAAGCGTAAAATAATAAAAAAGGCCTCGTGTGAGGCCTTTCTATTTTATTGCATCTCTGCTGTCATTTCACATTCAACTGAATCTACATAGTACCAGTTAGCTTCTTTTGTATTGTGGTCATAACCATCAAATAGCCAAGACTCAACTGTAATTTCGTAGTGATCAAACATATTTTGATCGTATCTTTGCTTTCCTGTGAAAGTTGATACGAACTTGTAATCTACGATCCCTTGATCAACAACAACTTTTTCTTTCTTTGTTGCTACAAGAGTAAGGTCTTTCATTACGTTACACTCGTTGATGATTGCATCAACGATTTTGTCGTTGTGACGAGCTTCAAAAGTTGAGTTGATAATTGAAGCTGATGCCGAAAGTGTCATTAGTGCTACTAAAATAAATTTCATTTTTTTCTCCGTTGTTTATACGTGTATTAATAATTAAAGATTACAATTTCCTTTCACATCAGATAGTAATTGAATGGAAAGCTTCTCTTCGTAACGGCGCCAGTTACTATAATCAGCATCTTCAATTTCGATCTTGATGTCATTAAGGTTATTTCCAATATTATCTAAGTGTGTAAGCTCAATTTTGTAGTAGTAATCAGTAATACCCTGATCAACTTTATCTTTTGTAATTGCAATGTTTTTAATATTAAAGCGCTCTTGTGCTATTCCTAGAGAGCACTTCGTCAGTTCTTTTGAAAGATAATTTCTAATTTCTTTTTGAATCTCAAACTGTCCTGTTAGGATTACTTTTCCACGCTCAACACCGTTTCCAGCATAAGTTGTAAGGCAAATTTGTAGCAGAGCAATTAGCTTTCTCATTAATTATTATCTCCAAATTTTATTAATGAATGAGTTCTATAATTCCGATAATCCATTGAAAAGTATTCTATTAGGCGATAATCGCCTGTCAGGAGATTTATGGTTCACTTTGGTCAAGATTTGGTGAAGATTAGAAAGGCATACGGGCATAAGAGTGCGAAATCATTCTATGAAATGTTGGCGAAGAAGGGATTGGAGTGCAATTATCAATATTTCGTTAAGATTGAAAAGGGGAGTGCATTTCCTTCGTCTGTTATCGTTAATCAAATTGCAAAGTGTTTAAAAACAAAAGATGCAAATGCACTTATTCTGAGCTTTTGTCGTAATCAATTTTCTTCTTTTGATTATTTATTCAAGGAGAGTAATCAGGAAGAGGAGAAGCTGGAAGAAGTTATCTCAAAGGCCAATCAGGGGCAACGCTACCTTTCTGTTATGCAAATAAATGCTCTAGCACAAACAAAGTCTCATTACTTCCTATTTCTCATTTTAACTCTTTCAAGAAGTGCTCTCGATATTAGGGAGCTTAAAACATACTCCATTAAAAAGAGTGTTGTTAATGATCTTATCAAGGCCGAAATTGCCTTTGAACAAGATGGCCTAATCTATGCTAGATCAACTGAATTTCGCTTTCCAAAAGAAGAAAGTGAGACAATTAGCAAGGCATATGGGAAGTTTGATGATTGGGATATGGAGTTTGGTAAAAACTTTAAGTTTCAAAATCTAGTGAATAAAATGATGATTCGTAGAATATCACCAAGATATCTTTCTCTTATTAAGAATCAAATTGATTCGATATCAGATATTGTGCGTTTATCAGATGAATCAGATAATCGTTATAATAACGAGGTTCTCCACTTACATATCTCTCTTAATCGAGGGCAGTTACCTGGTTAAGAAAGCTTTGAAAAAGTCATCTTTAGCTTTTAAAAATAGAGGGTAGCGATTGTCACTTTTAATCTGTGATTTGATACTAGTGATAACACAATCGTTGCTCTTACAGCTTTTGTTGGCTTTTGAGATTAGCTTCTCTAGGTAGCTTTTAACAGGTGTATTTGAACAGCTAGAGCTTGTTAGATATTCTTGACCTAAGAAAATATAGTCACGAATAAATGCGTACTTCTTAGGAGAAACTTTTTTTAAGTGTGATGGATTTAAACGGTAAGCAGCGATACTTTCGGCCGCATCTTCACTTGGATTTGTTTGACCGTATAAAGAAACCATTTCGTTACGATTGTATCTCCATCCCATTGGATGGTCGATCCAACCTGACATATCCCACCAAAATGAGGAATAGTTTAGGTTATAGAAATAAGCGAGGTTATGGCCAAGCTCATGAAAAAGGCTGTAAGCCTTTCCATCTTCATCAAGTTCTCTATCCCATGGAGCATAAAGTTCAATAGAAGCATTTGCAAAGATCATCCCATGAGTACCGTATCCTATATCTTCTTTTATATGACGAACTAATCGTTTGCTGCTCCATAATTTGGGAAGGTGAAGAGGCAGTAGGTTAACACCTTTAATAATGGCATCCATTTGTTCTAGATCAAGAAGTGCTGCATCTTTATTTGCGTAAGGAGAAGTGTTGAGTCCATATTTAAAAAGTAGAAAGATGGACTTTTCAATAAGTTCATCACTTTCAAATAGCTCTTTAAGTTTACAGCTTTTAGATTGGCACTTACTTGCTGCCAATATCTTGTCTTTAAAATCTTCTTTAGATTTCAATCCATCGTAAACATAGTTTTTAACTAGGAGAGAGTATGCCTCATCTAATTTAGTTGTTAAGTATGGTTTTGCAAATTGAGAGATCTGCCAATTCGTTGGAATCTTTGTACTACATTTTGTACTATTTACTGTATCAAAGCTTGCGGCATATTCGCTTAAAGCTAGTGTTTGGATTGATAGGGCAATGAATAATAAATACTTAACTAGGGAATTTTGCATAGGTCTTTATGACAAAAATACCCATTCATCTCAATTGAAATAGAAGAAATCGCAAAAATTATACGCTCTAACGTCTTGTAAAGATGAAACCTAGAGCAATAAATGGAAGAATCATACAATAATAAGAGTTTGTAACGACTTCCCATGGAGATATCTTAAAAGTAACTCCAAGCAGTAGTGCCTGGGCGCCATAAGGAAGTAGCCCTTGAACCACACAGCTAAAAATATCAATTAAAGATGCGCTTCTTTTTGGGGAAATATCACCTTGTATAGCAAGCCTTCTTGCAATAGGTCCAACGATGATAATCGATACAGTGTTATTAGCAACACATATATTTGTAAGTGCAGATAAAAGCCCAATTCCAATTTGGTCTGCCGCTTTTTTATTTATATGGGCAAGTTTAGAAATTAGTTTTTGAATCTTTCCTGATATGTAGTCAAGGCCGCCCTCTGATCTAATAAACTCACTTAGACCACCAATTAGAAGAGAGAGAAGAAAGATCTCTTGCATACTACTGAAGCCTCGATATGTAAGTCCGATAATAGTTGAAAAATCAAAACCATTGAAAAGAGCAACGATTCCAGCAAGAATAATCCCGCCAGATAAAACGACAAATACATTTACTCCTAAGATGGCCAGGAGAAGGATGAATATATATGGAATTCCCAAATAGAGATTTGTTGGTTTATCAATCGTGACATTTGGTGCAGAGATTAGAAAGAAGTAGAGAATGATAGCTATAAGTGCCGCAAATGAAGCAATCTTAAAGTTCTCTTGAAACTTATCTCGCATATTACAACCTTGGGTTCTTGTGGCCGCAATCGTTGTGTCTGAAATAACTGAAAGGTTATCCCCAAACATTGCACCAGACATTACTGCACCTGCTAGGATACCAAGGTTGATATCTGTTTTGGTCGCCATTGAAAGAGCTATTGGACCAATTGCACCGATTGTACCCATTGATGTACCCATGGCAGTTGAAACTAGCGCTGAAATAACGAAAACACCTGGAAGAATGAGAGTGTTAGGAATTATTGATAGGCCTAAGTTAACAATTGCATCAACTCCACCTGTCTCCGTCGCAATTGTAGAAAATGCTCCAGCAAGAAGGTAAATTAGGCACATTGTAATAATATCCGGATGCCCAATTCCTTTTACAAACTTTGAAACATTATTATTAAGCGTATCCTTAGTAATAAAAAATGCAAGAAAGATTGCTGGGAGAATGGCAATTGGTGCAGGTACTTGATAAAAAGCATGTTTAACACCTTTCATTTGAAAGTAAATACCAGTTCCTAAGTAAATAACAACAAAAAGTAGAAGTGGAAGTAGAGATATTTTTTGCTTAATATGTGACATAGAAGTACCTTCAATACAGTTTTTTTTATGTATTATACTCCATTATCATAAGCCAATAAATTGCGTCTAGAGAAATGACTTTATAATATCCTTACGTGTAACAATTCCCACAAGTTTATTATCTTTTATAACTGGAACACGTTTAATATGTTTCTCTATCATGAACTGTACATAGCCTTCTAGGTCAGTATCTTCTGTTAGTGACTTAACATTTCTACTCATGACATCGCCAACTCTTATTTCTTTTATTTGCTCGTACGATTTTTCAAGCTGAGTAAAATTTAAATTCTGACCAAAGGCCTGTTTGAGTTTGGCCATAGCATGAGGGACTTCAACTTCTTTTCCAACAAAGTCTGATTCAGTGATAATTCCAACGACATCTCCATCGTCATTGAGAACGGGTAATGCACTTATTTTTTTATCGCACATAAGCTTTGCCGCATCCCTGATTGATTTATTCTCTGTGATAGTAATTGGTGTTTTTGTCATGATGTTTTTAATGTCCATATTTGCCTCGTTTTTGTAACAAGGGTTATAACGGACGTTTAGAGAGATGTATTGAGTTATCATTTTGTTAAAGTAAATCAAAGAAATTTAACTTTAAAATAATTAACTAATTTGTCGATAGGTAGGTATTGGTTTTTATACGTTATTTTGTGTTGGATCCGTTACGGGCCCAATTAAAGGGGAGTTTGTTATCAATAAAGAATCGAAATCGACTAATGAAGTCGAATCAACTATCAACAAGAATGTTTTCTTTTCTTCTGCCTTCTTTATTCTCTTAATCACTGCAGTCGGCTCAATTTGGCCTGGTCACTTAAGTCAGTTTTTTAAAGGAATTCAAGCTTGGCTAATTGCTAAGACAAGTTGGGTTTATGTTTTATCAATGGGAATCATTTTATTCACTTCACTTTGGCTTATGGTCAGCCGCCTTGGTGACATTAAGTTAGGACCTGATCATTCTGAGCCTGGTTATACAAACCTTTCTTGGTTTGCCATGCTCTTTTCTGCAGGAATGGGAATTGGATTGCTCTTTTTTGGAGTGGCCGAACCTATTATGCACTTCTCTTCACCTCCTGTAGGGGAAGCTCAAACAATTGAGAGTGCACGTGAAGCAATGAAGATTACCTTCTTTCACTGGGGCCTTCATGCTTGGGGTGTTTATGCTCTTTTAGCAGTTTGTCTTGCTTACTTTTGTTATCGAAAGAATCTCCCTCTTCTTCCTCGCTCTGCTTTTTATCCAATACTAGGTGACAAAGTACATGGTGTTGCAGGTGATGTCGTGGATACATTTGCCGTTATTGGAACGATGTTTGGTGTTGCGACTTCCTTGGGCTTTGGTGTTGCTCAAGTCAATGCAGGTCTACACTATTTAATTGGCATTCCTCAATCGGAAACAATCCAAGTCATTCTCATCGCGATTATTACAGGGATGGCGACAATTTCAGTTGTTCTTGGATTAGACGGAGGAATTAAGAAATTATCTAATATCAATCTTGTTGTCGCAGTCATCTTACTTGTTGCGGTCATGGCATTAGGTGATACAGTACACTTATTTCAGCAGTATGTTCAAAATACAGGATCATATCTTTCAGATATTATCTATAAAACTTTTAATCTTTATGCTTATGAAAAGAAAGAAAAGTGGATTGGTGGTTGGACACTTCTATATTGGGGATGGTGGATTTCATGGTCACCATTTGTAGGAATGTTTATTGCACGTATCTCAAGAGGACGCACGATTCGAGAATTTATGATTGGAGTTCTCTTTGTACCGGCCGGTTTTACATTTCTTTGGATGACGGTTTTTGGAAACTCTGCAATTAGTATTGCCTTAAAAGATACGAGTGGAAAATTTGTCGAAGCGGTTAATGGTAATGTTCCAGTCGCACTATTTCGCTTCTTTGAATATTTTCCTTTTTCTGCGGCACTCTCTGTCTTAGGAGTTCTTCTCGTTGTGACTTTCTTTGTGAGCTCTTCTGACTCTGGTTCTTTAGTTATTGATACACTTGCTTCTGGTGGTCAAGAAGAGCCACCGGTTTGGCAAAGAATTTTTTGGGCGGTTACAGAAGGTGTTGTTGCAGCAATTCTCCTTCACTCTGGTGGTTTGGATGCGCTACAGACGATGACTATTGCCTCCGCCTTTCCGATGATCATTCTCTTAATGATAGCAATTTATTGTTTGGTGAAATCGTTACGAGCTGATTTACTCTTGATGAAACAAGTTCAAAATCACACCACGACTATTCAATATGAGCAGTCCAATACAACATGGCAGGAAAGACTCGATTCTCTACTTAGCCATCCAAAGTTTAAAGAAGCTGATAAGTTTTTAAATGAAGTAGTTGAACCTGGCTTAGTTGAGCTTCAGGAAGAATTTAAAAAGAGAGGACTTGATGCTAGATTAAATACTAACAAAAAGGATTCTATCTCTTTAGTTATTCATAATGAAGAAGTGGAAGACTTTAAGTATGAGGTATTTCTTCGCTCATTTGAAGTTCCTGAGTATGCACCCGATGAAGAGCATGAAAAGTACTATCGTGCTGAGGTCTTTCTACTAAGTGGTGGGCAGGAATATGATGTTTTTGGTTACACGAAGAATCAAATTGTTGCCGATGCGGTAACTCAATACGAGAAGCATTTTCACTTTCTTCACCTTTCAAACTCAGAGCTCGTTTAATGAAGATAGGTCATGCTGACTCTAAAATTTGGCAAATAATATTAGCTATTTACTAATTTATACGCCTTTTCCTACTAAATTATTGTTCTTTTTAAAGATGTATTAAAATTAACCGATAAGAAAAGTAGGGGAAGGTGTAACTTTGAGTTCAGAATTTCGTTCGCTATTAAGAAATATTTTTGGTGCAGGTGTAATCGCTGCAGTTGTTTCTTATTTTAGCTTCCTGGCCCCCGAATCAGGAACTTCTCCTGAAGATAAAATGCTATCTAAGTCTAGTGATGCTCAGGAGAATATAGCAGAGTTTGAAAGAGACGAAGCTGGCCGCTCTAAGCGTCGACCTTCTTCTTACGAAGAAGAGATCAGTCGCCAATTTCCAACAAGAAAAAGAAAGGAAGAATCATCACGAGTTTCAGTAGGTGGCAAGGTTGTAAGAGATCCTGCTTACGAGGCCCAGCAACTTGAAGGCTCTGGCCACGAAGAAAATTATGGTGGCCCAAGTGGGAGTGGAAGTATTTCTGCAGGAGGAGGCTCAGCTTATATTGGCTCTTCTGATAGTGGTGGAGATGCTGGAAGCCTAGTAGGAGAGAGTTCTTCTTCAAATAATTTCTCGTCAGATAGTGGTAGCAGCGCAAGTGATGGCCCTAGTACTTCAGGCTCAATTGCCTCAATCTCTAATAATGATTTAGGTGTTAAGACAGGCGCTTCAAGCTCAACGAATGATGATAATGATAACACTAGTAGCTCATCTTCTTCTAGTTCAAGTGGAAGTAGTAGTTCAAATGATCCAGTTATCACTCCTGTAACTTGTTCTGTGGATCGTGCAGAAGGGATGTATTCAACAACAATCAATGTCACTATTACTTGTAGTGAGTTTTCTAAAATTTCATATTGTTTACAAACTGGTGGGGGATTTTGTGACCCTGTCTCATCTCCAACAATTTACTCTGGGCCGATTGCTGTTGGTTCAGTAGATGGAGAATATGGCCTATCGTTCTTTGCAGAGTCGATGAGCACGACAAGTTCAACAGAGGTGGCCGAGTTTACATATACTATTGATTCAACTCCGCCAGACTTATTGGTAACTTTCCCAAAAGTTTATGCTCAAACAACTGCTAATGCCCTCCCTAATTATACTCAGTCGGGTGATTTTGGTAAGGCCAATTACTACTATCATTAAATCAATTTTAAAGGGACAAACCCAGGAGCAGGGGGACTAAATTGGACCTGTGATCAAATTTATCATGACTACGGTACTTCTGGCTTTTCATCAATCGCGACAAATGTCGATGTCTCATCTCTTAATCCTGCTACTGAGCAGATTGATCAATTGATCGGCATTGGTGATTTTGCTACTGGTGATAATTATATTGCAACAGTTTTGGAAGATCGAAATTTAGGGATTATCTCATGTCAGGTGCAAAATGTTGTGATTCGTGATTTCAATATTGCTGCATTCACGGCAACTGGAGCAACTCCTGTTATTTCTGGTATTCGCACAACTTATGGAAGCTTTGTCGGTTATGGCCATTTCCAAGCTACTCCAAATACTTCTAATTCAGGTCAGTTAAGTAATGACCAAGGAATCACCTCAAATAAACAAGGTCTCTATACTGTAACTCATCAGTAGATTAATTAATAAGTTACTCATTTTATTGGCGGCTTTCTTAAGGCTGTGAAGATTCTTCCTCTCTAAGTCATTAAATTTCTTTCATTTAATCAATTGATCTAAAATGTCGATATGCCACTGTATTAACAGAGGAAGTTAGTTGTACGTTAGTAGAAATTTAACATTCTTTTTATTTCTTTTCTTAAGTCTATTCTTAAGTCATAGCGTAATTGCATCCACAACTAAGCTTGGCTACTCAGGCCGACTAGTTCTAGCAAACGGAACACCAGTAACAGGAACTCCTAATTTAAAATTTGACCTCTATTACTCTGGCTCTACTGGAGTAAGTAGGGGAACTGAGACAATCAACGCCGTTGCTCTTTCCAATGGTATTTACACTGTCGAGTTAGACTTTGCTGGCATTGCTGGGGTGATTGATGGTATCCCTTCAGGAGAATCTTTAGTCATACAAGTAACAGACATAACTGATGTTGGTAATCCTGTTGTTTATGATTTTCAAAATGTACTAGCAACTCCAATTTCGGTATATGCTAATCATGCTGCTCTTTCGAATAATTTAGTTATCGCAGCTACTTGCTCTCCTGGTCAGGTGGTTTCAGTAAACGCATCAAATGAACTTGAGTGCGTGGACCAAACGGCCGCTGTCGCTGTTGATTCAACGCTTGTTAACAATGCGGGAGTGATAGGATTACCAAGCCTTGTGACTGATAATACAACTTACTATTCTGTTGTTGTGGATGCGCAGGGACGTGTGAAGAGTGGTAATACAACACCGCCTTCAACAACGGCAAATGATATTCAGGACAATTTAATTGTTGATGCTGATATCAATACAAACGCTGGAATTTCTTGGACAAAGATCGATAAGACTGGAGCAACTCCTGGTGATGTAGGCTTAACTATTAATAGTGCAGGACCTCTAGGGACAACTACTGCTGTTGCAACAGAGAATGTTGTTAAGAGTTATGTTGATGCAACGGCCACAGCTATTGCAGATGCGAAAGTTATTAATGATATGAGTGGTGTGCAGACAACAATTGCACCTTCAGTTGATTCAGTAAAAAATTATGTAACGGCCCAAACTAGTGCTATTACATCATCTCAATGGACGGATTCAGGACTCGATATTTACTTTAATACTGGACATGTTGGTATTGGAACAAATTCTCCAACAGGACCGCTGCATGTTGTTGGAACAGCAAATGATGTTAATACAATGCGCTTTGGTGCCACCGACGCAGATGTGGCCGCTATTACAGATTATGCTAATATGGCAGGTCTTCTCATAGCCTCTGAGGGAATTTCAAATAGCTATCACAGCTTTAGAATTGTAAGTGATATTGATGGAGCAGATATTGAAAGTCTTGCAGTAACAAATGCTGGGCGAGTTGGTGTCGGTGTTCTTAATCCAACAGAGAAGTTAGAAGTTGCAGGTAATGTGAAGGGGACAGGGCTTTGTATTGGAGCTGACTGTCGAACTTCTTGGCCAACAGGAAATGCAGGAACTGTAACGTCTGTAACTGGAGGAGCTGGTCTTACTGGTGGAACAATCACTTCTTCTGGAACTCTTGCGGTTGATGTTGGGACAACGAATGGCAAGATTGCTCAGGTTGGAGTAGGAGATAAGTTAGCTGATTCAATTATCAATTATAACCCGGCCCTTGATGTTGCCTTAACTGGTTTTTCAACTGGAGCCGCTTCTACCGTTCTTGCAACTGATACAATTCTGCAGGCCTTTGGAAAAGTCCAGGCCCAACTAAATGCTCACGCAACATCAATTACTGCAAACTCTACATTAGTTGTAAATTCAACAGCTGGTAGTGAAACTGATAAAGCGCCTTCTGTTAATTCTATTAAAACCTATGTTGACGCTCGTGCAACTCAGTGGGGAACAAATGGCAGTAAAATATATTATAACGGTGGTTCAGTCGGTATTGGAACTAACGATCCATCGACAACTTTAGAAGTTACAAGTGGAGGTTTTCCACGTTTTACTATTTCATCAGAAGATGCAGAAAGAGATGATAATGTTGCAATTAATCTCATGACACTTGGAACAACTCCAAATACATTGGGAAATAAGAATTGGCATATCTTTGCTGGTGGAGACGGTAGAGTTGATAACCAACAAAACTCAATCTTCTATAATTTCTATGACTCGGATGGAAGCTCGACAACTGGGCTAGTTTTAAAACCAAACGGTTTTATTGGTGTTCAAAATGGAAATCCTTCAACTAATATTGATTCTATAGGGCCAATTCGCGCAAATTCTTTAAATGGTCAAACTTGTGACAGCACAAATGTTGGGATGATCTGGTATGACAGTAGTGTCGACAATTATAAGATCTGTGCTAACAATAGTGGGACACCTGTCGCTAAGAACTTAAATGAAGCTGGTTCTCATGAATTCGAAGCTTATGGAGTCTCTAGTTTGAGCATTCCTTATGCTTCTGCGACTACTGTAAAGTATACGACTGAACTTTACGATGCAAGTAATAGTTATGATCCATCAACAGGTCTATTTACAGCGCCTGAAGCTGGGATCTATGCATTTTCAGCTAATGTCTACCCAACTGGTGGTGCAGCAGGAAGTAGTAATGAATATGTTGGTATTTATGTAAATGGTTCTCCTGTTCACTTTGACCAAAGACATGGTAGTGCGGATTCTGGACGTCAATCTACATCACGTATCATAAAACTTAATGCTGGTGATGTCGTTGATATCAGGGCCTATCATACAGTTAGTACAACGCAGACTCTAACAAGTTCAAGTCGACAAGACTGGAATTTTTCAGGGGTAAAGATTAGTGGTGGAACTTCTGGTGCAGGGGGAGGAAGTGATAATTTAGGTAATCACATTCTGACACAAAACTTACTTCTTGGTTCTAATTACCTCTCAGGTGATGGAGATGCAGAAGGGATTACAATTGATGCCTCTGGTAATGTTACAGTTTCAAGCGATATTTGTATTGATGGAGGTAATTGTCTCTCAACAGCAGGAACTGGAGCTGGTACAGTAACATCTGTTACTGCCGGAGCTGGTCTTACTGGTGGAACAATAACAACATCTGGAACATTGGCCGTGGATGTGGGAACAAGTGCAAGTCAAATTCCACAACTTGATGGAAGTGGGCGTCTTCCAACTTCTGTCGAAACTGATCCTAGTGTTTCGGCCTTTGCCAAAACAACTCTTCCAACATGTGGAGTTGGAGAAGTTTTAAAATCTGATGGAACAAGCCTATCATGTGTCACTGATATTGATACAGATACTGATACGAATACAACTTATACTGCAGGCGCAGGTCTTGATTTAACGGGAACAACATTTTCTATTCCAGCTGAGGCCATCACTGATACGCAACTTGCTGGTCTTGCTTCAAGTTGTGCAAATGGAGAAGTATTAAGAACTAATGGTCTTGGGAGCTTCTACTGTTTTGACCCTCTTAATCTTGGAGATAACTTCTTTACTTCGTTTGGTATTGGGACAACTCCTGATGCATCAGCTGCACTTGATGTATCTTCTACTACAAAAGGTTTCTTACCACCACGTATGACATCTGTTCAAAGAAATGCCATTGCATCACCGGCCGAAGGTCTTGTCGTTTACGATACTGATATTCAAAGCCTTTATATTTATCAAGGCTCAACTTGGAATAGTCTTGGAGTGAATTTAAGTGGTGCTGGAGATGCAGAAAGCTTTGTTCATGTATCTTTCTCTGGTGGTACACATAGTGGTAGTGGAGTTTTAAACTATACGACTAAACATGTTGATATAAATGGTGAATTCGATTTAACAACAGACCGCTTTGTTCCTAAGCAGGCGGGGAATTATCTTGTTGTCATTCAAAGTATTGCAAATGGAATGACGACTGGTGGACATCACTACGCTTTAGCTACGAAGAATGGCTCTAATATCATTGCATCTTGGACGAGATCTACAAATTCTGGAAATGCCGATAAGACAGCTTCTGGAATTGTTTCAATGAATGGATCAACTGACTATATTGAAGGACGATTCAGTTTAAGTGATGGTTCTGTTACAGATGGATCACTAAGAGTTATAAAACTTGGTGGCTCTGATAATATGGGAAGCCATGTAGCTTCTAAAAATATTGATCTGACAACTTATAAATTAGTTGGAAGTGGCGGGGGAACAGGTCTTGCTATTGCAAACGATGGAGCGATCACTGTTGATAACGATATCTGTATTGACGGAGGGAAATGTCTATCGAGTGTATTTGCAAATGAAAATGAAATCACAACTTCAAATGGTGCAAACGAGCTTGTTCGTCTTGATGGCACAGGACGAATACCTGCAATGGATGGTTCACAGCTTACAGGCATGACGACTACGCAAGTAAGTGAAGGTACTAATTTATTTTTCACTGACTCTCGTGCTCAAACTGCGGCCGTTGTTAACTCAACTGCAGGTAGTGAAACAACTCAAGCCGCTTCAGTAAGTGCCATGAAGAATTATGTTGATGCGAGAGCTACTCAATGGTCGACTTCGGGAAGTGATATTTATTATAACACTGGGCGAGTAGGTATCGGGACGAATACTCCTCAAGGTCAAATTCATACATTCGGAACAGATCCTATCTTCTTTGACCGCGTTTCAGGTAATCCTTCTCACTTACTCCTACGTGGAGCTAAGGGGACTATTGGTGCAGAGACAGCTCCATTAGAGAATCATGAAGTGGGACGAATATCTTTTACTGGATTTGATGGCACAAATTGGGCGACAACTGCGCTGGCCGGAATTTCAGGGCGAGCATCAGAGGACTGGAGCCCAACGACTAGAGGGACTGATCTCGATTTTAAAACTGTAACGAACGGTTCTCTATCAGAGCAAACAAGAATGATCATCGCAAATGATGGTAAGGTTGGTATCGGTTCATCTGAGCCTATTTCAAAACTTACGGTACGTGGAGCTGATGATGTCACTAATGGGCCAACACTAACTCTTGCTGGAGATGTAAGTAATCAATTTGAAGGCGGTCGTATTCGTTTTGCTGAGCCTAATAATACATTCCAAGGTGGATATATTCACTATGATGGAACGGGGCCAGACTATCTTCATATTGGTGTTCATGATACGGCCGACCTTTTAACATCAAGTGATGTAAATGCTATCAGCATTAGTCGCCAAACGGCGAATGTTGGGATTGGGACAAGTACTCCATCATCGCGCCTACACGTTTATGAAAATGGTAAACACTATCATGTTAATCGTAAGATTGATGGTTACTCACAAACTGAAAACTCGACTGGTGTAAATTATATTCTTCTTCACCGTGCCTATGATGGAGCTCTCTTAGACGAGCACTATGTAAATGGTGAAATTAATTTAAGGCGAGGTGGAACGGCTGCATGGAATCGAAAAGTTTCAGCACAAGTCAATACGGCCTGTGCGTATGATAGCTGTCGAGGAAATATCATCAACTATGGTGAATACACTTATCTTGCTTATGTTACTTATAGTGGCGTGAAGTATGTTGCTCTTGCTATTCCTGATAACTCGACGATGTATAACGCAACTTTTACTGGCTATGCATATAATGCTACAGGAGTAGAGCAATTAAGACTTGTCTATGATACAGATGTCACAAACGTTACAACATTTTCACAAAACGCTATACATACTAATGCTATAAATGTTGCTGCCGGAAATATATCAACGGCTTCTGATTATGCTCTTGGATATAATCTAACTTCAACAACTGATAAGTATGCAATCTACCCACATCTGTTGGGACAACAGTCGAAAACCGGATTAGGGCCATCTCTTCCATATGATAATGCTATGAGTATTGAGTCTGATGCTCAGATAACTTTTGTTGAAACAGATGCAGATAAAGTTTCTGGTTATATGGATCTAAATACCAATACATTCATTTGGGATGGAAGTGTTGGGATTGGAATGACGGCCCCTGCAAATGCTCTTCATGTCACTGGAGCGATCGGTGCAACTGGTTGGGTTGGAGCAGGTTGTGAAGGAGCTTGTGATAGTGGGAATAATGGATACGCCATTAATTATGCAGATGGACGAATCGCAACTTTTGCAGGTACTGGATCGGTATGCTCTAAGGCCGGTGGCTCTGCAACTTTCTCATGTTCATCAGATAGAAGACTTAAGCACGACATTGAAGATTTTAATGGTGGGATTGAAACGATTATGAAGCTTCGTCCTCGCACTTATGTTTGGAATGCGGATGAAAGTGAAAAGATAAATTACGGATTTATTGCACAGGAAGTTCAAGAGGCAATTCCTCATGCGGTAACTGTTGATACACAAAGAGAGGATGGAGAGTATCTAACTCTTAATCAAGGAGAGTTTACTCCGTACATTATCAATGCTCTTCAAGATCTGAATCATATGATTGAGGACAATAAGAAGATGTTTAATTTCATGAGTAGTGGAATTGAAACAAAAGTAGATGAAAATAGTCGAGAAATCGCAAGCCTTAAAGAAGAAAATGCTGAAATTAAGGCCGAAAATAAGATGCTTAAAGACTACTTATGTTCAAAAGACCCTGAAGCGCCTTTCTGTAGACAATAATTCTTATTCTCTAGGCCCATATTCGTGGCAAATTTTAGGTACTTAGAAATTAGATCGGCAGATAAGTCCGCTAAATGACATTTAATTATCTATCTTTATCAAACCATCTTATACTGACGATAAGCCACTGTATTAACAGGGGAACTTGGTTGCACGTTAGTCGAAAATTAACATTTATTTTAGCAATTTGTTTAGGGGTATTCTTAAACCTAAGTGCTATTGCATCGACGACTAAGCTTGGTTACTCTGGCCGCCTTGTTTTAACAAATGGCACACCGGTTACAGGAACTCCTGATCTTAAATTTGATCTCTATTACTCTGGCTCTCCTGGTAGTAATAGGGGAACTCAGACAATCAACGCTGTTGCTCTTTCAAATGGTATTTATACTGTTGAGTTAGACTTTACAGGTATTGCTGCAGTGATTGATGCTATTCCACCTTCTGAAACTCTCGTTATTCAAGTCACAGACATTACTGATATTGCAAACCCTGTTGTCTATGACTCTCAAAATATTCTAGCGACTCCAATTTCAGTTTACGCCAATCACGCAGCTCTTGCTGAGACAATTGCAAATGATGCTATCACACCTGATAGCGTTGATTTCAAAAGTACGTGTTCAGATGGACAAGTTGTTTCAATTAATAATTTAAATGAATTTGTGTGTGTGGATCAAACTGCTTCTGTAAGTGTTGATTCTACTCTTGTTAATAATGCTGGAGTGATTGGTCTTCCAACTGTTGTGACAGGGGATACATATTATTCAGTTACTGTTGACGACTATGGACGTGTTACTAGTGGTACAACAACACCACCTTCAACAACGGCAAGTGATATTCAAGATAACTTAATTGTGGATGCTGATATCAATACGAACGCAGCGATTTCTTGGTCAAAGATTAACAAGGCCGGGGCAACTCCAGGTGATGTTGGTTTGACTGTTAATAGTGCTGGCCCACTTGGAACGACTGGTGCGGTTGCCACTGAAAATATTATTAAAACTTATGTTGATACAACGGCCACGAATCTCGCTGATGCAAAAGTGATCGATGATATGAGTGGGGTGCAAACAACAATTGCTCCATCTGTAAATGCTGTTAAAACTTATGTGACTTCACAGACTGGAGGGATCACTTCTTCGCAGTGGACAGATTCTGGACTGGATATTTATTTTAACACTGGCTATGTTGGTGTTGGAACAAATACTCCGATGGGTCCACTACATGTTGTGGGTTCTGCCAATGACTTAAATGTCATGCGCTTTGGTGCAACTGATGCTGATATTTCAAGTCTTACAAATCTTTCTAATATGTCGGGTCTTCTCATTGCAAACGAAGGTGTTAATAATGCCTATCACTCACTAAGAATTGTAAGTGATGTGGATGCAACTCAAATTGAAAGTTTAGCAGTAACAAATGCTGGGCGAGTAGGTATAGGTGTTTTAGCGCCAACACAAAAATTAGATGTTGATGGCAATATCAAAGCAACAGGAGTTTGTATTGGGGCCGACTGTCGTACAGCTTGGCCAACTGGAAATGCTGGAACAGTTACATCTGTAACTGGTGGCACAGGACTTACTGGTGGAACGATTACTTCTTCAGGAACTCTTGCTGTTGATGTGGGAACAACAAATGGCAAGATTGCTCAAGTTGGAGCAGGGGATAAGCTAGCGGATTCAATCATTAATTATAATCCTGCTCTTGATGTTGCCTTGACTGGATATTTAACAGGAGCTGCTTCAAGTGTCGTGGCAACAGATACAATCTTACAGGCATTTGCTAAAGTTCAGGGGCAACTTGATGCTCACGCAACTTCGATTGCTGGAAATTCAACTCTAGTTATTAACTCGACGGCAGGTAATGAGACTGGGCAAGCTGCTTCTGTAGATGCCATGAAAAATTATGTCACAACTGAAATTGCTGGTGTTAATCAATCTCAGTGGACAAATTCAGCAAGTGATATCTACTTTGATAGCGGACAAGTTGGTATTGGAACAACTTCGCCAATAAGCCCGCTCACTGTTAATGGTGTAATTACCGCTGGTGGTCTTAACTCTTCAGGGGCCATTACTTATAATTCTTCGGGCAATTATGTTCCCTTTTCTGCTTCTAATTCAACGGGCTATGCCCACGCAAGAATTAATGGACTTGAGGTCGGAGGTATTACCAGTAGCACTAATGAAGGCTATATCAAGCTTGGGGATAACTCCCGCCGAATAAAACTTGATACGAGTGGTATTATTTTGAGCAACGGTATCACTGCTAGTGATGAAGTCATGCGAATAAGTAGTAACGGTAATGTGGGTATTGGGACTACAAACCCATCTGAAATGCTTGAAGTTGTTGGTAGAGTAAAAGGGACAGAACTTTGTATCGGTGGTGATTGTCGAACATCGTGGCCTACTGGAAGTGGCGGAACTGTAACTTCTGTTGTTGGTGGAACAGGTCTAACTGGTGGAACTATTACTTCAACTGGAACTCTTGCGGTTGATGTGGGGACAACAAACGGCAAGATTGCTCAAGTTGGAGCAGGAGATAAGCTTGCTGATTCAATTATTAATTATAATCCTGCCATTGATGTTGCGCTAACTGGATATGTAACAGGTGCGGCTTCAAGTGTTACAGCTACAGATACTATCTTAGAAGCATTTGGAAAAGTTCAAGGTCAATTAAATGCACATTCAACTTCGATTGCAGCAAACTCAAATCTTGTTATCAATTCAATGGCCGGTACAGAAACAGGACAAGCTCCATCGGTTAGTTCGATAAAGACTTATGTTGATGATCGCGCGACTCAGTGGGCGACTAGTGGAAGTGATATTTCATACACTGGTGGTAATGTAGGTATTGGGACGGCAAGTCCTACAAGAAAACTTCATGTTGTTGCTGATGATGCAGTCGACGGAAATGATTTTATCGCTTTATTTCAAGAGCCTGGGATTACTCCTGAAGCTTCTGCAACAGTTGGTATTGCGGCCGATCGAATGGTTATGGTTCAAGGAAGTGGTGGAGCATTTTACGGTGGTCGAGATGTAGCAAATGATATTGAATTTGCAATGGGAACAAGTATCGCAGGAGAAGCCTTCTCAGGGGCCATGACTAATCATAAGTACGGACTAAGAACGAATAATATTACGAGAATGACAATTGATGAAACAGGAAATGTCGGAATTGGTATAACGGCACCAACTGCAAAATTATCAGTTGATGGTGATGCTGAGTTTTCTGGTTTTTATACAAGTGAGCAGGTCACTTACGCTAATTACGATTATACTAATCTTTCTTACTTCTTACTTGCTAAGTCATCTAGTGAAGACAAGGTCTATGGACGCATCTACGGACATCGTGGAAGTGCCACGGCCATCCCTCGTCCTTACTTTGTTGATGTTGTGATTGATACATCATCTGTTTATACAGATGTAGGAGAGATCACAAACGCTTATCGCGTTGATGCAAAAATTGCTCTAGCTGAAATTACTTATAAAGGTGAGACATGGTGGGCACTACGCTACGATGCGGATAGTACATTTCATGCTAATAATATTGGTTTTCAAGGCTTTCGATCACAAGCAGATGCTGATGCCTTTAAGTTTATCAATGAAGACGATGTTGACTTAACAGCCGTTTTAAATGTTAAAGAGTACTCTCGAATTCGTGGAAGTCTTTATTATACAAAAGCAGGTAATCTCGGTCTTGGAACAACGACTCCAAGTGAAAAACTGGAAGTTAGCGGTAATGTAAAAGCAACAGCTTTTATAGGGGATGGTTCAAGTCTAACTGGGGTTAACTCGTCATCATCTTCTAATATTGCAGATAATACAATCTCTGCTGATACTGATGTCAATGGAACAGGAGTGATCAATTTTCAAACTGGTGGCACAACTAAGATGACAGTTGATAACTCAGGTAATGTAGGTATCGGAACAGCTACTCCGAGTGAAAAACTTCATGTCAATGGTAAGAGTATCTTAGGTCCTGCAAACACTGGTGGTACAGCAACTCCTTCTGTACAAGTTGGGGCACCTCGTACAAATAGTGGAACACAGAATCTTATGCACCTAGGTGCATTTGAAGCCGATTCATTCTATAAACTTGAATCAACCTCAACTCCTGTTCACTCTCTACAAATGCGTTATGGAACTAATGATGATACTGTTGATAACCATATTATGACATTTGAAAGAAGTGGGAAAGTAGGGATTGGAACTTCATCACCAATAACTGCCCTTGATGTCGTGGGAACAATTAAGGGAACTAGTGTTCAATCAATTGATCCAATGTTTCTTGTTGCTGCAAGTGAGTGGAGTGATACTGCTTACGATTTTTCCGCTGGTGCAACGGCCACAGGAATCAATATTACATTTGACTTTGACAGTACAGGGGCTGATCCATTTCAATTTGGTTTAGATAGTAATAACTATTACCGTGTTTCACATGAAGGTGATAATGAGCAGGCGGTTAGAAAGACAATTGCAGGTGTTTCTACAGTGCTTGGAAATGTTAGTCACACTTATGTCTCTGGACAGAAGGGCTTAAAAGGGCATGTGAATATTACTAATAATATCATCACTTGGAAAATTACTAAGCCTAATGGCGCTTTCACTAAGGCCAGTGGTGCAGTTGATACAGGAGGCCTTCCACTTGCTAATTTTAAAATTAGAGCAAATTCAAACCTTAGAAATGTGAAAATTTTTACGGGGCAAAAAGAAGATCTCGCGGGTAGTAAGAGTCTTGTTGTGGATCATGCATCAGGAAAGATTGGAATGGGAACGACTGCTCCTTCTGCACGTCTTTCAATTCAGCAAAGTGGAGTCGCTGATAATTATGAAGGTATTCGACTAATCGCTGATAAGAATAGTGATGGGACAAATGATGAATATCTTGATGTTTATATCGATTCTGCCGGAAAGAAGATTATCCAAACTCAATCTTCAGGGGCAGCAGTTCACGACCTTCTTTTAAATCCTGTAATTGGTAATGTTGGGATTGGAAAAACGATACCACGTACAACTCTAGATGTTGGAACTAACGGTAATGTTGCACTTTTTGGAGATGGTAGCTTAAATGATAAATTTATTTCTGTAAGAGATAATAATCAAGGTTTATATATGGGACTTGATGTAAGTCTTAATGGTGGAAATGGTGCAGGACTTATTCAATCAGGTCAAAGTAAAGGACTGGGACTTAAGGCCAATACTGCAACTTTTGGCGATGCTGATCCAGATTTTTATATAAGTGAATCTGCAAATGTTGGAGTCGGAACAGTGACACCAAGTTCAAAATTTGAAGTAAGACGCGTTTCTGATAATGGAAGTTCAATGGCGCTTTTTGAAGATGCTACGGCGGCCAATAATACATCAGATGTTAAAATTTTTGCTTATAGGCCAGGACTTGTTCTACAAGATAGTTCGGTTAATGCAGATGACTTTAGGCTTGGACTAGATGAAGGGAAGCTATATTTCACTTTTGATACAGATGATGATGGTTCAAAAGATGCGACTTCTCAGTTTGATGATATCTATGCAATGACTCTAAGCTCGTCAAGAAAGCTAGGAGTGGGAACGACAAACCCTGCGGCTACGATGCATGCTCATGCAGGAGACAATACTGCTTCATATCCAACTAGTATTGCCCAAGGTAATATTGTTGCGAAATTTTCTAATAGTAATAACGCCGTTGAGATCGGGACTAATGGCGATTTAAACGGAAGAAGGGCGTGGATCCTCGCTAGACATACTACAACGGACACGTATGGCGGCTACTTTTCAACACTTCATCTTCAACCAGATGTTGGTGATAGCACTCACTATCGTGGGGTTGCAATTGGTACGTCTGCAAGTGTTCAATTGGCCGAAGCCGGAGAAAGACTTGTTGTTAACGGAACGGCCGCTAAACCAGGTGGTGGTTCTTGGGCCACATATTCTGATGCACGCTTAAAAGATATTACAGGTGAATTCACTTATGGCCTAGATGCTATTATGGCCATTGATACAATTAAGTATCGTTACAAAGAAGATAACGCTCTTGGTATTCTCAATGAAAGAGAACACTCTGGTTTTATTGCACAAGAGATTCAAAAAGTGATTCCTGAAGCAGTTAGAACGACAACTGATGATTATCTAACAGTTGATAACGATCCAATCTTCTTGGCCCTTATTAATGCGACAAAAGAGCAGCAAAGTCAGATTGAAGAAAATAAGCGTATGCTAAATCTTATGCAAGAAGGGATTTCTCGTCGAGTAGCATCGTTAGAAGAGCAAGTTGAAACTCTAAAAGAAGAGAATGAGATTCTCAAGGCCTACCTCTGTCAGAAAGATCCTGACATGCCTCTTTGCCCGAAAAACTAGTCAAAAATTATTGTTAACATGTTAACGTTAGTATTGAGATTTCAGTAGCTTAGAATCTTATCTGATTGATTTTCAAAAGAAGGTTACAATATACATTATTGATCATCTTGCTAACTTGAATGTTGTACGTTGGCCAGGAGGAAGCATGATCTTGATTAAATTCGGTATTCTCTATTTTGCACTGGCATATTCGTCAATTAGTTTCGCACAGGACTCGCAATTGGATAATTTACTTCGCTGTGGTGAAGTTGCACAAGTTCGCTGTCTTGAAGTTCAGGAGTTTGGACAAGAATTTGTCGGCCCCATACAAGAGGAAACAGTGATAGAGGTAAAGTCGAATGAAGTAGCAGGACCTAGTATTAGAGAGCTTATTTGTTGTGAAGATGATGACAAGCTTAGAAAATCAATTATTGGACATATTTTTAATCAAATGAAACCAGATGAGATGATCGTAGCATTATTGGCCCATAAAACCGTTGAGGAATTACGAGGCCCTTCAAGTGTTGATATGGTCTATAATGATGATCGTTTTGTTGGCCCCAAATTACCGAGTCAGAAATAACTATTTAGATATAAATTAATTCAGTTACTTAGGGCCCTTTTCTTAGGGCCTTTGTCATTTCTATGTCAATTAACCAATCTTTAATTGCTTTATTTTTAGGAGAGGCGTAATATTTTAATATACCCTATAGGGGTATATGGTTTTAGTTATTCTTAGAGAGGAGAGATGAAGTGAAAACAGTTAAATTTGTTGTCAGTGGAATTAAGTGTGGGGGATGTGTAGGTAAGGTTGAAAAGCAACTAAAGGAGCTTACAGGAGTGACAAATATAAATGTTGATATCGAAAACCAGGAAGTTCTTGTTAGTGGAGAGCAAGGTTTTTCAAATATGCAAATCAAGTCAATGCTAGGGGAAATCGGATTTCCTGTAACAAGCATGAAAAAACTTGAGGCTTAGGAGACTGAGTGGAAACACAAAATAGTGTAAACTTAAAAATTTCAGGTATGAGCTGTGCAAGTTGTGCAGCTTCTATTGAAAGTGAAGTTTCAAAAATTGATGGAGTTAAACTTTCAAGTGTAAATTATGCAATTGAAAGTGGTCACTTTGAATTTGAGAATAAGAATGTCTTAGATGATATTGAAAATAAAATTGTTGAACTTGGTTATACAATTCAATCCGAAGAAGAGATGCTAAGTGAGTCAGCTCCTGTAAAATCAATTGAAAAGGATAATTTCCATAAGTTTGTGATTGGGATGACTCTTGCTATTGCGGTCTTTATGTTTGAGATGGGACCACTTAAAGGATGGCCAAGTAAAAAAGCTAATTGGTATATTCAGCTAGTTTTAACGACACCAATTTGGGCATGGATTGGTTTAAAATTCCAACGCTCACTTCTACAATTTCTAAAAAGTGGTCGCTCCAATATGAATACCCTTATTGGATTAGGGACAACAGCGGCTTTTCTTTATAGTGTGTTTATCACAGTATTTACAAATTTAAGTGTTGAACTAGGCTTAACAACTAGAGTCTATTTTGAAGCCGTTGGATTCATTACTTCATTTGTTTTCTTAGGACAGTACTTTGAAGAAAGAGCGAAGAAGAAAACGAAAGAGGCCCTTAATGATCTCTTTAAATTGTCAGCAAAAAAAGCGACGATCTTAAAAGGTGACTCATTTGTGGAAGTTGCTATCAGTGAAGTTCAGGCTGGGGATACTTTAAGAGTTCGTCCTGGTGAGAAATTTGCAGTTGATGGGAAGATCATTAAAGGTAGTAGTGCTATTGATGAATCGATGATTTCTGGAGAACCTCTACCTGTCACTAAAGGAGAGGGGGAGCAAGTCTTTGCTGGAACAATCAATGGTGATCATGTCATTGATTATAAAGCCACAAAAGTTGGTAGTGATACTTTCCTTTCTCAGATTATCAAGTTCGTTGAAGAGGCCCAGTCTTCTAAACCAAATATTCAAAAATATGCAGATAAAATTAGTGGAGTCTTCACTCCAGTGGTTATTGTTATAGCTGTTGTGACTTTTCTTGCTTGGTACTTCTATGGAGGAGAGCCAAGATGGGGGAATTCAATTTCTAATTTTATTGCAGTTCTTGTTATTGCCTGTCCTTGTGCTCTTGGACTCGCAACACCTACTGCTGTTGTTGTTTCAACTGGTCGAGCCTCTTTAAAAGGTCTCCTTATTGGTGGAGGAGAAGTGATTGAGAAGGCCGTTGAAATTGATACAGTGATCTTTGATAAAACAGGGACAATTACATTTGGACGCCCAAGTGTTATTGATTCACTTTATAAAGAAGGAGAGGATGAAAAACAAATTCTTGCTCACCTTGCTTCTATTGAGCAATTTTCAGAGCACCCTCTTGCAAAGGCCGTTTTAAATTTTGCAAAAGAAAAAGGTGTTAACTTAAATGAACCAGATGGTTTTGAAGTTATAAAAGGTAAGGGAATTATCGCTGATATCGACGATATCGAATACCAAATTGGAAACGAGTCGCTCTTAGATGATTTAAGAATCAAACGCGATGTTGATTTGGAATCGGATAAGATCGGAAGTTTCATCTTTGTTGCTCGAAATAAAGAACATGTTGCTACACTGATTGTAGGTGATGAGATTAAGCCTAGTGCGAAAGAGGCCATCGATCATTTCAAATCTCTTGGAATTGAGACTTGGATGATTACTGGTGATAACGAAATCGTTGCAAAAAGTGTTAGTGAAGAAGTGGGTGTTGATCACTTTATCGCTAGAGCACTGCCTCTTGGAAAAGCTTCTCAAATTGAGCGTCTACAAAAAGAAGGACGTAAGGTTGCTATGATTGGTGATGGAATTAACGATGCGCCAGCTCTCGCAAAGGCAAATCTTTCAATGGCAATGGGAACTGGAACTGATGTTGCTATTAGTGCATCAGATGTGACGATTGTTAAAGGTGATATAGCCAAGGCAGTTGAATTCATTGAACTTGCTAAAGGGACAATGAAGATCATCAAGCAAAATCTCTTCTTATCAATGATTTATAATACATTACTAATTCCAATTGCCGCTGGTGTGCTTGTTATCTTCGGTGGGCCGACAATGCCTCCAGTACTTGCAAGTGTTGCCATGGGACTAAGTAGTATTTCAGTTGTTTCAAATAGTTTAAGAATAAGGAAATTAATATGAGTAAGCACCCAGATCACAAATCAACATTAACAAGAGTTAATCGTATTGAAGGTCAAGTTCGTGGAATTAAGAATATGATTGAAGATGGTAAGTATTGTGTTGATATTCTTACTCAGATTAAATCCATAAGAAGTGCTCTAAAGGGGCTTGAACATGTGATTCTAGAATCACATTTGAATAGTTGTGTTATGAAGGCCATCAAATCAGGTTCTGAAAAGGATTCTGAAGAAAAAATCAGTGAGATCATGGAACTTCTAAAAAAATCAGCAAAGTCATAGGTTTTATTATGTTTAAGTCTGCTTTAATCATTTGTATTTCTACTAGCACCATGGCCTTCAGCTTTAAGCAAGCCGTTGGAGAATTAGCTAATCACAATAGTGTTGAGGCCATTAAGGGAAGTGCTAAATCTCTTGTTGAGTCTTCAAAACAAAAAAGTTCTTGGGGAGACCCAATGTTTAAGGTTGCTGCCAAGAACTTTCCGGTGGAGACTCTCGATTACAACCAAACTCCAATGACTGGCCTAGAGCTAGGTATTTCTCAGAAGATTGCTCTTTCCAACAAGTACGGCAAAGCATCTGAAAGTATGAATGCTCAAGCAAGGGCCATGAATTTTTCTGCACTTGATTATGAGCAAGCACTTGTTAAGGCCCTATGGGGAAATGTTATTGGGAATCGTAAAATTGAAAGCGAGCTATTCATTTTAAAAGAAAACATAGCATGGATTAATAATATTCTGAAAGTAAGTAAGAAGCTCTATTCAAATGGACGCATTACTCAGCAAGCTCTACTTGATATTCAAATTAGAAAGTCAGAAATTGAAAGTGAACTAAGTAATAAGACTTTCGAATTAAAACAGAATAAGGCACAGCTCAAATACTTACTTGGAGATCGTGCTACTAGCTTTGATTACAAAAGTGTTCCTTGGAGTTTATTAGATAAGTCTATGAAAGAGGATATAAAAGATAATCGTCTTAAGGCCCTCGAAGAAGGAAAGATCGCAGGAGAGTTTGCTGTTGAACAAGCTAATCTTGCTTATATTCCAGATATTACAGTCTCTTTAGGTTATACATTTCGTTCAGATGAAATAGATAAGAATGGTGACTTCGTTGGAGCACAAATAACATTTCCTATTCCGGTTTCAGATGACAAAAGTGGTGGAAAAGGTGCAGCTGTTGCAAATCGTTATGCCGCAATCAAGAAATTGGAAGATTACAAGCTTAAGAAGAATCGTGATTTAAATATTATTAAAGATGATATTGAGAAATTAAAAGCGGAGTTACAAATTATTACTAAGAAGTCTGTAAACTTCGCTAAAAACTCGCGATCAATCACTTCAAAATCTTACGGTCGTGGCAATAGCTCATATGTAGAGCTTTTGCAGAGTGAATTGCGACTGCAAACAATTTTATTAAAAAAAGTCATGCTAGAAGCACAATTAGCAACTTCTAAAGTTGATTATAAATACACTCTTGGAGAGTCTCTCTATGAATAAATTACTTAAAATTATTACTTTCACAACACTTTTAGGATTTGTTGCTTGTTCGGCGAAAGAGGAAACTAGTACACATAGTGAATCTAAGGTTAAAACTTATTATACATGCTCAATGCACCCACAGATTAAGGAAGATAAGCCTGGAAAGTGTCCAATCTGTCATATGAACTTAACTAAAGTTGAAGTTGAAGATGATCATGACCATTCTGCCATGACACAAAATGAACCACAAAAGGATCTTTGGCGTTGTAAGGACTTTCCAGATGTAACAAGTGAGAAAGAAGATGTCTGTCCAATGGATGGGTCTCCAATGGTTAAAGTTAATACACAAAAAGAGAATGCTTCTAAAGTTGTTGCTAGTGTGAAACTTAGAAAGTCTCAACTAAAACATTTTAATCCATCTTACTTTCCTGTAACGACAATGAAGATGACTAAGAAAATTAGACTTCTAGGTCAAGTACTCCAATCAGAAGAAAAGGAAAGTAATATACCGGCAAGAATCGATGGCCGTGTTGAGAAAGTATATGTGAAATCAACAGGAAGTTTTGTTAAAACAGGTGATCCAGTTGTTGATATTTACAGTCCAAAATTAATTTCAGCAGGAGAAGAATACATTCTAGCTCGAAAGACATACTTAAAGAATAAAGGACGTGAGTTCCGTGATCTTTATTTACAAAGTCAGGAAAGACTTGAGCTGTGGGGGATAAAAAAAGAACAATATGAAGCATGGGCAAAGTCTGGTGCTGTTCCGAATAAGATCACAATCTATTCGCCTGCTACAGGAATTGTACAAAAAAGAAGTGCTACAGTTGGTACATATTTTAAAGAAGGACAAAACTTCTTTGAACTTTCAAACCTAAGTGATGTTTGGGTCGAACTCGATGTCTATGAGCAGGATTCTGCCCTAGTACAATTAGGTCAAACTGTTGAATTAGAATTTATTGCAATCCCTGGAAAGACGACAAAGGGTGAGGTGGATTTTATTAGCCCTGTTCTTGATCAACAGTCTCGAACATTAAAGGTTCGCGCTACGATTCAAAATGAGGAAGGGAAACTAAAGCCTGGAATGGTTGCAAATGCTCAAATTACTTTTGAATTAGAGGGAATGCCTCTCGTAATTCCACGATCTGCTGTTATTGATACTGGAAAGAGAAAAGTTGCATGGGTAAAGGTTAGTGATAAAGAGTTTAAGTCAGTCGTTATTAAAACGGGGCATGAGTCAGAAGGCTATGTTGAGGTTAAAGAGGGACTTAAAGATGGGGATCAAGTTGTTATCGAAGGAAACTTTCTTCTTGATGCTCAAGCACAACTTTTTGGTGGATATGAGGATATGAGTACATCTGATCCTCATCAAGGGCATACTAATGATTAAGAATATTATTGAATTATCCATTCGAAATCGTGTCACTGTAGTACTAATCTTTATCTTAGTTGCACTACTTTCTGTCTTTAGCTTATCGACAGCACGAATTGATGCAATTCCAGATATTGGAGAAAATCAGCAAATTGTTTTCACAAATTGGGCAGGAAGATCACCTAAGGATATTGAAGAACAAATTACTTATCCTTTAAGTGTTCTTCTTCAGGGAATTCCTGGAGTTAAAAATATTCGCGGAACTTCTGCATTCGGTTTCTCTACGATTTATGTCATTTTTAATGATGATGTTGATTTTTACTGGTCGAGATCTCGTGTTTTAGAAAAGCTTACAAGTGCAAAGAATGAACTACCTGAAGGCGTAAATCCTGCAATGGGACCGGATGCAACAGGTCTTGGCCAAGTTTATATGTATACACTCGAGAACGCTTCAGATAATGAAAAGCCGTTGTCATTAGAAGAGTTGAGAACATTACAAGACTTCTACGTTCGTTATCTTCTTCAAAGTGTGGAGGGAGTAAGTGAAGTCGCAAGTATTGGTGGATTTGTTAAAGAGTATCAAATCGATGTTGATCCTAATAAACTTATTGCCTATGACATTCATCTGACATCTATTATTCAAGCTATTCAAGATAGTAATATTGATGTTGGAGCAGAAGTTATTGAAGATGGTGATCGTGAATTTATTGTTCGTGGTAAAGGATTCTTCAAGTCACTTACAGATATTGAAAATGTTGTCGTTGCTGTAAAGAATAAGTCTCCTATTCGAATTAAAGACATGGCAAGTGTTGGTACAGGTCCTGCTTTTCGTCGTGGAGCACTTGATAAAGACGGAACAGAAGCTGTTGGTGGTATCGTTACAATGCGATTTGGAGAAAATCCAAAAGAAGTCATTGATAATGTAAAAGAGAAAATTGAAATTGTTAAGGCCGGACTTCCAAAAGGCGTTATTTTTAGTCCTTTCTACGACCGAACAGAGGTAATTGAAAGAACAATTGGAACAGTTTATTCTGCCTTAGCGCAAGAGATTGTGATAACTGTTATTGTTATTTTACTATTCTTACTTCACTTTAAATCTTCAATCTTAGTATCGCTAACTCTACCATTTGGTGTTGGTATAAGTTTCATTCTCATGAAATTTATTGGTATTGACTCTAATGTTATGAGTTTATCTGGGCTTGTTATTGCTATTGGTTCAATGGTGGATATGGGTATTATCATGACTGAAAATATCTATTCAAGCCTTGCAAGTGAAGATCGAGATCTTTCTAAGTCTGAGCGTGTTGAAATTGTAGTTAAGGCAGCCCGTGAGGTTGGTCCAGCTATTTTAACAGCTGTTGCCACAACAATTGTAACTTTCTTACCTGTATTTGGATTAGAAGGAAGTGAAGGGAAACTCTTTGGTCCACTTGCTTGGGCAAAGACACTGGCAATGTTTGGCTCTGTTGTGGTTGCTATTATTCTTGTTCCGGCCCTAAGTGTTTTCTTCTTAAAAGGAAAGCTTAAGCCGATAGAGAAAAACCCTGTCAGCTTAAAAATTATTAATACTTATCAGCCTGTGCTTAGTTGGCTTCTGGATAATCGAAAGTTCTTTGCAATTTTCCCAACTCTAATTTTCATCCTCGGAGGGATTGCATATTCTCAACTTGGTAAAGAGTTTATGCCTTCACTTAATGAGGGGGAAATTCTTTATATGCCTGTAACTACTGCTGATGTTGGGATGACAAAGGCACGAGAGCTTTTGGCCTATACAGACAAGGAGCTAGTTAAGCATCCTCTTGTTGCGAGTGCGATAGGAAAACTAGGGCGTGCTGAAACGGCACTCGATCCTGCTCCGGTTGCAATGTTTGAAACAGTTGTAAAACTTATCCCTCAAGATCAGTGGCCAAGTGGAACTTCGATTTACGATATTATGGCTGAGCTTGATCAACAGCTACAAGTTCCTGGCCTTGTAAACGCGTGGCTATTTCCAATTGAGAATAGAATCGCCATGATTTCTACAGGAATTAAAACGCAAATTGGTGTGAAAATCTTTGGGGATAACCTCGAAAAGCTAGAAAAGATTGGACAAGAAATTGGCCATGTTCTTGAGGGCATCAAAGGTGCAAGTGGGGTCTATGCACAACAGATCACAGGTAAACCTTATATTGAATTTGATATTGATCGTGTGGCCGCAAGTCGCTATGGGATTAATACTGGAACGATAAATAAAATTCTTCAAACTGCAGTCGGCGGTATGACGATCGGGCAATTTTATGATGGCAGACAAAGATTTCCAATTCGCGTACGTTATAAGAAAGAGCTAAGAGATCGTATTGACGAGTTAAAGAAGGTACTTGTACCTAGTCCACTTGGTCAGCATATTCCATTAGAACAGCTTGCTAAGATTGAAGTTGTAACGGGACCAGCGATGATCCAGTCCGAAGATGGGATGCTGCGCTCACTCGTACTTTTAAATGTTCAAGATCGTGATCTAATTGGTTTTGTGGAAGAAGCTAAGAAGGCGGTAGAAGAAAAAGTAGAACTCCCTAAAGGATATTCTTTAGTTTGGGCCGGGCAATATGAAAATCAGGTACGATCTAATAATCGACTGATGCTTCTTGTTCCTCTAGCGCTTGTTATAAATTTAATCATTATTTATTTTGGGATTAAAAATCTACGTAATGCTGCAATTGTTTTTAGTGCCGTTCCAATCGCATTTGCAGGTGGTCTAATTCTGCTTTGGATTGGAGGCTTTAATACGTCTGTTGCCGTTTGGGTTGGTTTTATTGCCTTATTTGGTATTGCTGTCGATGATGGTGTCGTTATGATGACCTATCTGCAAGAAGAGTTTAAAACAATTAAACCAAGAAATTGGAGTGAGCTTAAGGAAGTAATCGTCAATGCAGGTTCTAGACGTATTAGACCTCTTGTTATGACAACGACAACGACTGTCGTGGCCTTAGTTCCTATTATGTGGTCGACAAGTACAGGAAGCGAAGTTATGAAGCCGATGGCCATTCCTACGCTTGGAGGGATGCTTGTTGAGTTAATTACATTATTTGTTGTTCCTATTACATATTCATATTTTGAACAAAAGAACCTTAAAGGAGAAACACATGAATAAATTTATTATTGTAAGTATGATTGCTTTTCATTTATTTGCTGCTGGCCGTATTGAGATGGCACCAAACACAAAAAAAGAAGTTGTTAAAGTTCTCGAATTAAATGAAACACTTCATGCAAGCTTCTTTGAATACGATGGGGCAAAAGTTGAGGAAGCTGCAAAGAAGCTTTCAACAGCAATTGATAAGATTAGTGATGAGAAAATTAAGAAGCTTCTAACTTTTTCAAAAACAAAGCTTTCTGAAATTCAAGCTTCAAAAACAACTGCTGAAAACAATCAAAGTTACCACTTAGTTTCAATGGCACTAATTCATATCATTAATACATATGATGTAGGTGAGAAGTATAATGCTTACTCATGTCCTATGGTTAAGAAGAAGTGGGTACAAAATTCTTCTAAACAGGATAAAGTTCACAATCCATATGCATCAAATATGCCACACTGTGGACAAAAAGATACTAAGTTCTAATTACTTCAAATAATCTGTGATGGCCGCTCCAAAGATGCTTGGGAATGCAATAATTACTGTGCGTTTAAAAGCTAGAATTGGATCGGTCATTACGGGAAATTTATCAATCAAAAATAGAATGAATACAACACTGGAAGTTGTGATTAAGTAAATCGCAAAAATTCTCTTAATAAACTCTGCGACATTTCCCTTAAGCTTAAATCGGTAGAAGTTAAAGTAGACAAAGCAAGTAACAATAACAATTGAAGATGCTAGTAGATAATAGATATTATCAAACTTCAAACTTACACTAAGATTCCATACTTCTTCAGTAAAACACAATGGTGAGGCCACTAGAAACGCCCCTACAAAAATTTGTGAGACATCACGTAGTCTTAATTCAACCATTAGTGGATTGATAACATGACCAATTGGCTTACCGGTATCATCTAAGAATGTAACAACTTCTTTGAGGTAGCCATTGATTCGTTTGATTTCAGTATGTGTATTCTTTAAACCTTTAAAAACATCCATACTAAAATTATAGAGAGATTTTGGAATTTAAGCAAAAAAAAAAGCCCGGATAACCGGGCCTAAGTATACTTTAAATTTATTAAAGAATATTGATGTCTGCAGAGATTGCAAAGTTTGTTTTGTCTGCATCAAGATCATCAGCAAGGAACTGGATATTTGGGTAAACGTAAATATCTCTAGTTACAGAAATACCAACACCAACTGACTGATATTCATATGCTCTAAGAAGTTTAGAATCTTCACCTCTAGACTTTTGGTAGTTAAAGTATCCAAATACTGTTCTAAATGAGAATGTATCGTTGAATACGTACTCTAGTTGTGGGTAGAAACCAACAGCTAGTTCTGTCATTGCTTCTTTAGATACTGCAACTTCAGGCTCTGAACCGTAGAAGTATGCACTTAAAGAAACTGAAGCTCCTACAGTTAGGTTTGTTCCTTCAAATCTTTTCATCATGTTGTGAGACGCGCTTACAACTTGCTTAAGATCTACAGCTTTATAAGATTCTGCTGTACCAAAAGTGATGTCTGCTGAAGTTGAAGTTTGGAAATCACCAATCTTGTAAATTCTTGAATAACCGATATATGGGTTATCAACGTTACCTTCTGAGTGTCCCCATGGGTTTAGTACAGAGAAACCTGCACCAACAGTCATACTGTCATTTTTATTGAAACGGTATCTACCTGCGAAACTACCACCAAAAGATGTTTTTGTTTCTGTTTCTGGGTCACCATAGATATCTGGTCTTTCTTCACCAAAGATGTCATCAAGTGTACCACCATTGTAACCTAGTGAAAGACTTAAGCTGTAGTCAGATTTTGAACCAGACTGAGCTCTTAGTCTAGCGTTTGTAATTTCACTGTCGATGTCTCCATCTTTTTTACTTTTTGCTTCTTCTTGAGCATGAGTTTGAACTGTCATTGCAGCTGCTAGAATTAGCATAAGTAACTTTGAACTTTTAACAATTGTTCTCATAATCACTCCATGTGTATGTTTTTATAGACTAATATTGTCTAAAGACTGATGTAAAAGATCAATGAAATTCTTAATAAAATCTTAATATACAACAAGAAAGATTTTTGCGTACGGCACCAATATAGCTTAATTCAATAAATAATAGGCAAATAACGATTAAGGGGCTTAATTAAACTTATCCCATCTTCACTTTATAGACGAGATGACTTCTCCGTAGAATTATCTATCAGGAGAAGTTATGACTAAAATTTTTGATTGGGCACGAAGTGGTGATGTAGGTGAGTTAAGTATTTACTTACTCACAAATGAAGAATGTAACTTAGAGGTCAAAAATGAAAAAGGTTATACGCCACTCTTAGAGGCTACCCAACGTGGTCACTTTGACTTTTGTCATACACTACTTAGCGCTGGAGCAAATCCAATCGCTAAAGACGGCCTTGGCAATACTGCATTGATGCTAGCTTGCTTAAAAGGTGATTTAAAAATCGTAAAATTACTTATTCAATATGGAGCAAAGCTTTGCGAAATAAATGATTCTGGAATGAGTGCACATGATTGGGCAATGGCATTTAATCGAAAAAAAATAGTCTCATTTATTAGTGAAACACACCATTTTCAAAATGATCGAATCAAGAGCTATTATGGCCTCGTCAAAAATGGACTTAAGTCCATTGCATGGTTTAATAGGTAATGTCTATGGCGCCATAAAGACTCAGTATTTTATTTTAATCCTATTTCTTGCGAAGATTAATTAACGGATAATTAATCATCAAAGGAGATGGATATGAAAGTTCATACATTATTTACGACACTAATTATTGGTGCAAGTATGGTGAGCCTTTCGGCAACAGCTGAATCCCTTTGTGAACATAAATACGATTCACAAGAGGTGAGCTCTCATCGTAACCTAGAGAATGAAGTTGTTCATTCTTCTAATTCATTTAAATCAAAGTTTAAAAAGTCTGGCGAAACTCGCATCCTTAGTAAGATCGAAGGGCGTGATCCAATTCGCTAAATCTAACAAAAAGGCCCTGTTGATGTCTCCAAATAGGGCCACTTTTACCAAATTTCAAGTATTTACTTCAAAAAAGTGTCTTTATTAGCAATCATTTGTTTAAATGTGTAGATTATTGTTTGACATCTCAAACTCGTTCAGATATTTATTCTTCATAAACTTAAAGGAGAATAAACATGATGAAAAAATCACTTATAGCTTTATTATCACTACTATCAGTTTCAGCTATCGCAAACACTGACCTTGTTCTTGAAGGTGAGAGATGGCTTGCACAGCATAAAGGTTATGTATGTGCAGCATTTACTGACTACACAAATGCACCGGCTTCTCACAACAACATGAATGTTAAATTTGAAAAGCTTTCAACTGATTACACACTAGATAATATTCTAATCAAGGCAACTTTTGAGAATGTAGATGGTGTTGAGTGTTCATACTCTTCAATCCTATTTGCAGACAACGCAGCTTCTACAATTGACCTAGTCGATTCAAGAGCTTTCTCTAAGGTTGATGCTTCAGCAGATTGTTCAGAAGGTAAGGCAGTTCTTGATGCTCAGCTTGCAAACAATGATTACCTATACTGGGGACACCCTCACCACGCAACAATTATGGTTCCTGCAACTGGTGCAGCTGAAGTTTGCGGCGAAGGTGCAACACATATTGGTATCGATTTTATGGTTTATAAAAGACTATAAAAAATCCTTGATATTAAGCAGGGCCTTTCTTTCGTAAGAAAGTATAAGGTTCCTGCTTTTTACTTAATTTTATGAGTTCATTAGTAAGAAAATTTTTAAAAATTCATCGTATTCTAGGCTTAGTCCTAGCGATTAACTTTCTCTTGTTAGGCTTAACAGGAGTTGTTCTCGTTTGGCGTCACGAATTATCTCCTGTTCATTCGGTAGAACAGCAGAGCGCTTTTGTTTCAGATCAATCCTCTCTTTCAAAAATTGAAAATTACATACATGAAAATGAAATTTACAAAGATAAAAAAGTACTTTCAATTTTTAAAGGTGATGATGGTGATATTCAAGCACGAATAACAGAGCCAGGTGTTGAAAAGTTTAAAGGTGCAACAAGATTAAAATTTGATCTTGCTGGTAATGTGCTGACATCAAATCAAGTCAAGCCTACGGTCTTTATTGATTTCGTCTTAAAGCTACATCGTGAGTTACTCTTAGGTGGAAAAGGTAAAATTTTAATAGGGCTTATGGGAGTGTTCTTTCTCGTTGCTCTTCTAAGTGGTGCTTTTATTGCAAATAAGTTCTACCGTAACGTAAGAACAATGAACTCTCGAATTATGCTTGGGCGTCTTCATAAAATAATCGGCGTTAAAACACTTGCATGGCTTTTTATTGTTACTTTTACTGGAGCGATCTTAGCATTCAATAGTACATTAATTGGTCTCTTTTTAAGAGGAAATGTAAAGGCCCAGCAAGAGAATGCAATTGTCATCGAAAATGCAAAGTATGTATCGGTCACAACAATTTTAAAAGAACTAGAATCAAAACTTGCTCATTTAGAATATGACTTTATTTCTTTTCCTGATAATGAATTCTCAGTACCAAATCAATTTGTTGTATTGATGGAAAATGAAAGTCATCATCACGAGATCGCTTATATTGATGGAATAACAGGAAAGTTAAACCGCACAGTAACGTTACCATGGTACTTAGAACTTCTCATTCTTTCAGAACCTCTGCACTTTGGCGATTATGGTGGAGTCATTCTTAAGATTATTTGGAGTCTTTTCGGTCTTATTTCTTCTTTTATACCAATTAGTGGAATCTATATTTTCTTATTTAGAAAAAAATACTTAGTAGCAAGGAGTGAGCAGTATAATGGTAATTTAATAAGTGATGTAAATATTTCGTTTACTGAGATTCTACTTCCTAGCTTATTTGTTTTTGTCATTTTCTTTGTTACTTCTGATTTTAAATGGATTTTAAGTGCACTGTTTTTAGTCTACTTAGTTTTCTCTTGGCGTGATTTGATAGTTTTTATTTCTTCTCTAAGAAAAAAGAAGAGAATTCAGAAGGAGAGTATCTCTTGAGTTCTCAACTTCAAATAAGTGACAATTTTACTAAGGCCATCTCATGCCTTTGTTTTGTTTTTGGTGCGGCCCAAACTATACTTCTTGGTCTTATACCGAAAATTGCTATGGTAACGAATCTTGATATTACATCAATCATAATTATCTATGGGTTTTCGATCTTCTTCTTTCTTTTTATGACAAAGGAGTGGGCCGCACTTTTTTCTAAACTTAAGGCCAAGACTATCTATCGAATTGCTCAGTTTGGATTGCTCATGTCGAATCTGGCCCTTTTAGCAACATTTACTTCTGGTAATGTTAGGCTGTCTCTCATTTTCTTTGTTATATCTCGAATTATTTATGCATTGAGTGCAAGCTCTATTATTCCTTTTTCTCAAATTGTTAAGATTGGCCGATACAAAGATACTCATAGTGGTATTCTTGAAACAACTATTTTTCTAAATACTGGAAGGCTTGTTGGATTGGTACTAGGTGGACTTCTCGCATTTAATCTCAATTTGAGCTTAGTAGTTTTGATCATTATGCTTCTTTTAACAATTCCGTTTGATTTTAAGAGCGGAATCAACGAAATTCAAACTATCGCTGGAAAGAAAGATACTGATACTAAGCAATTGATAATGCCACTTCTTTTTATTCCATTGATTTATACATTTATGACTTCATTTTTTCACACTAGTATCACGAGTGTGGTTGGAGACATATTAATTGGTCAAATTAAGCAATCCGCTACTATCTATTGGCTGCTGACTCTTGCATCTCTTGTCATAATTCTTACACAGTTAATTTTAAAGAAGTTAAAACTTATTAACTCTAAAATATTCTCTACTTTGGCAATTGTTTCTCTTTTATTTAGTTTCTACTCATTCTCTAGAGTAAATAGCTTAGAAACACTTTACGGATTCATCATTCTATTCTCATTTGGAGCTGCAATTATTCCAATTTTATATATGGGACATATTTATAACTTGAACCCTAGCTCTCCAAAGCAGATTGTTGCCAGTGAGATCAGTTTTTATCAAACCCTAGGCAACGCTCTTGGAGCGATAATGTCAGGTGTAATTATTAAGTACAATTTTACAAATTATATTCTTTTTCTATTTGTGGCCTTAGTAGTAGGGGCGATCTCAATAAGTTTCAAATACAGTACTTCAGATACGAGCGAAGAACTAAGCGGAGCGACTAATGGTTAATATAAATTATAGGCAGCTTGCTGATAAATATAGTATTCGTGCATTAGTTAACTCAATGATAAGAGATTATTCAGAAGATAATCTTGTTAAAGTTGATGTTGAAAATAGTGATGTATTGATTGGTGATCTTGTTTTTGAACTTGAGTCATATTCTCCTCTCGGTGGGCATCGTTATACTGGTGATATTTACTTCAATAAAACAAAGCTTACTTTTGATGAGATGCTTGTTCACTTAGTGCCTAATTTTTCTAATGTTGATTCTACTTTTATCGAAAATATAATTAACTCTCGCGATAATATCGAGTTGATTCTTAAATATAATCCACAAGTGAATATTGATAGCTACCTTACTAGTGAACAAAAGATGCTTCTTGGACATCCATTTCACCCTTATCCTAAATGTAAAAAGGGAATGAGTGAAGAGGATCTCAAACTTTATTCACCTGAATTCTCTAATGGATTTAAGTTGATCTGGATAAAGTGTAGAGAAGAATCAATCCATACTAATGCAGAGCTATTTGCAGTTTCTACAGCTATGAATAAGCTTGCTCAATTTGATTTAGAAGATATCGATGACCCTTTCGTCTATATTCCAATGCATCCTTGGCAGTGGCGTCGTTTAAAAGAGAAAGAATTAGTTAATGGCATAGTGGAAGTTGCAAGTGGTGTTAATGATTGGTATGCACTTTCTTCCCTTAGATCTCTATATTCATATGGAGCACCTTTCTTAGTTAAGTATTCAATGGATGTAAAGCTAACAAACTCGATAAGGCATCTTCAACCAGAAGAAGCTATTCGTGGAATGCAGATGGAAACTGTATTCAAAAATGAAGGGGTCGCAAACTTTAGTGATAAATTTCATATTCTTTATGAACCATTCTATGTTGCTCTTAAGGGACAAGATGGTAATGCTATTATTGAATCGACAATTCAGTTACGTGAAAATTTTGAGACAGATAATTGTTTTCTACTAGGTAGCCTTGCTGAAGAGAATCCTTATACAGGAAAGTCACATCTTTTAAGCTTAGTAGAGGGAAATGCAAAGAAGGCTTGCGGGAATATCTTTTTAGCAAGAAAGTACTGGTTTGAAGCCTTTCTTGAAAATGTCATAGGGGAGTTTATTACTCTTTCTGAAGAGCACGGAATTCTTCTAGGTGCTCATATGCAAAATATCATCCTAAAAATGAAAGATGGGTTACCTGTTGGGACAATATACCGTGATTGTCAGGGGACTGGATTTACAACAAAGAGTGTGGAAAAATTTGGTTCTAAGTATGAATTTATTAGTGGCACAAAGGGAAATATTCTTTCACCTGATGATGTTAACAAAGTATATACATACTACTTAATTATCAACTCAGTATTTAATACCATTATCTCGCTTGCAAATGGTGATGCTAAGGCCGAGCTATTTCATTTAGGACAATTTAGAAATTTTATTTTTAAAGCGCATCATAAATCAACATTTCTAAATTATTTAATTAACAGTGACTTTCTCTATCAAAAAGGTAATTTCAGATGTTGTGTAAGCAATATTAACGAAAATACAATTGAAAATCCTTGGGATATTTATAATAAAATACCTAATCCTATTAGTACTCTTCTAAGAAAACCTCGTGTCTATGAAGGCGAGCTTTATCGTGCAAAATCTAAGCATAATCACGAGATAACTCTTCGTGCATTTGATTTGAATGAAGATCTTGAAAAGTTTCATGAATGGCATAATAAGAAGTATGTTTATGAATTTTGGGAAATGAATAAGTCGATAGAGGAACTAAGAGCTTATGTACAGGGCCTGAAAGATTCTCCATACCAACTTCCAATGATTGTGGATATCGATGGAGAACAAGCTGGATACTTCGAAGTTTATTGGAGCTTTGATGATAGGATTGCTCCTTATTGTGATGCTTCACTATATGATAGAGGAATCCACATTTTAATTGGAGAAGAGAAGTTCTTAGGTACTCGTGCCGTTTTTGATTCAATTTTTCATTTAACTAAATTCTTATTTGAAGATGATGAAAGAACTCAAAAGGTGTGGGGGGAGCCTCGTGTTGATAATAAGAAGGTCTTAACTTTAGCAAGGCTTCTTCCGGGATGGGAACATAGAGGAGTTTTTGATTTTCCACATAAAACATCAAATCTCTTAGAAGCTGATCGTACAAGGTTTTTGCGCGAGGTTCAATCATGATCAATACTCAGCTATTCTATGAATTACATAAAAACCTAATCATTAAGGCCATTGAAGAACTTCAGTTTGAAGAACTATTTAATGTTGAGTTTATTGATGATCGTTTTAATTTTAGGATAAATGATAGCATCTATTATAGCTTTCATGGCCGTATTGGTGCATGGGGAAACCTTCAAATTGATAAAAGTACTTTTCACAAAGTAAGTGGTGAAAAGGTTATCATGGAATTTACTCTGGCAGATTTCTTCTACGAGACTCAATACCTTACAAAGATGAGTGATGAAACATTGGCACAATTTATCGAAGAAGGTAATCAGACTATTTATGGAGATATCCTTCATTATCACTCTCTAGAGAATCTTTCTCTTAATGAGATTGCACAGTTTAATTTTAATAAAATTGATCAAATTCTTTCAGGGCACCCAAAAATTATTATGAATAAGGGACGCCTCGGATGGGGAAGTGATGAACTCTTAAAGTATGCACCAGAAACACGAAACAGCTACAAGCTACATTGGTGTGCAATAAAAAAAGAGTATCTTGAATTAGGCCTTGATCAAGAACAATTAAAACTAAATGATCTCTATAAAGACTCCCTGTCGAATAGCGAAGTTGAATTTGCTAAAGGGCTAGTTCATGAAACTGGCGCAAATAGTGATGATTTTGTTTTCATTCCTGTACATCCTTGGCAGTGGAGTAAATATATAAGTGTTCAATTTGCACACTTAATTTATCAAAATGCCCTTATACCACTTGGAATCATGGGAAGAGAATATACTCCACAGGTTTCTATTAGAACCTTATCTTCTAATTCTCGTGAGAGTAAATTTGACTTAAAAGTCGCAATTTCAATTTTAAATACATCTAGTGTAAGAGGAATTCCTCAAAAATATGTCTCAAAAGGACATCTTTTATCACAGAAGGTTGAGAGCATCATTAAGTCAGATAGCTTTCTTGTTGATAAGGTCGATATATTAAAAGAAGTTGCAGCAATGAGCTGTCCGCTACCTGAGTTTAACCGTATCGACGGTGGCTCATATCGCTATAAGGAATTACTTGGGTGTGTATGGCGAGAAAGTGTAGAGAATAAGATTGCTGATGATGAGCTCGCAATTCCTACAGCGGCACTATTATTCACTAAAGATGACCAATCTCTTGTTAGTGAATATATTAAATTATCGGGCCTAGGTACTAAAGAATGGTTAAAAGAATACTTTGAAGTTGTTGTCATTCCTCTTTATCACTTACAAGTAGAACATGGATTGGGCCTTGTTGCTCACGGACAAAATACGATACTGACTCTTAAAGGTGCAAGACCTAATAAACTTATTATCAAAGACTTTCATGGTGACTTTAGAATGGCATCTGATTCAAAGCATAGCGAAGCTGATTTTGGTGTTGAGCTTGATAAGTTACCACCAGAGTATTTGATTCACGATCTTATCACAGGACACTTTATCACAGTCTTACGCTACTTCTCGAGAGTTGTTGAAGAATGTCTAGGTTTTAAAGAAAAGGACTTTTATCACTTACTTGGTGAAGTTGTAGCAAACTATCAAGTCGATTGTTCTCCTGTTGGTAAGGTTAATTTATTAAGAAATGAATTTGAAAAGGTATTGGTTAATACTGTTCGCTTTGTAGCTGGTTACAGCGAAACAGGGGAAAGGCTTAAACCAATGCTTGGAAGTAATATTAAAAATCCTCTTGTTAAAAATAGTTAGGGTTGAGTTGAGGTAGTTAAATGCAGAATATATATGACATTGTTGGAATCGGTTTAGGACCGTTTAATTTGAGTTTAGCAGCTCTTTTAAATCCTTTAAGTGAAATTAATAGTAAATTCTTAGATAATAAACCAGAATTTAGTTGGCATCCTGAGTTGATGTTTGGTGATGCGATGATGCAAACTTCTTTCTTAAAGGATCTTGTCACTCCTGTTGATCCTAAAAGTATCTTTAGTTTTCTAAATTACTTAGTTGAAAATGGACAATTTTATCACTTCTTAAATACGGATCGTAAGGCGATTAACCGCTATGAGTTTCAAGACTATTGCAAGTGGGTTTCAAAACAACTTTGTGATGATATTGATTTCGAATCTAAGGTAATTGATATAAAGCACGATGGTGAAAAATTTGAGGTGATTAAGGAAGGTGGGAGTTACTTTACGAAAAATATTTGTGTCGCTTCTGGCCCAACTAAAAATATACCAGAATGTGCAAGGCCATTCCTGTCTGAGACTCTTTTTCACGCTAAGTCTAAGCAAATGAAGAAACTTGATCTTAAAGGTAAGAAAGTTGTTGTTATCGGTGGGGGACAGACGGGAGTCGAAACATTTAGAAATGCTCTAAATGGAATGTGGGGAAAAGTAGAAAAGGTTACCTTGTTAAGCGGAAGACATAATTTACAACCACTTGATGAAGCTCCATTTACAAATGAAATATTTACACCTGAATTTGTACTTAATTTTCACTCTCTATCTCAAGAGCAAAAAGATTCATATACTCAAAGCCAGCTATTAGCTAGTGATGGTAACACTCCTCAATACTTACAAGAAATGTATAATGAACTATATCTTGACCGATTCTATTTAAAGAAACTTCCTGATTATACAATTTCTCCAATGCGCTGGCTTAAGGCGATTGAGAAGCAAGGAGAATCATATAAATTAGTTGTTGATAATTTACTTAATCAAAACGAAGAATTTATCGATGCCGATATTGTTATCTTGGCGACAGGTTTTAAAAGTGTTCTACCTAGTTTTCTGGATGGAATTGCAGATAAGATTACAAAGGATTCTAAGGGGCGCATAATTGTAGGACAGGATTATAGCATCCAGACTACGATTGAAAACGGGAAGATCTATTCAATGAATTTTAGTCGCCATGGCCATGGTGTAGCAGATCCACAAACAAGTTTAATGTCTTGGCGCTCGGCCATGATTGCTAATGACCTCGTTGGCGAAACTAAATACAAAACTACAAATAATAGCGAAAGCTTTTTAAGCTTTTTTAACTAACGGAGAGACAATGAAGCTAGTAACGTTACTATTTTTCTCAATACTTTCAATTACTATATCTGCTGCCCCGGCAAATGAGTCAAAGGCAGAAGTAAAAAAAGCCGAATCTTTTAATACAAAGGAAGAGGTAATCGAAAACCCAACTTTAAAGACTTTGTCGGGCTCTCTTAAGCGTTGGTCATTTTACTCAACTTTTGCTTACAAAGGTGGTGCAATTAATGACTTAACAAGTGCAGAAAGACCTAATATTAAGAATGCAGAAGGTAATCCTTCTTTGACAAATATATCTGGTGTCTTTGGTGCTAAATATCGCCTCACGAAATCAGATAATATTTCTCTTCAAGCTGGAATGTATATGGCAACTCCATTTCATTCAAACCACACGGCATCGACAGCTTCTATTCAAAAAGAATTTGATGACAACTCACAAGAGCTTGATATTGATAATCCTGTTCTTTCATACTTTAAAACATACACAATTGGTGAATTACAAAATGTTTCATTTCTAAAGTATCAGTATGTAACTCGTGGAACAGAAAAAGATTATGGTTATCATTCTGCTGCCGCTTTTTCACAAGCAATGGCGTACCGTATTTCTAAATTCGCTTATATTGCGGCAACTGCCACTTTGACTCAGTACTTCTTTGATAAGTCGACGACAAAGTATATGGGTTTTGATATCTCGCTTCTTCCATATCAAAGAGAAAGAGAGTATCAGGTAAGTTTATCAACTGAAATGTACTTGAAGCGCAATATTTCTTTAAGACTTATTTCAGATATCTTCTCTCGCTATACACTAAGACGTGAGAGTAAACTTGAAAAGCGCGTTCTTCAACAAACTATTGCAGCTACATACTTCTTTAATCGCGATATCTCAATTGCACCTAATATTCGCTTCATTGCAGAAGATATTCGTGCCGATCGCACAAATGTTGGACTAACACTTAATGTGAATTTATAAAAAAAGGGGGATTGAATCCCCCTTGGTTTTTTTTATTTCTCTGAAATTTCAAAATCATCGTGGCCAGGAATTTCTTCCGGTAATGCTTCTTTTAGGTCTACTCCAAGGTGCACAATACGTTGTCCTGCCTCGCAGTTAGGTCTAACATTCTTTCCAATAACAACTCCAGAACGGTCAGCACAAATGACTTCTTTAACTTGTCCAAAGACATCGTAAACTTTTGCGATGACTTCGCCTTTTTGCACTCGATGAGTAAGTTTTGGAAGGACATCAACAATTCCACCTTTTGTTGAATAAATCCAGTAAGAATGGTCACAAATTGTTGCATCAGTAATCATATCTTTCACATCGCCTTCAATCATAGAGAAGTAGCGAAGTGTGTTCTTAATTCCATCGAGAGTCTCATCAATTAGAGCATGTTGGAAAGCATTTGGATTACCGATTTCAACAGTAATAGCATGAATTCCTTGTTCATTCGCCCATGCTCTTAGCGTTCCTTCTTCATCATATTTTTGAACAATAATTTGTGGGTTT
The DNA here is from genome assembly GCF_002903145.1 of Halobacteriovorax sp. DA5. Classification (NCBI taxonomy): domain Bacteria; kingdom Pseudomonadati; phylum Bdellovibrionota; class Bacteriovoracia; order Bacteriovoracales; family Halobacteriovoraceae; genus Halobacteriovorax; species Halobacteriovorax sp. DA5. The sequence continues at coordinate 53,989 of NZ_PPDJ01000007.1, read as the reverse complement.
TGCAAGAAGGCCAGGGTTCTTGTTTCTTCTTTTTCAAGATCGGCCCTTAAGTAAAGACTGTTCACACGGCCATGACTTGCTGTATGAAGATCGAGTAGGTAGTCAAACTTCGAAACAATTTTTTGAGTGAAGTAGTAAGCATAAACATTACTAGGGTTCCCAGTAAGTTTACCTGGCATAATACGATTTAAGTCAACATTATCAATAAAGCGACGCTGATTTGTAAGGTAACCTGGTACGTTACTAATAGGAACCATGATGAGAGTTCCTTTCAAGTTCTTCGGATCAATCTCTTCAATAACTTTAAAAATTGTTGAGATACCATTTAGTTCATTTCCGTGAACAGCTGCTGTAATCCCAACAACTGGCCCATCCTCAATTCCTTTCATAATAATGATCGGCACGCGCCAAGGTACTCCTAGTGCGTTATCTGAAAGGTGTATTTGTAAACGGTGTACTTCACCTTTTGCAAAAGAGTTTAAATCAATTTCTTCAGTGGTCTTAATGACTTGTATTCCACCCATTGTACTTCCTATGCTATGAGATCATGATCTCGTTAAAGAGAGAGTTATCATTATCTAAACTTCTAAAAAGTTTTGTTCTGAAAGTCCCTTTCTTACTTATAAGTTGTTCTGCCATCTTATCAATGGCCACAATTGTTAGAATTGTTTGTATGTAGGCCTCAATTAGATCGTCAGTACCAATTCCTAGTGAATTAAAATCTTTTTGATCCATTAGCATTAGTCTTGATGTGTCAGAGTCCCATAGGTTTTCACCTTTCTTTACTGATAAGTTTGTTCCTAGAACTTCCCAACTATTTTTTGGGTATGTTGCTTCAAGAGGTTTACTCGCTCGACGAGCATAAACTGCACATGGCATAAAGCCTTTAGGTGAAGAGTAGACCATAAGTCTTAGATCGGCGATATAAATATTTCCTTTCTTATTTGGAACCGTCCCAATATGGAAGAATTTCCCATACTCACTTGTTGAACTCCACTCATAGTGACCAATTAAACTTTGAACGATAAATTGGTCATATGGATAATCCATTTGCATGAAGGCATCTAGCTCATCTTGGTTTGTGATTGTAAATACACCTTGGCCAGCATTTGAATAAGGAATTTTAATAACTGCTTTTCCACCAAACTTTTGAACCCATAAAGGAATTTCTAATTTATTAACATCCTTAATTGTTTCAGGCATATTGATTTTTAAACCTGATTCTGCAATTTGTGAGTTATAGAGTTCGTAGGCTTTATTTGCGAGAAGCTTATTGCGTCCACCTGAAAGACAAACAAGAGTCGAGTTAAAGATGAAGGTCTTCGTTGTCGTTGGAATTCTATTCCATGGCTTTTGAGTTACATATCTAAAAGCCGCACGAATAGGAATTCTTTCTCCTGTTTCAAGAGTGATGTGAAGAACTCCGTTTTCAAAATCGGCCATTTGTTCTTCACCATTGAAGTGAGGAACGAGATAAACTTCTTCTCCTGTCAGGTCTGCAATAGTTGAAGCATATCCCGATGTTTCCATGTAGTTCTTATCATAGATAACAGCCAGTGCTCCGGGTGGGAGTTTCTTCTTTCTTTTCTTTAGTGCTGGTATGAATGAGTTTTCGATTAGAAATTTATAACCTCTGTGCTCATCTGCATCTGTTCTTGGTGGCATCGACTTCTGTCCTGAAGGGCAAGAGTTTGTTTCAAGAACTACCATGCGGCGATTACCAGCTTGAGTTGTTACATAAAATAAGTCAGAGCCACCCCAGAAGAAGTGCTTACTTTCATAAGATAGAATTTCTCTCAACGTGTCAGTACAAATTTGTGGATTTAAATGACTATATCTTTTGATAATTCTTTCGTGATCTAAATTAAAAAAGTGACTCACTAGAGGGTGTAGTTGTGAGTTCAAGGCCTTCGGATAAAAGTGATTCTCTTGTTCAAAATTATCAGGCTTAATAACTTCAATTCTTCTTTTCAAGTTCTCTCCAAATTGTATTTTCTAAAGCATAAGTTAATGGAAATATTATAATCTCAATCCCTAATTCTGTAGGGAATATTTTGTAATTTTTATTAAATTTTTAAGAGCTCTATACAATATACTAGTATATGTTGACTACTCTAGTCAGAGACTTGCTCGTTCGGTTATCCCTAATCTTGAAATGTCTCACTTTTGGTTTATTGGAATTTATGTCATGTTGTTTTTAAACAAGATAAGGGGAAGGAATGAGACTTCGTAAAGAACTACAGGGTGTGAAGCGCCTTGTTGTAAAAGTTGGAAGTAACGTTATTACAAAAGACAGCGGAAAATTAGATACAAGGAAGGTTAGAAAAATAGTAGAGGATATATGTGAGCTAATTGATGAAGGGATCGAAATCGTCCTAGTAAGCTCTGGTGCAGTTAGTGTGGGGAAGTCTTTTCTTAAGGAGCACTTACCAAGAAGAGGTCAAATTGATCTTCAGCACTCTGCAAGTGCCGTGGGGCAACCAAAGCTTATCAATACATACTCAAGACTATTTGAAGAGAATCAAAAAATATGTTCACAAATTCTTCTAACCCATGATGACTTTAGAAATAGAAAGCGCAACCTACATGCAAAACAAAGTATAAATGTACTTTTGAAAAATAATATTACGCCTATTCTTAACGAAAATGACACGATCTCTTTTACCGAAATCGCCTTAGGAGACAATGATCACCTTGCTGCGCAAACTGCTCAGATGATTAATGCCGATGCATTGCTTATGATCACTTCAACAAATGGCCTATATGATAAAGATCCTGCTTTTAGTGATGCAAAGAGAATCGCTATTGTTCCATTTGGAAGTGATGTTCTAGAGGACGTGGATTATCAAGGAAAGACTGCTGTAGGAAAAGGTGGAATGGAATCAAAAGTTCACGCCATCACAAAAATTACTCCTATAGGTATAAAGGCGATTATTAGTTCAATGGAAAATGAGCGCCTAATTTTAGATCCACTCACTAAAGACATAGGAACCTACTTTGCACCTAAAAATGCCTATGACCCGGAAGAGCGCAAAGCATGGCTGCTCTCAATGAAAAAACCAAATTGTTATATTGAAGTTGATCGAGGTGCATTCGAAGCTCTTAATGAAAATAAGTCACTCTTACCAAAAGGGATTATTGATGTTTTTGGCCAATTTTATAAAGGGGACTGTGTTGATATTCTTTGTGATGGAGAAGTTTTTGCTTCCGGGGTCTGTGAGTATGGCCACTGTGAAGTTGAACAAATTATGGGACGCCATAGTGATGAAATCGAAGAAGTTATTGGTTTTCGAACATCAATCGAGGTTGTCCATACAATAAACTTAATTTTAGAAAAGGAAATAATTGATGAAAAAATTAGCTAGTACAGTAAAGAAGGCGTCAAGAGAATTACTACAATTGAGTAGTGAAACAAAAGAAATGATTTTTGATGATCTTATTAGGGCCCTTGATAAAAATCGTGAGTTAATTCTACAAAAGAATCAACTTGATTTAGATGCTGCTTTTAAAAATGATCTTTCTAAAGCAATGGTTGATCGCCTAAAGCTCTCTAATGAAAGAATTGATGACATTATCTCTGGAGTTAAAACGATTAAGGAACAACCTGAAATCGTTGGTACTTTTTATAACGAATTTACTAATGATCTCGGTTTAAAGATAAAACGTCAGAGGGTTCCACTAGGGGTGATCCTAATGATTTTTGAAAGTCGACCAAATGTTGTTGTTGATTGCGCTGCCTTGGCGCTTAAATCTTCAAATGCCATCATCTTAAAAGGTGGAAAAGAGGCCAAGCATTCAAATGAGGTTCTAGGACAGATCATTCAGGAGGCGATATCGAAATATGTTGATAAGAGTGTCGTTGAAGTTTTAGCATCAGATAATCGCGAAGTTTTAAATGATTTACTAAGTCTTAAAGAAGAGATTGATGTTGTTATACCACGTGGTGGACATGGCCTAATTAATCATGTTTTTGAAAATGCCAAAATGCCAGTCATTGCTCATTACCAGGGCCTTTGTCATATGTATATTGATAGCGAAGCTGATATTGAGAAGGCCGTGACTTTAGTAGAGAATGCAAAAACACAAAGAACCGGTGTATGTAATGCAATTGAAACACTACTAATTCATAAAGACATTCTTCCTAAAGTAAATGAAAAAATTGCGAAAAGACTTTTGGCAAAAGGATGTGAATTAAGAGTTGATGAAGAATTTGCAAAACAGACAAAAGGTTCATTCATTAAAGCAACTTCTGAAGACTGGGCGACAGAATATTTAGATAATATTTTATCAATCAAAACAGTTTCTTCTCTTGATGATGCTATTGAGCATATTGGAGAGTATGGAAGTAATCACTCAGAATGTATTATTTCAACTAATGAAGACAATTGTCTTAAGTTCTTAAAAAGCGTTGATGCAAGTTGTGTCATGGTTAATGCCTCAACTCGATTTAACGACGGTGCTCAACTAGGCCTTGGTGCTGAACTTGGAATCTCAACAACGAAACTACATGCTTATGGGCCAATGGGTGTCGAACAAATGACGACTTCTCGCTATGTTGTCGTCGGTGATGGACAGGTCAGATCATAATTTAATAGAGCAAGGAGAGTAGTGATGAAGAAAATTGCAGTAATCGGTTGCGGAAATATGGCCAGCGCAGTTGTTCGTGCAATGTATAGAGGCCAAAAAGTAAAAAATGAATTTCTCACTTATACGCCAAGTCACACTCGAGCAGTTGAACTAGCTAAAGAAGTAGAGGGAAAGGCAATTGTTGATTTAGAAGAAGCTTGTGATGCAGACTATTTCTTGATTGGCTGTAAACCTCAACAATTTGAAGAATTAGCAAAGTCTCTAAAGAGTATGGACCTTTCAAAGAAAGTTATCATTTCTATCATGGCCGGAATCGATCAAGAAAAGATTTGTAGGCTCTTAAATACGACAAAGGTAATCAGATTGATGCCAAGTTTACCTATGGAATACTCTGAAGGAATCTGTCTTCTTAGTTCTTCGAAGAATGTGGAAGTAGATGAACTCGATTTTATTAAAATGCTTCTCTCTGATAGCTCTTTAATTTTAAAAATGAGTACCGAGGAACTCTTTGATCAGGTAACCATTGTTTCGGCATCTGGCCCGGCCTTTGTTTATTATTTTATGAATACTCTAGAAGACTCTTTGAAGGATTGGGGATTAGGATCAGTTGAATCCAGAGCAATCGTTAGCCAATTATTTCGAGGAAGTGCAAAGAGTGCATTGATTAATTGCGAGAGTGAACTAGATGATTTAATCGGGAAAGTAACGTCTAAAAGGGGCGTTACGATAGAGGCGATTGAAAGTTTTAAGGATAATGGTGTCGATGCATTTGTGAGGATGGGAATTGATAAAGCGATCCTTCGCTCGGCCCAACTACGTGAGTCTTAGGGATAACCTAATTAGTAAATTAATCAATTCTTAATGAATCTAGACAATGTTAAGGTAATTAAATGAACAATAAGAAATCTGAAAAATTAGTACAATTAGTAAGTTATAGTATCGTTGATAAGAAACAGTCCCGCAAAACTAAAGTACAAAAGAAGACTTCTATTTGTGAAGAGGGGCATGGTAAGGCGCTAAGAGAGACATCTTTCCTTCGTCGAAGCCTAATTGAAGATGAAGAGAATTGCCTCTCGATACTCTAATGAATAAGTTTTTAATTTAGTATTTTATTAATAAGCAAGAGCTCATCTTGTTCGCTAGCGCTTTGTATTCTTTAAGTGAACGGATAGCTGTGCCAAAAAAAGGATTGTTAAATGATTGTTTACAGTTTCCTCTTTTTTTTACTCCTCTTTGTTTTGATTGGAGTTTCTTCAAGTTTAAAAAGTAAGAAAAATAATTCTGACTATTTATTAGCAGGACATTCCACACCACCATGGCTTGCAGCTTTATCTGCTGTGGCAACAAATAATAGTGGATATATGTTTATTGGCCTTATTGGCTATACCTATACGAGTGGACTTCAATCTTCTTGGGTAATGATTGGTTGGATTGTTGGTGATATGGTCATGAGTTTCTTTGTTCACAAGAAGCTAAGAGATGTTACTGAAAAAGAAAACCTATTAAGCTTTGGGGGTGTTCTTTCTCGTTGGCAACGTGGAACAAGTTTTAAGAAACTTAGATTGTTAGTCGGTATCATTACTATCTTATTTTTAGGTGTTTATGCTGCTGCTCAATTCAAGGCAGGGTCTAAGGCCTTACACGTTCTCTTTGGATGGGATTATAGTACTGGTGCTATTATTGGTGCAGTCATTGTTTTTGCTTACTGTCTATCAGGTGGGATTCGCGCATCAATTTGGACAGATGCAGCTCAATCATTTGTCATGATTATTGCAATGGGGCTACTTTTCTTTGTTGGAATCAATGAAGTTGGTGGATTTAATTCATATGTGACAAAACTAGATGCTGTATCTCCTGGGTTTTTAAGTTTCACTCCAACTGGACTTAATGTACCAGGTGGAACGGGAATCGGTTTATTTATATTAGGTTGGGTATTTGCTGGTTTTGGTGTTATTGGACAACCACATATCATGATTAGATTTATGACAATTGATGATACTAAGAATATGGCAAAGACTAAATTGTATTACTATGCATGGTTTATTGCTTTTACAATTTTAACAATTGGTGTTGGTCTAACTGCAAGACTTCTCTTACCAAGCTCAGCAAATTTTGATGCTGAACTCGCACTACCTTTAATGAGTCAAAAACTTCTACCTGAGTTACTGATTGGTGTTGTCCTTGCAGGTATTTTTGCTGCAACAATGTCGACTGCCGACTCTCAGGTACTTAGTTGTTCTGCAGCTTTTACGAGAGATATTTTACCTAAAAAATCAGATAATATTTATCTAACAAAGCTAGCAACAGCAGGTACGACAATTATTGCTCTTTGTGTTGCCCTTTTTGGAAGCAAGAATGTGTTTGAGTTGGTTCTTCTTTCTTGGTCAATACTAGCTGCTTGCTTTGGCCCACTCCTTTTTATCTATGCAATTGGTAAGAAGGTATCTGAAATAACTGCTATTTCTATGGTTATTGTTGGTGGAGTCGTGACAATCGTTTGGATGAATCTTGGTTACGGTGCGACTATCTATGAAGTTGCCCCAGGTATCATGGCAGGACTAATCACATACTTTGTTCTTTCAAACACACCATTAAATGAAATCGTTTCTAGTAATAAGGTTGTTGATAATCGAATGAAAAATTCAAAGCTTGTAAATGAAGCCAATAGCTAACTCCTTGGTCGATTATTTATACCCAATTACGGTTACCCTCCTATTTTTAGGAGGGTACTTTCTTTCTCTTTTTAATATTAAAAGAGTGCAAAAAAGAAAGCTCAAAAATATTCGTAAAAGAGATATTTCTGATGCTGTTGAAACAGATTCACCTGTTGACGATCAAGAAAAAGAATTAAAGTCTCATGGTGCTGAGGGCATAGAAGGTCGCTTCTCATTTATGATGAAAGCACTGCCAGTCTTATTTTTTATTTTATGGTCTCTATTTGTTTCAATCCCGTACTTAGGTGAAATTCCAACAGTCTACGTTTCAATTATCGCTGCCATTGTATCTGTGATTGCTGGTTTTTCTTTAAGGCCTTTTCTAGAAAATCTCTTTGCAGGTGTCATTATCTCTTTTTTTAAATCAATCAAGATAGGAGATACCGTTACGATCGATGGACATTATGGGCTGATCGAAGAAATTGGATTGACTTATTCAGTAATAAAAAAATGGAATTGGATTAGATTAGTAATTCCGAATTCAAAGTTACTCCAGAAAGAAATCCAGAATTTTACAATGAATGATCATTATGTTTGGACACACGTTGAATTTTTCGTTGCGCCAAATGTCGATTTGAAGTTGGTAAAGGAAATAGCTCACAAGGTTGCAAAAAGATCGGAATATTTCAGCGATGTTGAAGAGCCAACGATGTGGGTCATGAAATTAGATAAGGATGCTATTGAGTGTTGGTTAGCTGCTTGGGCCGATAATCCAAGTGATGCTTGGGAGTTAAGAAATGATATGCGCACACAGCTCTATATTGAGCTTCAAAGTGCAGGGATTGAGTTTCATAAACTCAATATTAAGAGTTAATAATTTAGAGGTAGATATGATTTTAAATATAATAAGTAACTTAATTGAACAGGTTTTAAAGATGATCATTTTCATTTTAGACCAATTTTTCCCCCTTTCTTCCGACTCCTAGGTACTTAGCGCGACTAGGTAGTTCGGTTTTTGCTAATTGATGATCGTCTTGTTAAGGTAAGGAGCAAAGCTAAATGAATCGAGGAATAAACTTGGAAAAACTAAAAGATATTAATTGGAATCATCTCTATTGTTTTTATGAAGTCGCCAAAGTTCAATCTTTAAAAAAAGGTGCCGAAATCATAGGTACTTCATCACCAACACTTAGTGAACAATTAAAGCGTCTTGAAAATAAATTCAATATGAAGCTATTTAATCGCAGCTCAAAGGGGCTATCTCTAACGCCTGAAGGCCTACAATTATTCGAAAGAACAAAAGGCATTTTTGAAGAGGGGAGTAAGTTACTTGAACACTTCTCAGAAGATGTTGTTGGTGGTTATCCTGTTTCAATTGGTATTGAAGAGACTATTTCATATGATCTTGCTACTGAGTTTGCATCTCAATACTGGGATCTTTATACGAAATATGGAACAGTTAATACAATACGCCAGGCCGACCATGAAGTTCTTGTGGATAATATTTTACGAGGAAATATCGATTGGGGAATCTCTCTTCGAAAACCTAAGAGAAAAAGTCTAAATGTTGCTGAAATAGGTTCATTCGAAATTGTCTTCTGTTGCTCAACAGAACTTTATGACAAGTTTAAGGATGAAAAGGATCTACTTGTAAATATTCCATTTGCAGAGAGTAATTGGGATAAGAATCTAAATCGTGTTATTTACCAACACTTAAGAAAGAATGGTGTCGTACCTAAAGAGAAGGTCTATAGCGATCATATCGACTTTGTTCATAAGTTGTGTTTGAGAGGACGTTGTGTGATGTTCTTGCCAAAGAATCCGCTTGAAGAATACCTCGGACTCAAAACATTTAATCTTGGAGAGCCTCTCAAAATGTCTCTCTATGCTATTTGGAAGAAATCAGATGAAGGCCTTATTTCTATTCGTAAGCTACAAGAACTCTTTCAGTCAAAATTATCTAATGTTCCTGACCGTTATGAAGATGTGGATTTACAGATTGAAGTGTCTGATGTTTCAGATGATTTATTGAATTAGGATAAAACTAATTTGTGTTTGATCATATTTTATTTCGTGAAAATTCCCTTAGAATTTTTATATGAAAAAAAATACTCTTTTAAATTCAATTAAGTTCTTCTCTATTTTTACACTCTTATTCACTTTGTTCTCATGTGTTTCTTCAGAGAAGGAGAATATTACACCTGCTGTTGCTGGAAGCAATACGATCTCTTATCAAGATGAAGATACAATTAAGCATGAGATGGAGCTCTATCAAAATGAACGTGTCCAAAAATGGATAAATTATTTTGCAGTAAAAGATCGTGCTCGTTTTGAACAATTTATTAAAAAGGGAATGTATTACAAAGAAGTTATTCAAACAGTACTTGAAGAAGAAGAGCTTCCATATCAATTATATTACCTACCTCTAATTGAAAGTGGCTATAACAAAACTGCACTGTCTCATGCAGGGGCCGTTGGGCCATGGCAATTTATTAAGGCCACGGGAAAGAGATATGGACTAGCTGTTAACCGAGTTGTTGATGAAAGAAGAGACCCTGTTCATAGTACAGAGGCCGCAACGAAGTATCTAAAAGATCTATATACCGTTTTTAATTCTTGGGAGCTTGCAATTGCAGCTTATAATTGTGGGGAGCTTCGAGTTTTACGTGCCATTATGAAGGGGAGAACACGTAATTTTTGGGAACTTGCAGATCGAAAACTACTTCCAAGAGAAACGAGAAATTATGTCCCTAAGTTTTTGGCAGCAGCCTACGTTGGTGAAAATCTTGCTCAATTTGGCTTTGACGAAGAGACGATTGCACAATCTCCGACTTACCCTGATTTAAAATTAGTGGAGGTTCCTGGGGGCGTGCACATTAAAGATGTTGCAAAACATTTTAATATTGATCGCAGTGAAATTGAAAAAATTAATCCCGCCCTTAAACATAAGCGTACACCTAATTGGATTAAGCAATATGCGATTTGGATGCCTCGTAAGGATTATGAGAATATAGAAGAAATTCAACAGAAATTGGCAAGTAACCGTCAATGGGGAAAACTTAATTCCTTTCCAACTCACTATCGAGTTAAAAGAGGGGACTCATTAACAAAGATCTCTCGTCGTTACAAAATTTCACTTAACAGGCTTAAGCGAATTAATAATTTAAGAAGCAGCCGAATTTATCCAGGTCAAAAACTTGCCCTAAGAGCAAATGAGTATAAGAGTGTTGTTGGGAAGAGATTCTACTTTGTGAAAAAGAATGATTATCTAGGAAAGATTGCAAGTCGCTCGGGCCTAAGCGTATCTTACTTAAGACGCTTAAATGGAATTCATGGCAATAGTATCTACGTAGGGCAAAAGTTAGATATCACTAGAGGTGTAAGAGTATTTCGCTATCGTGTTAAAAAGGGTGATAACTTAACACGTATTGCCAAACTCTATAATACGACTACATACGAAATAAGAAAGAGAAACTCTCTTCGATCGAGTAATCTCTTTATTGGACAGATGTTAAGTATCTAAATAGATTGTCTTGTTAAAAAAAAACGAGACAATTTAAATTTAGTATTGCTAGTATTGAGCTAATGCAGAAATTTTTTAGATTTATATTTGCGGCAACCTTTCTTGTAAGCTTTCTTACTGCAAGCATTCATTTCCATGAAAATGAGCATGAGACTAGTAAGTTAGATCAAGCTTGCCATTTCTGTATTAAAGTTTCTCAATTCAAATATGATGCTAGTAATTCTGATTTCTCTGAAGAACTTGAAGCAAGTTTTCTTTTTCTCGTTACAGATCGTTATCAGACCCTAGTCGGTCACACATTACAATCACTATCTATTCAAACAGCTCCTCGAGGGCCACCAACTCATTGTTAATTTAATTACATTCACTTTTTATTTTTTAAATTTAATTAATTAATTTTCAATGAGGTTTATTTTGAAAAACTTATTTTATATTTCTATTTTATTACTAGGCTCAAACACTTTTGCGCAATCTCTTTCTGACAATTCAAGAGGCAATGGGTTTAATCCTGCCATCGGTTTAAATGCTTTAACTATCTATAAAAACTCGTCTCGTGATAATGATCACGATGGATTTTCTCTACAAGAAGCAGAGCTTCAGTTTAGTGCAGATGTTGATGCATACTTTAGAGCTGAGGCGACTTTTGCTGTTCACAAGGAACATCATGAAGAGGGTGGCGAGGAAGAGCATGGTTATGCATTTGAGCCTGAAGAAGTATTTGCTGAAACAATTTCAATTCCTGATTTTACAGTAAAGTTAGGGAAGTTCTATGCCCAATTTGGTAAGTACAATATGGTACATACTCACGCTCAGCCATTCATTTACCGTGGTCTTGTTCAAGAGTATATGTTTGGAGAAGAAGGACTAAATGAAGTTGGTGTAAGTGTATCATATCTAGCGCCACTGCCATGGTATAGTGATTTAACTGTTCAGTTTCTTCAGCCAACAAATGAAGAATTATTTGTTGAAGATCCACACTCGATCACTACAGTCGCTAACCTAAAAAACCTTTGGGATTTATCTGAGTCACTAACTCTAGAGTGGGGTCTTTCAGGTCTTTATTTTGAAGAACAAGCTGAGAAATCAACTGTCCTAGGAACAGACTTAACATTAAAATGGCGTCCAGTTAAAAAAGGTAAGTATTCGTCATTTGTTTGGTCAACTGAGTTTATCCACAAAGATGTTCAGGGAACAAACGAAGTTAAAAATGGTGGTTATTCGACATTCTTACGTTATCAATTTGCACCACGCTGGTTTGCTCAAGCACAATATGAATTCCTAGGTGTTGCTAAGGATGAGTCAATTGCAGATCAAAATGCATATACTGCACTTTTAGCATTTGTTCCTACTGAATTCTCAGCTGTAAGAATGCAATACGATGAAATTCATGATGGTGAAGATCGTCCTGAAAAAAGAGTAAGTCTTCAGTTAAGCTTTAGTATCGGTGCCCACCCGGCACACCAGTACTAGGTCGCTAAAATGAAGTCAATTCTTATAGGGTTGTTACTTGTTCTAGGTATGAGCTCTTACGCTCAATTGAGAATTGTAACAACGACGACAAATTTAGCAGATATTGCAAAAAAAATTGGTGGAGAGAGTGTGAGTGTACACTCTCTTGCTAAAGGTACTCAAGATCCTCACTTCCTAGAAGCAAAACCTAGCTATACTTTTAAAGTAGCTAAGGCCGATCTGTTAATTAGTATCGGTGCGGGCCTTGAAGTCGGTTGGCTCCCGCTTGTTGTTAGAGGAAGTCGCAATCCAAAAGTTCGTATCGGACAAGAAGGAAGACTTGAAGCATACGCTCTTGTGAAACTAACAGATGAGGTTAAGGGGAAGCTAACGCGTGCTCATGGTGATGTTCATCCGGAAGGAAATCCTCACTTTATGCTTTCACCGAGTAAGGCCCTAGAAGTTGCGAAGGGAGTTCGTGATCGATTCATTAAGTTAGATGAAAGTAATAGGCAGGCTTACGAAAATAATTACATAGCATATGAAAAACGCACTAAAGAATTGATAAAAGATCTTAGCGCCAAGATTAAGAAAGGAACTAAGATTATAACGTTTCACCGTACGCTAACTTATTTTTTAGATGAATTTGGGATTCAAGTTCAAAATGTTCTTGAACCTAAGCCAGGAATTCCTCCAACTGCTTCACACATTATCAGTGTTATTGAACAGATGAAAAAAGAAGGAATTCGTCATATCTTAGTTGAAAATTACTTCGATGATAGTGTCGCTAAAAGAATTAGTAAGAGTATCAAAAATGTAAAAATCAATAATGTCGCAGTTGCTGTTGACGGTAGCTCACAAGTGAAAGATATTTTCTCTCTTTATGAGAGCCTCGCTCTAGCACTGGAGGATTAATGGAAGTTATTTCTTTTTTAGCTGCACCATTTGTCATGTGTTTAATTCTTGTAGGGATACACTGCTATCTAGGATTACATGTCTTAAGAAGAGGAGTTATCTTCGTTGATCTCTCCTTAGCACAAGTGGCAAGCCTAGGCTCAACAGTAGCTTTACTCCTTCATCTCGATCACCATAGTGGCCTTAATTACTTTGTTTCTTTAGGTTTCACTTTTGTGGCCGCAGCTTACTTTGCTTGGGCCAAGAAGTTTGAAAAGTATATCTCGCAAGAAGTGTTAATCGCTCTTGTTTATGCTTTCGCTTCTTCCGCTGTTATTCTCGTTGTTAACATGATGGCCCATGGTGCAGAACATATTAAAGAAATACTCATTGGTAAGATCCTCTGGGTAACTTGGGCAGATGTTATAAAGACAGGTGCTATTTATAGTATTGTTGCTACAATTCACTATATTTTTAGAAAACAAATTCTTAGGTCAACTTTAGATAAAGATAATAGTTCTGCATTTTGGGATTTTATTTTCTTTTCGTTGTTTGGTGTTGTAATTACCTCATCTGTTGGAATAGCTGGTATTCTACTTGTTTTCTCATTTCTTGTTGTCCCTGCATTGATCAGTACATTACTCTCTCAACGTATTCGATCACAGCTGTTTATCGGTTGGGGGATTGGCTTAATTTTGAGCTTACTTGGAATGGCCCTCAGTTACTTCTTTGATCTTCCTGCTGGAGCAATTATCGTGGTGGTCTTTACTATTGTTCCAATAGTGTTCCTACCATTTTTGATAAAATTTAAAATGAGTCGCACTTAATTTAGTGCGACTTTTTTATTTTCTCTCATTTATTTCCATTAAAAACGACTATCACGATTGTTTATGCAATATGTCCAAGTAATCTTTTGATTTGAAAAACTTAACCTATTTTAAATTCTCAAATCTCAATGTTTTGGCGATAACTTTTCTATTGTTAATTTAGTTCCCGGCAACTGATTGTCGGTTTTGGAAAAAATAGGGAAGAATATGAATACAGAGCAAACAGGTAAAGTTAAGTTTTTTAATGAAACAAAGGGTTTTGGGTTTATTAAACCAGATAGTGGGGAAGGGGACTTATTTGTTCATATCTCTGCTGTTGAAACTGGCAATAAGTTAAACAATAATGATAAAGTTACTTATATGCTTGGGGAAGGTAAACGTGGACCTTGTGCAACTCAAGTTAAAAAAGTTTAATTTTTGAAGAGGGACATTTATTGTCCCTCTACTGCCTTACATGACCAATCAAATGAATGAATATCATATTCTGGAATACGGACAAAGGCCCAAATATTTCCATCGATACCACCTACGACATGATCAAGTCTTATTCTGAAACTTCCAGTTGTGAAAGACTCAACTTTGGCATCATATTTTGGAATATAGTTAACTTTTTTACGGTATGAGAATTCCTTGTTTTGATTAGTATCTTCAACATAAACTTCAATTTCATGAAAGATTGGCCCTCTTCCGTATTGTGATTCATATATCATCGCATCAGTAACTTTTGATTGCTCATCATAATTCACACAGTGATAGAGAGGTTGAGATTTTGATCCAAATTTTGCCAGTGTCACACTAGAAATTAGTATTAAGAAAATTAGCTTAAGACTATTCATAACAACTCCTTTTGTTATCTTTCTATTTTACTGCAAAGCTAAATTTAAGGGAATTTAACTTAGCTTAAATTAAACACAAGCCGAAATGAGCTGATAGAAGGAGTCTGTATGGAATTTTTAGAAATGGTACTGTTAATAATTGCCGGTTTTCTAGTATGGAAGAAGCCTCAAAATCAAAGGCAAGCAGAAAAGTTTCTTTATAGTGCTACATTCTTAATGTTCTTAATTTGGTTTGTTGCAACAAAATCGATGATTCTTCCGCCTGGTAACTACTAGAGGTGTCCATGACAAATAAATCAGAACGTTTCTATAATATCGTGGCCCTGGCATCAATGGCCCTGATTATTCTACCTGTTGGAATCGCATGTCTCATTCTAGGGTTTGGTTTAGGTGATAATCCTTGTATTCTCTGTTGGCAGGAAAGAGCAATCCTTATTTTTGTTACATTAACAACTCTCTTTATTATGCGCTATGGCCTTAGACCAAAGTATCTCGGTTTATTAATTCTGTATTGTACGATTGGAATCTTCATGACCTTAAGGCATACAGGAGGTCATTTCTTAAGAGATCTTGGTCAGGGATTTTCTTTAGAAATATTTGGACTTCACACATATACGTGGGGTGTTGTTATATGCTGGTCAATTTTATTAATTCTCTCAATTATACTTATATTCTTTGGTAATAATTTAGTTGATAATGAAGACGGAGAAGTTCGCTATCTTAGCAAGTTTCAATCATTGGCATTTATCTCTTATTTCATTATTTTATTTTTTAATTCGGTACAAGCATTTACCCAAGTTGGTCCTCCACCATTCATTGGACATAGTGATCCCGTGAGATTTTCTTGGGTTCCTAAAAACTGGCATTGGTCGACTAAGAATTGGAGTGGCCTATTAAAACCATTTAGCTTAAGGGGAAACTACTCAATTGATAAACCTTACTTTAAGCATGATGAAAGACGAAAGATTGCAATGTTTCAAAGTGGTGATGAATTAATGAAGGTTAAGGAGGTTAGTCTTCCTAGTGAGATTAGGGGTGGGATTAGAGATATCGATTATAATAGTGAGTCAAAGCTTTTTGCCATTGTTACAGATCAATATTTTATTTATATCTTAGATGATAAATTAAAAAGTATTCTCTACTACGTACGAATAGATCCTCTTTATAGTATCGATATAAAAACTTTTGTTGGTATAAGCTTCATTGGCCCACGTCGTCTTATGGTTACAGGATATAATAAGTCATATGTTGTCATCCGTATTGATGAGGGAGCAAAAATTGTTGATCATTATGCAGGTTTTTTAGAGGGAACAAATGGAATTTCTGAGAAATATCGAGGACGTCTTTCAAGTGTTCGCTCGAAATACTCTTATATTCGCTGTTTAGCATATGATAAGAAAACTCAAGAACTCGTTATCGTTTCAATACCCAATGAAAAGAATAATAAAGTTATTGCAACTAGATTTTCTAGTGCAGATTTTCTTTTGAATAGTGAAAAAGAAATCTTCATTGATGATAATGATCTAGGCCCAGTTATCTCAAGCCTTAAGGTTATTGACTCAATTTTATATGGCCTAGATCCAAATAGTAGTGAAATACTTATTCTCGATAATGAGCTAGATGCATTCTCTGGCTCTATAAAATTACCTAAAGGTAATTATCATGGCCTTGCTGTTTTTGAGGGCAAACAATTTGTTCTCATTGAGCAAAAGCGTGCAACATTTTATACAAAGTAAGCTTTATTCTAGCGCTGCTAAAATATCATCATTCTTTGTACGATCTTTATATTCTTTGTGTATATCTTGATAAGTGATTTTACCATTTCTTATGACAAAAACTGCAGGGTGAGCAACCATGTGATGTGTCTGCCCTGAGTCTCCCTCAATATCAATCTTATAAGACTGCTTATATTTTTGAACAAGTTTGTCGTCGAGTTTGTTAACAATATTAAAGGCCAAGAGAAGACTCGCTTTAGGATCTGAGACAATGTCAAAAGTGTATTGATATTTCTTTTTCATTTTATGAGCAATCATCTTCTTATCCACACTAATGGCCACTAGCTTAGAGCTTTTATCAAGTTTTGGCATAACTTCTGTTTGAATACTTTGAAGTTGTTTCATGCAATATGGACACCAAGAACCACGATAAAAAACAAGTACCGTTTTCTTGTCGCTATCATCTAGAATTATTTCCGTACCTTCAATATTTTTAATCTCTATATTAGGGGACTTGGTTCCGACACCTAGGCCAAGTTCTTGGGAAAAAGTAAGAATTGAAAATAAGCTGATTAATAAAACTTTCATAATTGACCCCTTTTGATTCTTTAGCATGGACTATATGTGTTAATTCTTATAATGTGACTTGGTGAAGCAGTCATTTTATCAACTTACATTCAATGAGTTACAGCAGTTACTAGAGCAAAATGGGCTCAATGTATCGGCCGCTAATCTACTTTATAATTGGTATTATAAAAGAAAAAATCATTACAGCAATTCAATCACTGATATTGCTAAGAGTACGTTGTCTTTTATTGATACTAATTTTAACTTTATTTTACCTCGTCCTGTAAAAGTTCAGCAGGCAGACGATAAAACGGTAAAATTTCTTTTTGAATTATCAGATGGTTCTAAAGTAGAAAGTGTTTTAATTCCTTTTAATAAGAAGTATTCAATTTGCCTCTCTTCTCAAGTTGGTTGTGCCATGAAGTGTTCTTTTTGTTTCACTGGTACGCAAGGGCTAAAAAGAAATCTTTCAGCTAGTGAGATTATTGGTCAATTTCTAGCTGCCTGGCATTGGCTAAGAGATCATCGCCCAGGTGAAGAGAGAATTCTTAATATCGTTTTTATGGGACAAGGCGAGCCATTACATAATTTTGATGAAGTAAAGAAGGCCTGTGATATTTTTACTTCTCAATATGGAACTTCGATTGGCCATCAAAAGATAACGATCTCGACAAGTGGCTATATCCCAGGACTAAAAAGATGGAAAGATGAGATACCTGGAGTTAATTTAGCACTTTCCCTACATTCACCATTTGATGAAATACGTGACGAGCTAATTCCAATTAATAGAAAGTATCCTCTTAAAGAAGTTCTTGATTACATTGATGGTATACCTCTTCGTTATAAGCAATTTGTTACATATGAGTATTTGATAATTAAAGATTTAAACGATGGAAATGAAGATGCGAAGGCCTTAGGTGAGCTTCTTAGAGATCGACGTGCTTTAATAAATCTCATTCCTTTCAATGAATTCCCTGGCACAAAATATAAGAGGCCAGAGCTTCAAAGTGTTCAGGATTTCAAATTAATCCTGGAAGAATTCAAAATCCCGACGATGGTTCGTACCACTAAAGGTGATGATGTCCTTGCGGCCTGTGGCCAGCTAAATACTAAATGATCTAAAGTTAGAACAAGTTGATCTGGTAAATGATCTTTTAATCGATCCATTTGTTCGTTATTCTATACCCGTTAATAATCAAACAAAGGTTTAGTAATGGGACGTTTAGTCGATGGAAAATGGGTCAAGTCTTCGGTCATCACAAGTGACGAAAGTGGGGCATATGATCGCGTACCACGCTCGTTTAGAGACACAATAAGTAGCAATCACTCAAAGTATCAACCTGAAAGTGGGCGCTATCACTTATATGTTAGCTATGCTTGTCCTTGGGCCCATCGTACTCTTATCTATCGCAAGTTAAAATCACTTGAGTCTCATATTAGTGTAAGTGTCGTTTCTCCTGATATGTTAGAGATGGGATGGACTTTTGATCAGTCAATTGCTGGTGCAACAGGGGATGATCTATACGGCTTAAACTATCTTCAAGAAATTTACTTAAAAGCGGATCCTAAGGTAAGCACAACTGTGACAGTACCAATTCTATGGGACAAGAAAACACAAACGATTGTTAATAATGAGTCATCAGAAATTATTAGAATTTTTAATTCTGAGTTTAATGAACTTACTGGTAATCATGAAGATTTTTATCCTGAAGATTTAGCAGATAAAATTGATGAGTTAAATGAATTTATATATAGCAATATCAACAATGGTGTCTACCGTAGTGGCTTTGCAAAAACTCAAGAAGCTTATGAATCAGCTGTGACGAAGTTATTTACATCTCTTGATCGAGTCGAAGAAATACTTGAAGGCCAAAAATACTTACTAGGTGACAGGTTAACAGAAGCTGACCTTAGGTTAGTGCCAACTCTTTTGCGCTTTGATTGTGTTTACGTAACTCATTTCAAGTGCAACCTAAAGAGAATCAAAGATTATAAGAATCTTTCTCGCTATGTGAGAGACCTTTATTCAATCGAAGGTATTAAAGAGACTACTAATATTGAACATATCAAAAGACACTACTTCTATAGCCACGATGATTTAAATCCATATCGTATTGTCGCTTTAGGGCCGAGTGAAATTTTTTAAGGATAATTAAATGAAACAAAAAGCTATTAAATATATTTTAAATCCTCCGCAAAAACATTGGGTAGGAAATGGATTTCATGTTCACACAATGTTTCACCCAGGTTTTGATATTTACTATTACACAACTCCATTTTTAATGATGGACTTTGCTGCTCCTAAAAAGTTTTCACCAACGCAAACAAAAAGAGGAGTGGGTGAGCACCCGCACCGCGGTTTTGAAACTGTAACTTTTGCCTTTGAAGGTGAAATTGAACATCGCGACTCTGCTGGTGGCGGCGGTATCATTGGCAGTGGAGATGTCCAGTGGATGACTGCTGCAAGTGGTGTTGTACATGAAGAATTTCATTCTCAAAAATTTGCAAGGGAAGGTGGACTATTTGAGATGGTTCAAATGTGGGTAAATCTTCCTAAGAAAGATAAGATGACAGCTCCACGCTATCAGGGGGTAAAGGGGGAGAAGTTCCCTGTAATCAATCCTAGTGAAGGTGTTGAGTTAAAATTAGTTTCAGGAAAATATGCGGATAAAGTAGGGCCTTGTCAGACCTTCACACCAATAAATCTTATTCAAACGAAAATGCAAAAAGATTCTAACTTCCTACTTTCATTAGATGATAAAACAAACTTACTTGTTCTTATTCGAAAAGGAAGTGTTGCAATAAATGGTAATCAAGTTAACGAACACCAATTAGTGATCTTTGAAAGAGATGGCCAAGAGGTTGAGTTATCAAGTAATGTAGGCGCAGAGCTATTGATCTTAAATGGTGAGCCTATTGATGAGCCTGTCTTTTCACATGGCCCTTTTGTCATGAATACAAGAGAAGAGATCATTCAAGCTTTTGAAGATTATCAATCAGGAAAAATGGGACATTTAAGCTAGTGGATTTATCAGTAGAAGAAGTTGGAAAAAAAATTGGTCGTCGTGAATTTATAACTCTGATGGCAGCACTTATGTCATTTGCAGCATTATCAATTGATGCGATGTTGCCGGCGCTTAATCTTATTGGTCAGAGTTTAGGAGTTCAAAACCCTAATGATAACCAGATGATTATTTCCTTCATTTTCTTGGGCATGGGTGTTGGTCAACTCTTTTTTGGTCCAATCTCTGATGCCATTGGAAGAAAGCCTGCAATGTATATTGGTATAGCGATCTTCTTTGTTGGTGGACTTATTTCTTTAAATGCTCATACTTTTACAATGATGTTAGTCGGGCGCTTTACTCAGGGCTTAGGAGCGGCATCAGCTAAAATTATTTCAACAGCAATGGTTAGAGATCGCTTTAGCGGAAAGCTAATGGCCAAGACGATGTCGTTAATTATGATTATCTTTGTTCTTGTTCCGGCCCTTGCTCCAACTATTGGACAAGTTATTTTAAGTTTTGGTGGATGGCGTGATATCTTCCTTATTATGCTTGTTCTTGCAGTTCTGTGCCTAGCTTGGTTTACTGTGAGACAAGAAGAAACTTTACACGAAGAGTATCGACGCCCTCTTTCTTATAAGAAGATTAAAGATGCTGCCATTGAAACTTTAAGCCATCCTATAACAATTAGTTATACTCTTGCTTCTGGTCTAGTTTTTGGTGCTTTTATTGGTTATCTAAATACTTCTCAGCAGATTCTACAAATTAAGTATGGACTAGGTGAGGACTTCCCATTGGCCTTTGGTGTACTGGCTTCATTTATCGGTCTTTCTTCATTTTTAAATTCTAGACTTGTGGAAGAGTTTGGAATGAAAAAATTATGTCGCCTAGCTCTAACGACAATTTCTTTTATCGCAATTACGTTTAATATTATTTTATTCTTTACTGGAGGACTTCCTCCATTTTTCCTTTTTTATGGCTTTTTACTATTAAGCCTTTTCAGCTTTGGTCTTCTTTTTGGAAATTTCATTGCTTTAGCATTGGAGCCAATGGGACATATTGCGGGAACTGCAAATTCGGTTGTTAGCTCCGTGCAGATTATCATTTCTGCGACAATAGGTGGGGTAATTGGTCAGATGTATAGCGGTGATGTAACGCCAATTGCATTAGGGTTTTTAATCTGCAGTACTCTTTCTTTATTTATCGTTCTAAAAGTAAAATAAATAGACGAATTAGCTGTTTTTTGTTTTCATTAATAGATGTTAAAAGCATTTATTCTTTGTATATTCATTAGCTTCAGCACAAGTGCTTTCGTTGCACCATCCGAGCATATTAGAAAATCTAAGTGGGATATTTCTCCTATTCAAATTCGCTTTATGTCGGCCTTCTTTGCTTTAGAGCTCATTACTTACTCAATCATCTCTCCATCTTTTGTAAAAACAGAATTTGAGGGAGGAGATTTTGATTATAATGAAGATGATCTATCTGTCCCAAAGTGGTTGTATGAGTTAGGTAATCATGGACCTGAGTTATTAACGGTTGGTATGTATGGTTACTACTTACTTGGTAGCGATGAGTATGCTCTAGAGAAAGCATTTGTTTTTACGGAGTCGTTGCTTATTTCTCAAGGAATAACTTTTGGTATCAAGTATACGGCCAATAAAGAAAGACCTGATAGTTCAAACTATCTTTCTTTTCCTAGTGGCCATACCACTCATGCTTTTGCTGTTGGAATGTGGATGAGTAGGGATATCTTTAATAGTGAAAGATTTTATCGAAATTATCTGGTTGCTTCACTTCCTCTTGTCTATGCTTCATATATTGGTTGGAGTCGTATTGATGCAAAGAAACACAGTTTTAAAGATGTCTCTATGGGGGCATTCATTGGCGGGCTTACAAGTTATTTAATGTATGACTTCCATTTTGATAATCGTGGCAATTATCGCTTTAATGAAAAGAGTAAGATTGTCGTAGCGCCAGCAATTGATATAATCAATGAACGCTATGCTCTAAGCTTTGGGATGATGTTATGAGATATTTCTTAATCTTTTTCCTGACAATTTCTACATTCGCTGAAAATAGATTGGATTACCTTTATCGTTTTCCTCAAAAGGGAGAGAGTGTTTTAACTTATTCACTCTATTGGTCTATTGACGAGATGGAGTTTGATAATCGTAGTGCAGGAGTTGAAGAGTTTTTTGAAGTTGACCGCTCTGTTCTTGTTGCCGGACTTGAGTATCGTTATGCTTTTTCAGATAAGTTCTTAGCTGCTTTTAGTACTCATGCTGAAATTGCTGATTTTGAAACGCATCTTGAAAATGAGTTGGATGAAGAAACTCCTGAGCAGAGCCCTTTTGGAATTTATGATCCTGCCATAGAGCTTAGATATCGCTTTATCGACTTAAATGAGGTTTTCTTCGACTTGAGTACTAAAGTCGTATGGGGAGCAACAAACTCCGGGAAAACACCACTTAGTAAAACTGTAAGCCCCTTTGATGGACAAGATTATTATCAAGTAAGTGCCATTGCAGGAATTGATTTTAATACTTTCTATCTACTTAGTTATGTCGGGGCCATTTTTTACAATGGTGGATTAAATCAATTTGAATTTGGAAATGAGAGCTTAAAGGCCGAAGATAGTTATCAAGTTGCAATAGGATTTCAAGCACAAATTGATCTTTCAAAGCACTTGAAAGCAAGTCTTGGAATTTCATTTTTATCTGCTGATACTTTTTCGCTTTCAGGTCAGACTCAAAACGTTAATGTTGAGAAATCAACTCAACAAAACTATTTTCTTAAGTTTGATTATCTAAAATATGAGAATAGAATTGGAATATTAACTTTTAAAGTTAATCAGAGGATCGATCGCTATGATCTTCAAGTTGATAATAGTGACCTTTACGTTGCTGATAATTCTTATTTAGATTTTATCTTTCAAGTTGAGAAGTGGTTTTAAATGAAGTTATTTATTATCTTCCTATTTATATTGAGCTGTTCTGAATTTGTTGTCAGAAGGAAACCTAATACTTGTTTAACAAGTAAGGAGTATCCAGAAATTTACCAAGTTATGCGACAATGGGGATGGGATGTTTGGCTGAAGCAAGTCGATATTGAAAATGCTCCGACATTTCGTTATACAAATGATTCTAAATGGAAGGAAGTTGAGTGTCCAAAATAGTTGTTAAGTTTCTCTCATTATTACTTATTCTCTCCCTTGCTAGTTGTAGTTATCGTGAAGTTATTTTAAAAAAGGCTCCTGATTTCTTAAGCGAGAAGATTGATGACTATCTTTCTTTAGATGATGAACAAGAAAAAGAATTAAGAGTTAAAGTGACTAATGCCTTCTTTGAACATCATAAAGAAGTTCTCGAGTTAAAGGCAATTATTAAAGACTATGAAATTCAAAATGACTCATTAAAAGCAGCTATTGTGAAAGGTTATCCTCCGTATTCTCTTATCATGAAGAAAGTAAATATAATATCTGTGGAAGTGTTGTCAGGACTTAGTTTTGAACAAAGACAGAAGCTTGTAAAAAAGAGAGTCGAAGACCGTAAGGACTATGAGGAGAGTTATGAGCAAAGGGGTGTGAAACGCCTTGAGAATGTATTTGGGAAGCTCTCAGAAAATCAAATTAAACTCGTCAATGAATTTGCTCTTGAATATCAAAAAGATCGTGTTGAGAACCGAAGCTGGCATAATGAATTTATTTCGGCGCTAAATTTACAAGATCAAAAAGCATATCAGGATTACCTTAAAAAGAATTTTCAAGATATTGTTCCATTAAAAGAAGTTTTAAAACAAAATAAGTCTTTCTTTAAGTTCTTTGATAAATTTTCAAAAACACTAAGCCAGGACCAAATTGCACTTTTTAATAAAAAGAGAAAAGATTTATTAAATTGGATTGAGCTTTACTTAAAAATCTACCAGGCCCCTATAATTCGTAGCGCATCCTAGCAATTAGTGAATTATTTCCAAAATTGAGCTCTCCACCAACCTCTGCATCAAAGACATCGGAGCTTTCTGACATATCGACTTTTAACTTGAAAGCTTCAAAACCAAGTCCAATAGAGAATGATTTATAGAATTGATAGTCAACAAAGAGGCTTGTTGCAATTACACTTCCGGTATAATCTCCGATTTGTATGTAGAAGATATTAAATTCATTTGAAAGGGTCCATTCAGGGGTAATCTTAACTTCTGACTTGAGTTGAAGAGTAGGTAGTGGTGCTATAAAGTCACTCTCTGTCTTGGTTGTGCCTGTTTCACCAATGCCAAATTCAAGGGGCATAATATAGAAACCTATTCCGGTTGAAATATTAATGCGATCATCTAGGAAAAAGGCGTAAGAATAGGCGAGTCGAACGATGTCAAAATTTAAGATTGTTTCTACTGAAGTTCCTGCGCTAATGACTACTTCGTTATTATTCTTATCGAAGTATTTTATATCTTGATCAAGAATTCTTCTTCCACTCCTATGCTGACTATACCAACCTGTCGTTATTGAGTGCCTCTTGTTCTGACTAAATCGCCATTCATAATTTAAGCGAATCGAAGATTGGGTGTCATCAAGTCCTAGTGTGTCTTCGGTACTCAATATGAGTGCACCTAAGGATTTCTTTCCAACCTGTATTGTCGTGTCATGATATGTGTATCCTAGACCTAGAGAGAAACGATGAGTACTCCACTCTGCGTATGAGAAAAATGGGGCCAGTAGTAGAATGAGTATTAAGGGCTTAGTCATGAAAACTCCTAAACCCTATCTTCTCAGGATAGGAGTTTAGGAGAAAGTTAATTTTAATCTATTCTGTATAGTAGTTCGTTAATTTGTTTTTGATCCTCTTCTTTAGTCGGAGCATTTGCTAGAATTGACTTGGCCTCTTCTAATTGCTGTGCGGTCGCATTTGGATCTTTTAATGTCTTACGAGCATTCTCTTCTTTTTCAAGTCTAAGAAGTCTCTCTTCTTTGAAATCGATAATTTTCTTTCCTTCTGATAGAACTTCATCATAAGAGATCCCACCAGTCGGTCTTTGTGAAGGTGTTTGTGGTAAGAAAATATAATCTGTTCTTTTAAGCTTTAGTCTTTTACTTTGATAAACCATTGCCTTAGCAAATGATTCAAATGCTTTTCTTGGTACATAATGCTCAGTATCTCTCTTTAGGATATAACGTAGCTGAGATAGAGTTGATGCATTTGTTCCATCTTTTGGTGCTTTCGAGCTCATTGGTAAATATGTTTGGTAATCAAGGATATTACTAATTGCAAATTCATGTGCTCCCTTAATCCCAATTGTTCTCATTGTATCATTTGATGTTGTTGTACAATTATAGAAAGGAGTAATTTCAAGTCCTACTTCTGTACGCACTCGGTGTAGTTGCTCTTCAAATATATCTCTAACTTTAAGCATATCTTCTTTTGAACGAGCATAGCCAATAAGAGTATAAGTTGGCCTATAGTTAACTTGACCTTGAATTAAGTGGCCATAGTAACTTACTAGATCAGTATTACTTGCTAGAACTTCTTTTTCACCTTTAAAGTAAAAGTTAAATGTTTCACCTTTTATCGATAGGTCATTTTGAACTTCTCCCATACCAATAGCAAAATGTCCTGCTGCCGCACCTGGTTCATCTCCTTGGCGTCCGCTTAGAGTTACGATAAAGACATGATCACCTGGAGTTGCTTCATAATTATCACGATATCTGATTGTGCCTCTAAAAGGCACCTTAGATTGTGAGTTCTTATTCTTTGGCATCTCATTCAAAATATACTTTAGCGGATTCTTATTAAATTTTTCACTTGCTGGATATGGGTTCTCTCCAACAGTAAAAAGATCCGCTGGAATAATTGCATTGATAATGAAGGTATCATCTTGCATATGTCCTTGAGTGTGAACTTTCTTATTTTCAAAGTAGTGGCGTGAGATATAATCAAACTCACTTCCGTAAATCTTTTTTGAACGTCCAAACTCAACACGTTGATCATCGATATAATAGTTGCCATCTTTTGCTCTTGTTAGAACACCGATACGATCTTCAAGATCAGCGACAACTCTTGGCATTTTATCAATTACTAACTTGTCTCCTGAAATTTCACCGTCAAATTCAAAGACATAATCTGGAGAGTTCTTAAGAACTTTATCCATATACCTGTCATAGCGCTTATCGAGCTCTAGTGAGAGGTCTTGGTCTTGGCCGTCTACTTTTACAATTGCTCTGGCCTTGCCATCTTTATCATAAATCTTCCCACGTAGATTTTGCGCATACGTGTTTGTATTTAAGAATAGAATGGTAAGAAGTCCCAAGCAGTAGACGTTTTTCATTTCTCTCTCCTAATTTAGTTAGTCTTTATATTTAATGCAATGATAGTGCCAATTAGGTTATGTGATTTGAGGAGTTTAGGGGAGGATAGTGTTTAGAACTTAAACAATAGGCCCTAGAAGAGGGCCTATTATTTAAACACTTATTAAAGTTGATTATTGATGTAGTTACGGATTTCTGACATAGACATCATATCATCAACGTCCATACAGAATTCACCACGAGCATCAGCTACGCGGATTTCGTCAGCAACTTGCTCAGCAGTAACTTTATCATTTGAAGATCTTCTATCATTTAGATCTTCTGTAAACTCAGCTAGAGTTGATCCTGTCACTTTTGGTGAAAGTTGTGCATCTTGGATTAATTCAATTTGTCCTCTAAAGTTTCTCTTACTGTCATCAATAACACCAGTTGCAGCTAGTGTACTAGATGATCCGTGGTAAACAGCATGAGTTGAAGATGAAAGTCCATCCTCAATAATATCAAGAGCGATTAGATCGATAATGATATTTCCTGAATCTTCTAGAAGCGCAGTTCCTGCAGCGATTGTTGTTGAAGCGAGCTCAACACCACCATAGATCACGGCCACACCAGTTGTACTTAGGGCCGCACCAGTTGCAAGGGCCTTGTCTGTTGGAGCATTATTTCTTTCTTTGTATAGCTCAAGGCAAGATGCTTGCGTTGAAGCTGCTACTGAACATAGTAGTCCAAGGGCAATTAACGATTTTTTCATTGTTTTCTCCTTTATAGTTGTTCACCAATATATTTTTGTATTTGATCTACTGTCATAAGATTTTCACTATCGAGACAGAATTCCATTCTTTCATTTGCTAGTTGAATTTCATTTGCAACTTCATTAACTGAAACTCTCTTATCTAGAGGACGTGTATCATTGATCATTCCTGTCATTTCGATAATGTCGCCACTAATAAGCTTTGGAGCAAGCTCAGAAGCTTGGATAAGCTTAATTTGCTTTCTATAATCTCTGTCTTTAATGATTCCCATGGCCGCAGATGTACTTGAGGCACCATAAAAAAGTGTATCAACAGTTGAAGAAGCTGCGCCTTTGATTGACTTTGAAATTGTAAGGTCACTAAGAGCACTATCGGGATGAAGAATACCCACGGCACTTGTCGTTGATAGACCTAGAGCAATCTCTCCACCAGCAACTGTGACTCCTGAAATCGTAGAAGAAATCCCAACGACGGCCCCTAATTGTTGATAGTCAGGCGCACGATGATTTTCTTGATAAATTTCAAGGCATGATGCTCTTGTACTAAATCCCATTAAAATAGAAATTAGACATGTTAAAAGCATAATCTTTCTCATTGAATTCTCCTATTTCTACCACCTCGAATCGAGTAGGTAGAATCTCTTTTGATGATCTAATATTTTCTTATTAACTAATAAACCTTTGTAAGGGCGAGTGATGACTCTCTCTCTTCTTTTTGTGTCGTGATCTCGCTTCCATCTTGTGATGGACTTTAGAGATTTCTCTTTATTAATCTCTTTGATCTTAGAAAAGCTACCTGTCCCGTAAAACTCTTCTAGTCCTTTAATCACATCTTGTTCACATTTAGAGTTATTGCATATTTCATAAAGTGCATCTGGTGCTTTAGTAATGCCATGAAGCTCGTCAAATGAAATGGACTTCGTTTCTTGAATTTGAGATGCATAATACTTGAAAGCTTCTAAATCAAGAGTTGCGATTTCATTAAGTTTTCTAAACTCATTAAGGCTAAGTTTTTTCTGTAGTTTCTTTACTTGAGCTGTGTCGATATCGTATTGCAGATATGTCTCATCTTTTAACTCAAGAATATTAGCTACTTTATCTTTAAGCTCTCTTAGAGAGTGAATCTTAATAATAGGGTATGGGTTAATTAAGGCCCTTTGCAAATAATCTGGAAGAGCTAGAGGAATACGTCCTTTAAAGCCCATCTTCTTATGATATGGATAACCAACTTGCTTTAGAAAATTAACAAGTGCTCCAGCACAATTATTAGAGAAGAAAGTGTAGTCTCCTAATTCACTACTTTCAGGTAGTTCATATTTAACAGGAAAAACTTCTTCGACAGTTGTCTTAAATGTTGAAGTCAGATTATTTGGAACGGGTGTTAGGGCAAATACCGAACCTGTACCTGAGCGTAGCGGAAGGATTCCATAATTACCTTGGCCATACTTTTCAGTTGAAAACTTATTCAATTCATCAAGGGTATTTTGAAGTACCGACTTTTGAGTTTCTACTCTGTGCTTAGTAACTTGTTCCCACTGAGTTTTAAGTTCTCTAATGATATTACTTCTAATTTCTTCATTAGAAATTATGATGTAGCGATCAAGGTCACGTCTTTGCTTGTTATTGTATTCATCCATAAACATACGAAGACTTTTCACTTGAGGAAAGACAGGATAGCCACCAAAAATTCCCTTAAAGTAATTAAGCTTTAAAGTGTCGACGTTTGCAACGAAGCTTAGAACAACGTCATCTGCTTCAGTTCCTACATTGTCGACAAAACGTAGCATTGTGTGGCCAAAGCCACTTTCAATATTAGACCAAGAGCTTGAGGCAATAACGAGCTCAAGTCCTACGATATTTCCATTTTCATAGCGATCAAATAGTCTTTTGAAGAAGCGAGAATTCTCGTTTAGAAGGTCTTGGTAATTTGCTCCCCAATTGATTTGATTGGCCCTCTTTTCGAGTTCTTTCTGCTTACGACGCTCCTCCATACGTTCACGCTGCCTTCTTTCAAAAGGCGATTCGTCTCGTCTGGCCTGAGTTGTCAGTGAGCTAAGAAGTGCCATGAGCACTACTGAAAGTAGAGTAATCTTCTTCATATTTTCTCCATTTAATCTGCTTCAATATAAATTGATTACAGAGGTTTCACAGAGAAATTGAAAAAAAGACGAGCGTGTAAAAACAGTGAACAGTGTCTATATAACTGAATTTACTGTATCGAGATCGAGACCTTGCTCTTTAAATTGTTCTTTGAGATAGAGCTTCTTGGCCTGTAATCCACCTTTTTCAATAAGGCCAAAAATCTCACCCTTAAGCTCAACAAAAGCAAAATCACACGAATTTGATTCTGTTATTGTTAATTTCTTAGGCTTGCTACCGCCAAAAGCTGCACCCATTAAAGAAGAGGCAACAGATAGAGATTCTTGTTGGTTGGCATCGACGATGGCCTGGGCCTTCGTTATGTCATTTACTGAAATTTCTTGGCTTTGAATACCGTGTTTATTTAAGGTAAAGCCGTAAGGGCAGTGAAGACATGAAGTCTTACAGCAAGAGCCGCGATTTTTTAAGAACTGAGAGGTTTTCACCTCTCGTCCTTGTTCATTTGTATATGTTAGTTTTGCTTTATCCATTATAAACTTTCGAAACGCTCATCAAATTCAATATTGTGGTAAACCTTTAGAACGTCTTCATCACTTTCAAGGCCATCCACCATCTTCATTATAGTTAAATACGTTTCATCATCAACTTCTTTGAATGTTTGTGGAATTTGTTCAAGAGTCGCTTCTTCTGGAGTAATTCCCATCTCTTCTAATTTCTTAGAGATAGAGCCGAATACTTCCATTGGCCCAGTGATTGAAAAGTAGCCATCTTCCACTTCAATATCTTCCGCTCCAGCATCTATCATCTCAAGAGTGAATTCATCTTCATCAAGGTCTGCAACTGGAACTTCAAAAAGCGCCTTTCTAGAAAATACATATTGTAGAGTACCTGTTGTTCCAATTGAGCCGCCGGCCTTCTTGAAGTGAACTCTTACGTTAGCAATTGTACGAGTAGGGTTATTTGTTGAAGCTTCTACAAATACCGCAACACCATTTGGCCCATAACCCTCATAGTTGATTTCTTCATATCCATCATCTTCTCCGCCAAGACCTTTCTTGATGGCACGATCAATATTATCTTTTGGAACGTTATTTGCCTTACACTTATCAAGAGCAATTTTAAGGATAAAGTTTGAGCCTGGGTCGTCGCCACCTGATTTTACTGCTTTTGTTACTTCAAATAATAGCTTTGTGTAAATCTGACTTTTTGCCTTATCAAGAGCGCCTTTCTTCTTGACGATATTGGCCCATTTTCTTCCCATAGAATCCTCGTTTAATAATAAAGTATTGTTAATAGTAGCTAG
The DNA here is from genome assembly GCF_002903145.1 of Halobacteriovorax sp. DA5. Classification (NCBI taxonomy): domain Bacteria; kingdom Pseudomonadati; phylum Bdellovibrionota; class Bacteriovoracia; order Bacteriovoracales; family Halobacteriovoraceae; genus Halobacteriovorax; species Halobacteriovorax sp. DA5. Next base: position 23,483 of record NZ_PPDJ01000007.1, on the reverse strand, counting down.
TGAGGAACTATTTGTCGAGAATTCTACTTCTTAGCAAGGTATTGCTCTGCGCGCCAAATACCAATAAAGCTTAATCCTGAACTCATGGAACTAACGTGTGGGCCTTCAAGTAGAATTGTTGTCGGCGTTGATTTTACATCAAGAGTTTTTACTGCGTAAGGTGAAGAGATAAAGCGAAACTCGTATGGAGATTGACCGATAAATCTTCTGATTGTTGATTCATTTTCAAATGAGTTGATGGCATAGATCTGATCTGGCGAGAGCTTGCCCTCCAAAACAGATTGATGAAGTCGTTTCATTTCCACTTTACAAGGAGCGCACCATGTCGCCCAAAAGATAGCAAGGCTTCTATCTCTTAAATCCTTACTAGGGAAATCGACTTTTTGATTTGTGCGAAGGTCAACATACTCTTGTGGAGTAAGAGTGCTTCCTTCTTTTTTAAAGTTATTGAGTACAGCAGGTGCCTGCTTGTAAATAATAAACCCAATAAGAAGGATGGAGATGAAATTTGTGGCAATATTCCACTTCTTTTTCATGGCAGTAATTGTACCATGTAAAGGAAGGGGAGTTATTAATAAAATCCTAATATTTTTGACGTCTGTAAGCGCCCAAAACTACAGTATTCATCGACTAAGAAATGGACGCTACTTGAGTAATGTAGTATTTTATAGACATGAATAATGAAGAACTTGAAAAGAAAATAATCGCATTAGAAGAAAAGTTTTGTCACCAAGATCATTTACTTGGCCAACTAAACGAAGTTGTCACGAAACAAGAATTTATCATTGATGAACTTGTCACACATATTAGGAACCTCCTTGCTAATCAAGGAGAGGATTCTGCAGAGCAATTGACACTTGATAATCTTAGGGATTTCAAGCCACCACATTACTAGGTAACTATGATTAAGTTAGAAACTGCATATAAAGGACTACGTGAGTTTAAAAATCTCACAGGTCGTCCACAACAAACTCCTGGTGCACACTTTAGTCGTGTCACACCAGAAAAATCCCCAGCTCCTAAAGAGCTTTGCTGGTCTGGCGATCTTGCTAGGGCCATGGGAATAACTGAAGAACATAAGTCATCTTGGCTTTCTCTGCTAAGTGGCAACCAAGAATCATATAATCCAGCTCCAATTGCAACTCGCTATGGTGGTCATCAATTTGGTCACTGGGCCGGCCAGCTAGGTGATGGCCGTGCCATGACTTTAGGTCTTTATGAAGGACTTGAAGTACAACTAAAAGGAGCAGGTCTGACTCCTTATTCAAGAGGTGCCGATGGTAAGGCAGTTCTTCGCTCATCTTTAAGAGAGTATATTTGTTCGGAGGCCATGTATAATTTGGGTGTTCCAACAACCAGAGCACTATGTCTTGTTGAAACAGGTGAACAAGTCTTACGTGATATGTTCTATGATGGAAATGCTGCTTATGAAAAAGGTGCTATTTGCACAAGAGTTGCTCCTAGCTTTCTTCGCTTTGGGCACTATCAGATCCATGCGGCCAATCACGAATTAGAAGAGTTGACTGAGCTCGTAAACTTTACGATTGATAATTACTTTCCAGGCATGAGCATTGCCCAAATGTTTAAAGAAGTTGTGCGCAGAAGTGCATTTCTTATGAGTGAGTGGATGCGTGTGGGCTTCGTCCACGGTGTCATGAATACTGATAACCTTTCAATGTTAGGACTAACAATTGATTACGGGCCGTATGGTTGGCTTGATCGCTTCGATCCAAATTGGACGCCAAATACGACGGACTTTAGAGAAAGACGCTACCGTTTTATTAATCAAGTAAGTATTGCATATTGGAACCTTGCTCAGCTTAAAGAGGCCCTGCAAGCAGTTTGCCTTGAAAGTTTAGATGAAGCTCTAGATCAATACCCTGAGTATTTTCACAGCTTCTATCAGGAGAGTGTGGCAAAGAAACTAGGACTTAAAACTTGTTCTCGAGAATTTATCGATGAGCTCTTTGATTTAAAATATGAGCTACAGGCCGATATGACTCTTTTCTACCGTACTCTTATGAGTGTGATGGAAGGCAAGGATATTTCTTGGCAAGATGCTTTCTATAAAAGCTTAAGTGATGCAGATCTTAGACGAATTAATACTTGGGTCACTAAATGGCAAAGAGAGCAGAAACTTCAAAGAATTGATCCAATGATTGCATTTGGAATTATGAATGAAGTGAATCCTGCTTTTATTCCGCGTAACTATATTGTTCAGATGGTTTTAGATGATTTAGAAAAAGGGGATGAGACATCTCTTAGAAATCTTGAAAAGGCCATTGCTAATCCATATGAGTTAAATGAATTCACAAGACCTTTTCTTGTTAAGGCACCTGATTGGTCCACATCAAGGCCAGGTTGCTCGACACTAAGTTGTTCGAGCTAGTGGGTAACCTTCTTAGTTACAAAACTGAGAAGGTGCACGCATCCAAGTTGGTTCACACTGAGTTAGCCATTCTCCACTATCGTAGTGAGCATAACCAAACCACCACATCACATGATCACCATTTCCTATTGGAACTTCATCTGGATATACTTCTGGGCTTTGGCCATTAACAGAATAGCACCAACCGTGAGCATTCATTTGTGTATCACTTAAGACTTCCATGGCATCAAGTCCTGTTGGCGTATCAAAGATCGAGTTCATTGCTCTTTGAGTTCCTTTATAAGCAATACCAAAATTATTGAGAAGATCAATCGTAGCACTTCCTACAGTTGAACCTTTTTTAAGCTGCATCTCAGTCTTAAAAAGAGCTCCTCTTTTACAAGGGCCAACAAATTCAAAAGTTGCGGCAAAGCTAAAAGTTGAAATAAGTGCTAAAAGTGCAAATTTGTACATAATCTCTCCTAAGTATAAGGCTTTCTAACACCCTAGGTTTTCATTGCCATGGCACTATGCGCAAGCATATGATTTTTTACATGACTGATTATGTATGGGGTAGTGAAGAAACCCAATATTTCTTCCAATTGAATCCAGAGGCCATTCTAGACGCTATTGATGCTGTCGGTTTTAAGACAACAGGGCGTTGCCTACCACTAAATAGTATTGAAAACCGCGTTTATGAGATTGAGGTGGATCGCCCAGAAGCAGAGATTAAGTCTCCAAGTGATAATTTCATTGTGGCCAAGTTCTACCGTCCTGGACGCTGGACGAAAGATCAGATCATTGATGAGCATGACTTCATAAAGGATCTAGATGATGCGGAGATTCCTGTAATTGCTCCACTTAAAATTGACGGCACAACTATCTTTGAAATGCCGAACCACAAAATTTTCTATTGTCTCTATGAAAAGAGAGGGGGACGAAACCCTGAAGAGATGAATATCGAGCAGCTTGAAATTATGGGCCGCTCACTTGCTCGTATTCACAGTGTTGGTGCCTTAAAAAGTGCTGATCACAGAATTAAGCTTACTCCTGAGACGTATGGAGTCGCTAACTTAAAGTTCTTAGCTTCGACAAATTATATTCCAACTGATATTCGCGAGCACTTCATTACAATTTGCGAACAAATCATTGCTGAATCAAAACCACTTTTTGAAAATGTAAGTTATCAAAGAGTTCACGGAGACTTTCATAAGGGTAATATCATCCTTCGAGGGGATGACTCATTCTTTGTTGATTTTGACGATATGGTAATGGGCCCAGTGGTTCAAGATGTTTGGCCTATTTGCCCTGGGGATGACCAACAGTCTGTCATTGATCGCAATATCTTTCTAGAAGCCTACGATAGCATTCGCTCATTTCCATACGAGCAACTAAAGCTCATTCCTTCTCTTCGTGCATTAAGGCTAATACACTTTAGTGCCTGGATAGCAAAGCGCTGGGATGACCCTTCATTCAAGTATACTTTTGGCTATTTTGAATCGCCAAATTACTGGTATGGGCAGATGAATGATTTAAGGGCCTTACTATCTAAGATAATAGAAGTTAAGAATCCTTACCAGTACTAGACGTATCTTAAAAGTTGCGAGAAAATTTACCTCTGACATAAAAAATTAATAAGTAATTTAGCGAGGTAATGAATATGGATATTCGTTTAAAGACTTTCGAAGAATATGAAGCTGCCTATGAGCAGGCCAAAAATAATCCAACAGAATACTGGGGATCTATTGCAGAAAATTTTAAATTTTCTAAGAAGTGGGATGAAGTAACTCTAGGTAATTTTAAAGACGGAGATATCCGTTGGTTCCATGGAGCAAAATTAAATATCACAGAAAATTGTCTTGATCGCCATCTTGCAACGAAGGGTGATAAGAAAGCGATGGTCTTTGTGTCCAACGATCCGAATGAAGCCAATCAAGAATTTACTTATAAAGAACTTCACGCTCAAGTTTGTAAAACAGCAAATATGCTAGAAGGGCTTGGCGTAAAAAAAGGGGATCGCGTTTGTATTTATATGTCGATGGTTCCAGAGCTTATGTTTACTGTTCTTGCCTGTGCAAGAATTGGTGCCATCCACTCAGTTGTCTTCGGTGGATTTTCTGCACAAGCACTTGCTGGAAGAGTTGAAGATGCTCAGTGTAGTGTTCTTGTCACTAACGATGGGGGACTTCGCGGAACGAAAGTGACAGAGCTTAAGCCTATTGTTGATGAGGCCCTAGAAGATAGTGCATGTAAGAGTGTAAAAACTGTCATCGTTCATAAGCGCGCTGGAAATGAAGTGGCCATGAAAGAGGGACGCGATATTTGGTGGCATGATGTTTTTGATAAAGCATCAGACAAACACGAGGCACCTCAGCATGATGCCGAAGATCCATTATTCATTCTTTATACTTCTGGTTCAACAGGAACACCTAAGGGAGTTCTTCATACTCAAGCTGGGTATATGGTTTGGGCAGCATATACTTTTGCAAACGTTTTTCAGGTAGAAGAAAATGATATGTACTGGTGTACTGCCGACATTGGCTGGATCACTGGTCATACGTACATTACTTATGGGCCACTTCTAAACGGCGCCACAACAATGATGTTTGAAGGTGTTCCAACATATCCAGATGCGGGACGTTTTTGGGACATTGTTGAAAAGAATAAGGTAACACATTTCTATACAGCACCAACTGCGGTTCGTGCCCTTATGGCCGCGGGAGATGATGTACCTGCTAAGTATGATCTTTCAACTCTTAAGGTTCTAGGTTCAGTTGGTGAGCCAATTAATGCGGAAGCTTGGCATTGGTATAATGAGTTTATTGGAAAGAAGAAATGCCCAATTGTTGATACTTGGTGGCAGACTGAAACTGGTGGGATTTTAATCTCTCCACTTGCAGGGCTTACGAAAACAAAACCATGTAAGGCAACTCTTCCTCTTCCGGGAATTGTTCCAGTGTTAGTTGATGATAATGGGCATGAAATTGGTGAAACAATGGCCGAAGGAAAGCTTTGTATTAAGTATCCGTGGCCAGGAATGCTACGTACGGTTTACAAGAATCATGAGCGTTTTATGAATGCTTATCTCAGAACGTACAAAGGCTATTACTTTTCAGGTGATGGCGCAAAACGTGATGTTGAAGGATATTTTAGAATCACTGGACGTGTTGACGATGTTATCAATGTTTCAGGACACCGCTTTGGAACGGCCGAAATTGAAAATGCTATTGGTAAGAATCATGCCATCGCTGAAAGTGCTGTTGTCGGTTTTCCACATGACGTTAAAGGTGAGGGGATCTACGCATACGTTGTAACTAATCTTACTGACGAGGCCGAGGTAACAAAGCTTATTAACGCAACTGTTGTAAAAGAAATCGGTGCTGTTGCTCGCCCAGATAAAATTCAAATTGTTCCAGGACTTCCAAAAACTCGCTCTGGAAAAATTATGCGTCGAATACTTAGAAAGATTGCGGCCCATGACTTCAATAACTTTGGCGATACTTCAACACTTCTTGATCCATCAGTGGTTGAAGAAATTAAAAATGGTGTGAAGTAGCACTTAATTTAAGTTAAGTTTTCAATTCTTATATTATGTATGTCTCTCTTATGTGCTAGAAAAGTATAATGAGAGAGACAACTATCAAAAGAGATGACATTCATTTAATGAAGGAGATCTTAAAGAACCATCATGCCTTAAAAAAAGGTAGGATTTGGTTTGACCTTCTTTCTAATGCTCTAATTGGATGGAGTGCTTTCTTTTATACTTGTTTTCACTTTAATATCTTCACATTCATTCTTGCTATCTTCTTTATCTATCGTGGAACGATCTTAGTCCATGAAGTAAGTCATATTGCAAAGAAGGTAAAAGGCTATCGTACAGCCTTTAATATCCTGTTTGGATGGCCTAATGCTTATCCTGTCTATCTTGGAGATGCCCATCTTTTTCACCATGGTAAGAAAACATATGGCACTGAAAGAGACCCTGAATATAAGTATATTTCTGAGTTTCGATTCCTAACCTTAACAAGGCCGTTCTTAGCTTCAGTTGCTTTACCTATCATTCAAGTCATCCGTTTTGGAATTCTCCCTCTGACATATATCTTTTTAAATACAGAACAAAAGAAATGGGTCTATCAGAATATTTCAACTCTTGCATTTTCGATGGACTATAAAAGGCCAATAAGAAATGAAAAAAAAGATATTGCTCGCATGGTAAGAAATGATCTTATGTGTGTACTTTATAAAGTTGCAATTGGACTATTGATTTTCCTGGAAGTTCTTCCTTTGCAGACGATATGGATTTGGTTTTCAATCGTTGTGATTTCTTCGACGCTGAATATGTATCGAGCACTCTTTAATCATCTCTATGCGAACGAGAGTCTTGTTCCGATGACATGGGAGGAGCATTTACTTGATACAGTGACAATTGAGTCTGGATTAAGTTCATTTTTCATCTTTGTTAATGGACTTAATTATCATGCTATTCACCACCTCTTTCCAGAGCTGCCGTATACGAATTTAGCAGCTGCCCATAAAGAGTTAATGGAGAAACTTCCTGCGGATCATATTTATAAAAGTAATACTTATTCTAGTATTTTCCATGTTTTAGTGACTTCTCTCTCAATACAAAGATTTGACAAAGAAATGATTAGGCCATAATTAGGCCAGCGTGTATACTGTTAGAATGAAACGATTTGTAATTCTACTAATTTTAATTTCTTCACTCGTAAGCTGCTCTAAGCCTACTCCTGAACAAACAGTTGAAGCTGTTATTAGAGAAACCTTTTCAGCGAATTTTGAAGAAACTTTTAATTACTACGACCCTGGTTTTGGTAGTCAGCAGCAGATCGCAGACTATCGCGGTTTCGTAAATGATGTCGTTGCTTGGGAAAAGAATATCAAGAAGACAAAGAAAGAGGTTCTTTCTGCAATTCAAGGTTTACTGTCTTTCAAAGTGGTTGATGTCAAAGTTGAAGGAAATCGAGCGACAGTAAGAACTGTCATTATTGTTCCAGAGTTTGATAATAAATTTGATATGCAAATTGCCTTATTGAAATTAACTAGGCCACCACTTGTTTCCAATCGTGCGGAAACAAATGCAATTATTTTGAAAAATATCAATGAAGGCCAATATGAGCTTAAGCCAGTTGAAGTTATTTTCAGCTTAATGAAGAAAGATAAGTGGCGCGTAAATGGCGTAACAAATGTTAGAGGACTATGGCGCTTTGAAAATTAAGCAAATACTTCTATTTAGCTGGATCTTCTTTCTTGGAAGTATCGCAAGTGCATCTTCAACTCAAATTGATGTTGAGGATAGTGCAAAAATATTCTTAGACTTTAATCATGAGACTAGCTCTTCTATCGAAAATCGAACAAGGGCGCCAGAGCTCAAGTCTTTGGAAGACTTTCCTGATGATTATTCTCATTTAAAAAATGATGAAAGTGATTTAGTTATTTCTGTCTTTGGTCACTTTTCATTACCTTATATCAATCTCGATTCAAAATTCTATCAAGGAATTCATTCTGGACTCAGTCCACCATTGTCTTAGATCAATTTATAACTTTTTATTTTTTATTTTTTTGATTTAAATCCAATGGAGGATGTATGGAAAACACATCAGTAGATACTTCTGTCGAAGTAAAGAAATACGATTATGAAGGTAAGGTTAAACAACACTATAATAATGATGAAGAGCAGGGAAGTGTCTGGGGATTCTATTTCTGTGTGGGCCTTTTTCTAGCAATCTTTTTTGCGGTAATCATTGTTCAAATGTATTCCCTATAATTACAGTTACTTAAGGGGGCACTGCCCCCTTGTTTAAAATCTAATCACCATAATATTTCTTACTCACTTCATATGATTTGAATTTGATTTCTGTTAGATTCAAAAAAAAATTATGAGGTTCACAATGAAAATTACTTTAGTAACATTACTTGCGCTAGTTTCACTTAATTCTTTTGCCGCAAAATTAGAAGGCAATTATGAGAGCTCTAGTGGCTGTGCCGTTAGTATTGAATGTGAAGATGGATACTGTCATGCAACTGTTGAAAAAGGAGATAAGTCTCTTGTGCTTGAAGGCGAGCTAGAAACAGATAAGTCAGATGAGTTTAGACTCTATCGTCAGTATACAGGGATTGAGACTCGTTGGTTTCATGATGACGAATTCACAGGCTTTAATGATCTTGTTTTAGAGAAACAAAAGAATGGTAAATTCATGGTTGATTCTCTTGATTCAAAATATAATCTCTTTCCCCATTTCCCAAAGAAAGAGAGAAATATCATCGTTTGTAAAAATCTTGTAAGAGTTCAATAAAAAAGGGCCAGAATCTGGCCCTTCTTTTTTCTAAAATATTACTTCAGTCTCAACTGGATCTGTAATTACAATATCCCCATCATGATCACCGTCATGATTGTCACCATCTGTATGATCATTAGGCTCAGTTGGTTCTACTGTCGGTTCAGTTGGCTCAGCAGGCTCAACAACTTCATATACTGGAGTTCTCTTAATATACTCCGGTCTAAAACCTTGATTTACAGCAATTTGTACTAATTCTTCATATTTTGACTCAGCAATTTCTCTGTCACGAGTCAAAATGAAGAGCGTATTTCTATTTCTATCAGCTACGATAGCTTCAGTATATTCTTCATCGAGGTGGATGATTTGGTAGTCGCCAGCGCCAACACCAAAGTATCCAAGTAGAGGAACAAAGCTAACCTTAAGTTTTGCATTTGAAATCTTATCCACTACTTTTGCATAAGCTTTATCAACTTTTTCTTCACCATTAACTAGCTGACATGAGTTTTTAACTCTAATGCGATTGTGCTTAAGCTTATACTCTGCTTTTGTTCCCTGACATCTTAGGTTAAAGAAGGCGTCATATGCACCTTGTTGGTACCAAGTACCAAGGTAGCGAGATAGGTCAACATACTCAACTGTTTGGAAGTTGTTTGCAGGAAGCTCTTCAGAAGGAAGTAATACTTCATTGATTTCATGAACAATGATATTTCTATCGTGTTTCTTTAATGTTCCAAGACGTAGTGTACTTGAGTTTAGGATAAACTCTTCACTGTCTTGATCCACAAGAATAACTCTTCCGTGGAATGTCTTAACTTCTTTCTTTTGTCTAAGATCGCTTTTTTCGTGGCGGCCATATCCAATGTGATAAAGTAAAAGCTTTCTTAGCTCAAGTGGATTTGCTAGAAGGTACTCAACTGTTTCAGGTGGTAACTTAGCAAATGCTGCATCATTCGGTGCAAAGATAGTGATCGGGTGATCGATTGTTACGATATCATCAAGGCCTGCAATTTTGGCCGCGCTTAAGAAATTTCTAAAACGTTTTGTGTGCTTCATTGCACCGACTGTCTCTGTTGTTGATAATTTTACTTCTTCTCCGCTTTTTCTTTCTGCAAGAGCAGTATTAAAGAAAAATGGTAGTGTTGCCAAAAAGATTAATACTTTTTTCATGAATCCTCCCATAAGTTATGGATGGAAATGTAGCTTTTTATTAACAATTTAGAAGTTTAAGTTTGGTTAAGAAAGGTTATGAGTGAGTTAAGAAAAAAGGGCCAATGACTTGGCCCCTATGAAACTTATACGTTTGCTTTGATAAGTTGTACTTTGAAAATAAGAGTTGAGTGTGGAGGAATCTTTGCTCCTGCACCGTGCTCACCGTAAGCAAGCTCAGATGGGATTGTTAGTTCCCAAGAGTCTCCCTCTTTCATCAGTTGAAGAGCTTCTGTCCAACCCTTAATTACACCACCAACAGGGAATTGAATTGTTTGTCCTCTTTGGTATGAAGAATCAAAAACAGTTCCATCAATTAGTTTACCTTCGTAGTGAACTTCTACAGTAGACTCTGCAGATGGAGTTGCTCCTGAACCTGCTTCTAGAACTTTATATTGTAGACCTGAAGCTGTTGTTGATACACCTTCGGCTGCTTTATTAGTTTCAAGGTATGCACGACCTTCTTCAGCTAGCTTGTTCGCTGCTTCAGCAAGTTGTCTTGCCATGTGCTCTTGGAACTCAGTCATTGTTTTTTGAGTTTCTTCTGGTGATAGTTGGCTTGCTTCACCTTTCATTGCAGATGCTACAGCATTTGCGAAAATTTCAGCATTGATTTCCATTCCTTGTGCAACAAAATCAGATCCAATTTGGCGACCGATAATGTAGCTTACTTTTTCCATATGAGTTTCCATTAAATACCCTTTGTTTGGTTAAAATCTACTAATAGTGGGCACCTTAGCATTTAATGGAGAACATGTCGAAAAATAGGAGGTATTTAGCGCAATGTTCCGTTTTTCTCGCCACCTGGGTACCAACATTCTGGACGCTCTAGGTCTAAGATTCCGTTAATCATCGTATCAAAACGACATTGGGCACTAGGATAAAATGACGGGGCAGTATTTAGCTCAGTCGCTACATTTGAAGAGTATGTCGCAAAACTTACTTCATCACCATTGCTTTTAAAGAAGGCCTGATCTGCTTCCATAGCAGTTAGAAGTCTTAGACAAGTAAAGTACTCATGCTTATCTTGTTTTGAGCATAGATCTTTGTAGATCGATTTCTCTTTTACTTCACGTAATTCTGGAAGGTATTTAAAGACGATCGCCAAGCAGTCTTTTGTTGCAAAGTAATCAGATTGACCTTCCATTGAAGAGTGATAGCCCATATTCATTGGATCATCTTTCTTTGGAGCTCCACCGATACCGTGTCCGATTTCATGGCATGCTGTTAATGCAAGTCCATCTGGAGTCATTCCTGCTAGACGGCCAAAACCACCCATTAAGTAAATACGGTGTTCAATTTGATCTTCTTGATTTGTGGCCTGAACATATGAGGCATGGATCATATCAATATCCCACCAATACGAATCAGGTAAACCTGCAATTGGTAAGTTAATTTGTAAAACTTCATTTTGTGACGGGGCAAGTTCACTATAAGCTTGGTAAAGAGCAGCTTTTACTTGCTCATACTCATCCTTGCTAACGGCCGCAAAGATTGATTTTGTTAATGTAAATAAACACGCTAGAAGGATTAATTGTTTCATGACAAGGTTCTACCTAGATTTCGAATTTTGAACAAGATATCGGGTAATTTTTCATTAAGTAGGAGAGTTTATGTATCACGAAGTACTTGATTTTTGGTTTGATGAGCTTACTGAAGAGCAAAAGTGGATGAAAGATGCTCGAATTGATCGCGAGATTGAAGAGCGCTTTGGCAGACTTCATACAAAGGCAGCAAAAGGAGAGTTATTTGAATGGAGGGAGGAGCATCTGGGTCGTTTGGCCGAAATTATTATCCTCGATCAATTTTCTCGTAATATCTATCGTGGTGATGCACGCTCTTTTGCAAGTGATGATATGGCCTTGGTTTTAGCTCAGGAGGCCATTTTGCAAAAAACAGATGAAGGTTTTACGACTAGAAAGAAACACTTTCTCTACATGCCCTATATGCACAGTGAATCTCTTACCATTCAAAAAGAGGGATTGAGACTATTTGAAAAATTAGATAACGACATGGCCCTTCAATATATGCATCAGCATATGGCCATCATTGAGCGCTTTGGCCGCTATCCACATCGCAATGGAGTTCTTGGTCGAGAGTCAACACCAGAAGAGATTGAATTTTTGAAAATGCCAAATTCTAGTTTCTAAGTTATGATTAAAGAATGAAAGATGCAAAGTTAGTATGGTCTGATGAGGCCGGTGATTTAAGAAAAAAAAATAGTAAAAATAATTCTAATGAAGAAGTTAACGAGTCTGAACTTGTTCTTAAAATTAGAAGGCTTACTTCTGGAAAAGGAAGAGCAATCGTTGAAATAAGTGATCTTCCAGCAAATAAGAAGTGGTGTCAGAAACTTGCTAAAGATTTAAAGAAGTCTCTAGGGGTTGGTGGCGCTTTTAAGAACGACTATATTGAAGTTCACGGTGAAAAGCTTGATCAAGTTAAGGCGCACTTCGATAAAAATAATTTAAAGTGGAAACAAATTGGAGGCTAGACTCCAATATCTGAGCATGTTAGTATTTTACTCATGATGCGAATTCTACTTTCACTATTCACAGTCTTTATGATTTTTGTGAGCTTCACTCATGAGGCCCATGAAATTAAATTGTCTGTAAATAATATGGAGAGTACCAAAGTCGAAAAATCTAAATTGGACCATCCAGATCATTGCGACGATCACGACAGCGGTTCTGATCACTGTCATATTCATTGTACAGGTCTTCACTTCTTGGCCAATCTCGAACATACTGTCGAAATTAAATTACCTCTAATTGAAATTAATATCACACAAACACCAAGATTGGATTTCTTCAAATCCCCATACCTCGACCCGGCAAAGAAGCCACCTTCTTTATCGTAACATTACAAATTTAAAGTTTTAACATTCTTATTTTTAAAGGATTAATGCGATGAATACTAGTCGAAGTAGCATCGTGATTCTCGCTTTGTGCATGGGCATAAATACCTATGGACAGAGTTGTCGTATCACAGATGCCAATGAATTTTTGAAGCAAATTAAATCGAATCATCAAGTGAATCTCTTGGCAAAGGCCAATGAGGAGATGCTTGATGGTGAAATCAATTCGGCCAATCAGGTTTATAACCCTGAGGTTGAAACAGAAATTGTCACGCCTGGAAAAAATGAGATTTCCTCGATGATTAAAGTCACTCAAACTTTTGAGTTAGGGGGTAAGAGGGGATCGCGTAAGACGTGGGCCCAGAGAATGAAAGAGCTTGGTAGCCTTGAATTTAAAGGGGAGAAAGAAAAGGTCGTTTTAGAAAATATTCTAAATATGTATCGCCTTAGACAAGTTCAAGAACTTATACCTGTCTATCAAGAGTCATACGATTCTCTAAAGAAAGTTCTTGATAAAAAGAGCAAGATTAGGAAAGCGCTTTCGCCAAGCCAAGAGGTTGAGTATGAAACACTTTCTTTTGCCATGGATGATTACTATATCAGGCTATCTGAATTACATGCTGAAAAGTCTAAACTCCAAGTTCATCTGAAATTGAATGCGGGAAAGAATTGTGTCGTCACAAAAAGTGCTCTTCCTGAGTTGTTCCAATTTAAGAAGATAAACCTTAAGTCATTAGAGTTAAAAGATAGCACTGACTATAAGAAAGGACTCGCACAACTTGCTGTTGCAAAAGCTGAGTACGATGTCGCCAAGTCTAATGCTTATAGTGATCTCAAAATTGGCCCGATGTATGAATACTCCAAAGTTGATGATGAGAAAGAGCATGCCTTTGGTCTAAGCCTTACTTTTGACTTACCAGTATTTAATACAAATGATGGAGCAAAGGCCAAGGGGATGGCCGCAGTTAAAAAGGGTGAGTACCAAATTCGCTACGATGAGCTTGATCTTCAAATCGATCTTAGGAATTGGATTCAAAAATATCAACGTTACAAATCAGTTTACAAGAAAATGATTTCTCAGGCGGTCTTAGAAAAGAAGCATAAGAGAATAGAAAAGCTCTTTGATCGCGGTGTGATTTCAACATCGCTAATTATTGAGGCCCACAGGCAAATGGTGGACTTTTCCATTAGGCGAAACGACTACGAAATGGGAGCAGTCGAAGCTTTATGGAATATCTATTTACTAAGAGGAACAATCCTAGAGGAACAAATATGAAAAAAATATTCTTAATAATATTACTGATCGGTTTAGTTGGCTGTGAATCTCATCATGACGAACACAAGCATGACGAACATAAGCATGAGGAACATTCTGACCACGACGATCATGATAAGCACGGTGACCATGAAGAACACGGCGATCATGAAGAACATGGCGACCACGACGATCATCATGGACACGGGGAAGAGAAAACTGGTGAAGGCAAGGCCATCACGAAAGTTGATGAAAGGCACGGTTTTCAGTTGTCTAATGAAGCGCAGAAGAGACTTGCTATTAAAACAACTACGTACACAAAGGGATTTGTAAATATCCCAGATAGTGCCTACGTTGTGGTTGGTAAAGAGCGTGCGCTTTATCGTAAAAGAGCTGGCTTCTTTAAGTTAATAGACGAGCATGAGTTAACGGGAGCATTCACTAAAGGGGATGAAATTGTTGTTAGCGGAATTGGTCTTCTTCGCGTTTCAGATATCTTCTCAACAGATGAGTCTGAATATGGCCACGCACATTAAGGACGGGAGCAAGAATCATGATGAATAAAATAATTGAATTCAGTGTTCATAACCGTCTCTTTGTTTTTATTGCCACAGCAATTCTCATCATTGGCGGTATTTACTCTTTTGATAAATTATCAATTGATGCTGTTCCAGATATCACAAATACCCAGGTGCAGGTTAATACTCCTGTTGAAGGGCTAACTCCTGAAGAAATTGAAAGAATGGTAACGTTTCCAATTGAGTCAGCTTTAACGGGAATGCCTGGTGTTGAGCAAACCCGCTCAGTTTCTAAATACGGAATCTCTCAGGTTACTGTCATCTTTAGTGATGATGTGGATATCTATCGCGCCAGACAACTTACTTCTGAAAAACTTGTTAATATCGATCTTCCTATAGGAATGAAGCCAGAGATGGGGCCAATCAGTACGGGCCTTGGAGAGATCTTTCACTACTCCTTAAGTTTTAAGGGAGAAGTAAAAACTGAAGAAGAGGAGATGCTGAAGCTTATGGAGCTTCGCTCAATCCAAGACTGGTTGATCAAGCCAAGACTTCTAACTGTTAAAGGTGTGACAGAAGTTAATACAATTGGTGGTTATGAGAAGCAATATTTCATCCAACCAGATATTGATAAAATGGCCCGTTTTGGAATTCACTTTGATGATATTGAAAACGCCATTGAGAGTACGAACCAGAATGTTGGGGGAGGCTATATTCCTCAAACAGGAGAGCAGCTACTTGTTCGCGGAGTTGGCCTATTAAAGAATATTTCGGACATTGAAAATATTGTCATTAAGCGACTTGGTTCTCTTGATATCATTCGCGTAAAAGATGTTGCAAAAGTTAAATTTGATAAGGAAATACGAACTGGAGCGGCGACTCATAACGGTAGAGAAGTTGTCATTGGAACGGCCTTCATGCTTCTTGGGGAAAACTCGCGTGCAGTCTCAACTAGGCTTGAAGAGCGTATCAACGAGATTAAAAAGGATCTTCCTTCATGGGTAAATCTCGAAATCGTTTATAATCGTTCGAATATGGTTAATGCTACCTTAAGTACAGTTGAGCATAACCTAATTGTAGGGGCCGGACTTGTGATGGCCTTTCTCATGCTTCTTGTGGGAAATATTAGGGCCGCAATTATTGTTGCTGCTACCATTCCAATATCTCTTTTAATTACTTTCATTCTAATGCGCTGGCAAAATGTTTCAGGAAATTTAATGAGTCTTGGTGCTCTAGATTTTGGGATCATTGTTGACGGTGCCGTTATTGTTATTGAAAATTGTGTCCACCGCTTACAAAAGAGAACAAAGGAAATTGGGCGTGCCTTAACACGCGCTGAAATCAAAGATCTTGTTGTAGAAAGTGCAATAGAAATTCGTTCTGCCGCAGGCTTCGGTGAGATCATTGTCATTACTGTTTTCATCCCTCTATTTGCCCTAACTGGAGTTGAAGGGAAGATGTTTGGTCCAATGGCCACAACTTTCATTATGGCCCTTGCCTCAGCACTTGTACTTTCATTCACCTTAGTTCCTGCTCTAGCTGCAACTTTCTTAAGCTCTAATACACAAGATCGTGAACCAAGAATCATGCTTCTTGCAAAAAAGGCGTTTGCTCCAATTTTAGAATTGGCCTTAAAATTTAAAAAGACTGTCCTCGGTTTTGGCGTATCTGCTATTGCTCTCGGTGGAATTCTTTTTATGGGCATGGGCTCCGAGTTTATTCCTCAATTAGATGAAGGGGACTTTGCTGTTCAGTTTATCCGTCCTGCTAATGTTAGTATTGAAAACTCAATTCATCTTCAACGCTTAAGTGAAGATGTTATTAAAGAGTTTCCTCAAGTAAAGACGGTCTTCGCAAGAACAGGAGCGGCCGAGATTAGTACGGACCCGATGGGTGTTAATATCTCGGACTCATATGTCATGCTTAAGCCTAGAGATGAGTGGCCTAAGAATGAACATATCAAAAACAAGGCCGAGCTTATGGAGGAAGTAAGAAAGGCCCTCGCCTTAAATATACCAGCTCAAGTGGCCATGTTCTCCCAACCAGTAGAGCTTCGCTTTAACGAGTTACTTGAAGGAACAAGGGCGTCTGTTTCTGCTAAGGTTTACGGTGAAGACTTAAAAGTCATTGAAGAGATCGCCACTAAGGTATCTGCGGCCATTGCAAAAACACCTGGTGCAGGAGAGGTTGAAGTTGAATCAAAAGGGCTCGCTCCAATGATTCAATACACGCCAAAGCTTGATGAACTAGCTAAACTAGGCGTAAGTAGTAAACCTGTACTTGATGTTATTTCAACTGCTATCGGTGGTGCCCAAGTTGGGGATATCTATGATGGTGTTAAGAAGTATCCGATCATGACTCGTTTGTCTGCAAACGAGAGGAAGGATGTGGAGACAATTTCAAACCTTCCTGTTGGAATCTCTGAAGGCTACACTGTTAAGATTAGTGATGTGGCCGATATTGAGCTTTCTGAAACATACGCATCAGTTAGTCGTGAAAACTCAGTTCGCAGACTTGCCATTCTTATTAATCCACAAACTCGAGATATCGAAAACTTTGTTAAAGTTGCAAAAGAGATTGTTGAAAAAGAAGTAACTCTTCCAGAAGGTTACTATATTGAATGGGGTGGAAGTTTTAAGAATCTTATTTCTGCTAAAGAAAGACTAAGCGTTCTAGTTCCTTTGGCCCTGCTTCTCATTTTAGTTATGCTCTATGCGGCCTTTAAGAATTATGCACAAGTCTTACTAATTTTTCTGTGTGCACCAATGGCCCTTATTGGTGGTGTTCTTTCATTAAAGATTTTAGGTCTACCATTTAGTATTTCAGCTGGGGTTGGCTTTATTGCTCTTTGTGGGATTAGTATTCTAAACGGTGTTGTTCTTGTGACTTACTTTAATCGACTCTTAGCTGATGGAAAATCACCTGATGACGTTGTGAGGGAGGGGACGATGGTTAGACTTCGTCCAGTTCTTATGACGGCCTTAACGGATATTTTCGGCTTCCTGCCGATGATTTTTTCAACAGGGCTAGGTGCAGAGGTTCAAAGGCCTCTTGCTACAGTTGTCGTTGGAGGAATTATATCAGCAACACTTCTAACACTTGTTGTTCTTCCTTCATTATATCGATTATTTATTGAGCAAATGAAGACTGAATAAGCTCTAAGGTCTTGAAACTTAAGAGAAATCTTAAGTTTTAAGACCATTTCTCCCTGTTTAAAATAGGCGTCTAAATCTAAGACATCCATTGGCAAATTTTCAAATAACTCGATAGATTTCCTAGATATGATAATTTACTGCCAGACTTTTAAGAAGGTACAAGGGAGCCTGAATTGAATAAATTTATTATTGCTACAGCAATCACTTTATTAAGCACTCAAGCATTTGCATCATTGTCAGTTAATGATGGCCTATCAAGTTGCCGCTTTTCAAATAGTGAAGCTGCAGTAAATTATGCTCGTGCGCTTGAGGGTTCCACTAAGGCCGCAGCCTTACTTAAAAGAGGAGATCTTGCACAGGTTGAATCTTGTTCAACGGCAATGACTGAAGCTCTTGCCAAGGGTGTAAGCTATAATGAATTAGCTAAGACTGTTAACACAAGCTTTAATCACCTTGAAAATGGTATGGAAATTACGATCGAGCTTCGTGGTAAGGATTTCTATGAGGTTAAGGGAGATGCTCTTACTGGAACAAAGTCGACAATTGAAGGTGACTTCGACATGGTTATTAGTGTTGAAGGCTCACGTAATGAAATCTCGCAAGGAGTTCCTACTAAGCAAATACTTAATAAAATGAAATTAAACGTTGTCTCTAAAAAAGCAGTTCAAATTATCTTTGAAGAGCATGAAATTGATATTGTGGTACCAGCAGTGGTTAAGAAGACTTTATTTGGTAAGCTCAAACAAATCTCAATTAGTGCAGAGAACTTAGAAAGAGCAATCGCTCCAGCTCTTACGGCCCAAGGCCTTGATTTAGCAGATGGCTTCAATTTGAATACCGAAAAAGGCTCATTCACAATGGACTATTCGGTTTCAGCAATGGATTGTGGAGTCAATCAGCTGGATGAATTCGAATGTGGCTCATCTTTTATCTTTCAATTATCAGCACAATTTTAATTGGCATAACTAGGGCGAGGCCATGTCGATGGCCTTGCTATCTTACTGATATCTTTAGATCTCTGACATAAATATTTAATAATTGATATAATTACTCCGTTAAGCGTATGGGAGATAATTATGAGGAACTCGATTATTAAGATCTTAGCGCTTGTTGGCCTCTTGGCGACAGCTACCCAGACTCATGCAAAAATGATTGTGGAGAAAGAGGAGTACTCTGTCGAGGCCATCGTTGAAGAGTTTGCACTGAAGAACTACTATCGTCGCTTCGTAAATATTACGGATAGCTATAATCAGAGACGCAAAGACCCTGAGGTCTATGCTCAATCCTTTAAAAATATTAAAGAGCAACATAAGTACTTTCGCTGGCTAAAGAAGACTGGCATCGGTGAGCTCCCTCCTGCAACGATTAAAAACGGTGTGGCCACCATTAGAGTTGGTAACTACAAATTACAATATTCCATTGAAACTCTGGTTAAGAATCAATTTCTTTTGAATGAGCGTCCTGTTGACTTCAAGAAGCTTGATTTTAATAAGGCCTTTGATGAACTTGTTGAAAAAGTTAAGGCCACTCGTAGGTTTACTGTCCTTGATCTTATCATTCCAACTGCACATGCGGATGCGATGAGTGGACTTGAAAATACACTTCTGGCAACCATGCTCTATGTGAACTCGGACTTCGCTGAAAGAGAGTGGTGTATTTCTTGTGATGATGAAAATGCCGAGGTGACAAAGAAGAATCTTGAGAAGCTTCTAACAAGAGTCGATCAAATGCTCAACTCATGTGAAAATGAAACCGCCAAGATTGAAGATATTTATTCAAACCTTTCTTTCTTTGCAGGGGACAACGACCAAGGCGGCTTCCGCTCTCAATCAGCATCAACTTTAAAGAATCACTTTCCTGCTATTGAAGGTGAGCTTAAGGATGTTTCTTGCGAGAAGCTCGTTTACAATGTGTACAAGGATGAAATTAATCCAGCGGATAGAAATCTCTTTGTTGAATACTACCGCTTAACACCAGAAAGAGAGGCCCGCAACCAAAAGGCCGTGGCCAATTATAAGAGAATTGTAAAATCAAAATGTGATCGTATTGCAGCTTTGAATGTATGTATGATCAGTAATTATTATGGAGCAGAGGATATTTATAATGACTCTCGCTCTCCTGGACAAAAGGAATACGATCGCCGTCGTAAGCCGTCAAGAGAGTATCAGATTCGCGGTATTACTCAATAGGCAGCTTAGGAATTATGTGATAGAAAGACGACTATGGAACAATTACAAGAAACATTAGAAGAAATATTAGAAAGAGTAGAATTTAAGAAAATGGATCAATTTGAAGAACTTCTTCATAAATGTATCCACGTCTCTAATGACTCATCAAAAAGTACATATGCAATCTATGAAAATATGGTTTTCAAATTAGATGCATTCTTTAAAGGCTTTGTTAATTTTCAAAATGAATTCGGTAAAGATAAGAAGTATATCGCAGCAGTTCATGCCCTTAGTGCCATCTGCTATGGCCTAGGAATTGATCTTGAAGACGAAGAGCTTTTCATCATTTACCATCTCAAAGACCAAGGTAAATTCAGAAAAAGAGAAAAAGATCTTCATGCTGAACTTAAAAATCTTTGGGCCGGTTATCCTTACAAAGAATTTGCCATGGCCGATGTGGACTTCTCTCACTCATTAAAAAACTTAATGCGTGCAAAATTCATCGACTATCGTCGCGGAAACCTTCATATCAATCAATCTTTGATTATACGTTTTAAAGATCGCTATTAAGCACCCGCAAAATTGGCCGCCCAAAGGTGGGCTATTGTTTGCGGTGCTAGGCCCCCAACTCTTTAGCTAGAGATTAGCGTCGAGAGCGAGGGTCCAAGCCCGAGCGGTTCGTCTCTGGGCCAATGGGAATGTCTCCGCAATATAAAAGCGACATTTTCACGAAGTGAAAATTAGCAATTAACTCTCAAAAAATTATTATAAAATTAAATATATAGAAGACAATTCTATTTTAATCCTAAAGCCAGTAAGTATATTGAATTTATGCCTGTATAATGTCGATAAGCATTCATGATTTATTTAAGATTGAGTAAGGCTGATTTAATGTGCAAGCACTAGGAACGGATTTTTAAATGAATGAAAGTAAAAAGAAGAAGGTAGCGAAGTTTACAATAAAAGCATTAATTGCAAGTTTTGTTCTTCCGCACCTTGTTTACTATGTCGTGCTTGGTGGAGTTTTAACGGTGTTATTTGGTCCGTGGTTGCTATATGGAATAATCGTGGAGCTCGACCGTCCTTGGTATATCTTTTGGCAAGATAGAACGGAGACTTTAGCAGGAGTCGATGAAAATGAAGACGGCATCAGAGATGATCTTTGGGAATATATCATAAGTAATATTGGAGAAGATGCAGACGAAGATATCATAAAGATCTGGAAAGAATTTGCAAAACACAATACGAAGTTCTTCAGTCTCGATCTAAAGAATAAAGAAGAGGTCTATACTTGGTATTTTCATGATGAAAATCTTGGAGGTTGTGTAAGAGAGCTTTATGAAAACTTAGAAACCTATCGTTATTCGAAGACTAAGTATGACCAAGACTTAACACTTTATTATGATTATCTCCTTTTTAATACTAATAAAAGAAAAATATTTCGAAAAGAATTGTTGAAAATTGGCGGAAGTAGGGAAAGTCATGACTTTGCAAGTAAATTGAAAAAGGTGCACAGTAATTCATTTTTTCATGTTGTGAATTATTGTTCTCCGCATATCGAGCCAATGAAGTTGAAAATTTATAGTTATATAAAAGATAAGGAAGGAATAGATAATATTATTCTAGATAGAGACCATTGGATGTATAAAAAATATGATAGAGAGATAGAGGAGTTCTTAGATGAATATAATCATTTTATTAAGAATCATAATTAGTTCTAATATTTATGCAAAACTTAAGTGTTCTCCAAGAAAGAATGTGAACATTGTTTATATTAATGGTATTGGATAGGTGTTCCAGGTGCTTTTTCTTTCACGAAGTGAAAATGAGCAACAAATCTCCTCGTACAACAGACTCACATTCATACCAATCAACTTTTCTCATATTGTTGGCAATTTTTTTGAGAAAAGTTCTAGTTTCTGGAATCTCTTTCTTTAGAATTTCTTGACTTTGACACTGCTAAATACGATGAACTCGGACTCAATATAACTTGTGTGGAAATAGGTAACATTCAGTTCATTTATACCCGATAATTATTTCATATATTTGTGAGTGAATGAAGTCTGTATTAGCGACTAAGAAGTATTTATGAAGAGGAGGGCATTCTTGCTTAAATTCACGCTTTATTCAAAATCAATATTGATGATTTTAATCTTATTAAGCTCTACTTCATCATACTCAAGAAGAGTTAAGCCTACGTATTCTTGGAGTGTATTAATATTAAAGCTTAGAAGAGATTTTATGAATTGTGCTAAGCCCGTAGTAATTGATAATCGAAAGTTACGTAGTGGATGTGGAAAGGAATATCTTCAAGATTTTGATCTAGATACTTATAAGAAGTTTACACTTACGATATCAGATAGGGATATTCTCATTTTTAATTATGAAGGATTAAAAGATTTTAATGGTGAATTAATACATTATCGTTATATGGAAAAGGATATTGTTAGAGTGTTTAGAAGTGTTTATCCGTTAGAAATTTATGAATACTGTAATTATAAGAAATTGAATTGTGAGAAACTTGAAATCGAAAATAGATATCCAAAGCTAACTGATGAAAAGATCGAAAAGTTATTAAATAATGAGAAGTATATAGCGATACCAACAAAATACTATTCGACTTCTGAAGACAGTGTTGTCTTTTCTTTTTTTAGAAATGATTTAGGCTACCATGATTTCAAATATGTGAAACTGAATAAGGGAAATAAGGCCAAAACATTCGAAGTCATGTTTTCTAGTCAGGACAAGTTTGAGATTATCAAATATTGTTTAAATAAAGATACTTGCAATAAAATTGAAGCTCTTAGGCAATATATTCAAAAGTTTGAATCGTATATTTGAATTAGTTTTAGGCATTTTCCGTTGGATAACGTCTACGATAAAACACCTAGAGAGAGGCATTGATAATGAATAATATTTTAAAAAACGTATTATGTATTTTTTGGATTTCGTTAGTCTTTGGAAGTAACTCTGACACTAGTAAGGATAAAGGCCTCGAGCCAGAATTCTTCGATAGTTATAAAAAAGATACTAGATCGTTTTTTTGGAATATTAATATGAATGTTCCTGTTTTAATATCTTACGCCTTCATTCCTGATAGTTTCCCCGAAATTAAAAAGGAGCTCTTTACTGATGCTCATAGGCGTGAAAGTAGTTTAAATTTATCAGGATACTTTTATCGATACAAGACAGGAGATTGTATCAGAGTAGAGCAAGAGGGAATTGCTTTAAAGTCTTATAATGTTGTTTCATGCCCGGAAAGGGTTTCTAAAGAACTATTTTATGTTAAAGGATATGATTCACTCAAAGAACTTGTAAATGAGTTTAGAAAGTGTGCACTAAGTGAAAAAAATAAGGAGTGTATTCATTACTTTATAAATCCTGATTTTAAATATGAAACACAAATATCTAGTGTGATTCATCCTAGACTATATTTGAAAGAATATATCCTGACTAAGAAGCGATTGAAAAATATCGTGGATAGACTTGGACAGTTGAATTTGAAAACAAAAGATGATGTTGAATATTTAAGGTTTACTATCGACGGTGAGTATAACAGTATGGGATTTAGAAAATCTGATATTTATAATGGGAAGTGGGGAATAAGTGGAATTTATATTCGACAAGAAGAGATCGCTGATTAACTAAACGCTTAAA